>NZ_JBGIWG010000006.1:0-364772 GCF_041320715.1 Enterobacter sp. KB-221C9
CGCGGGCGCCGCTGGGGCGGGCGCCGGGGTAAAAAAAAAAACGCCCCGGGGGGCACTTGGTTGGCCGGGCCTACGTGCCGGTTCGCCCCGGAAAACTATGTGCCGCCGGGCGTAAAGGCAACTCAGTTCTTCAACACCCACGCCTCTTTCCAGTGTGTGCCAACGCCTGGCTCAAACTGGGTAGACGTTCTGCTGTACTGCATGCAGTAACCGCTGTACGGGAAAGGTTTACACTCGTAGGTCTTACCGTCTTTAGGCTGTAACACTACGGTACCTGCTTTGTAAGACGCGACATTGTCCGGGAAGATATAGTCATGCTGACCGGCGTTGTCCGCCGCCGCTTCGCCTTCCAGCATCAGGTTCAGCACGTCCTGGGCAAACAGGGTGCCGTCTTTGTTGGTGGCGTAGTATTTCAGCATGTGGTGGCCCGGTGTCACGTCATTCAGGGTCATGGTCACGTCCTGGCTGGCGTTGTTCATCTCCTGTTTCAGATAGCCTTTTTCCGCACCGCTGTGGTTCATCACGTGTGCTTCCATATTCACGTCGCCTTTGGTGCTCACGTGGAACGTCACGGTCGCGCTGTCATGTTCGATTTTGCTGTACTGCAGGTTAGAAACGGCAATCGTTTCATTCACTTCCGCTTTCTGCTCTTCATACGAAATCGCGACGGACTGCAGCGTGCTGCCGTCCTTCACGAATACGCTGTTCGCGCCGTGAACCGGGTTGATTTCACCCGCTTCATCCTTCACCCCGACGCGAACGTCGCTGTGCTCGGCGTTGATCTTCTGCGCCAGATCGTATGACCACTGGTTTGCATCCCCTTGGGTAGCCGAGCCGATGGTCAACTCGGTACGCAGGGCGGCAACTTCCCCGTTAGCGTCGAAGAAGCGTGCAATGATTTTGTCGCCCGTATGGAGGTTATTGCCCGCGATTTGGCCGGAGATCATTTTGCTCCACTCCGATACGCCCGCTGTCGCCTCGTCAGTCGAGGTGCTTGCGCTATTACCAAAATCAACATCAATAGCCTGATAGAAACTGTTTGCCGTATCGGCAATTTCCCACACGCCATAAATGACCTGATATCCGGTGCGTTCAGGAACATTACAATTCATGGACTGCGTCATCGCGGGGGCAAGGCCATTCCCGTTTACAGTACAGAATGGGGTAGATTCAAACTGAGCGCGGGTCAGGGGTTTATTCGGATCCCAGTTTTGCTTAGTGATGTAATAACGCCAGTTGGCGGTTTTGTGTGGGGCGGTATGGTGCCAGACAAATTGATGCGGCCCTGCCGTCATCGGCGTTTTTGTCCAGGCATTCAGGCTCTGTTTATCCAGTTGAGAATACTGGGCAATGCCGGCACTGGCGAGTTGCCCATCCGGCGGCATAGCGCCAGCCGGGAAACCGGAAATTTTTTCTACACTCTGCGGTTCGTACTGTACTAAACCACAATCGATATTTTGGCCGAGCTTGCACATATAGGCGCGGCTGGCTGGAGATTCAATATAGCCATGGGCCAGTGCGGAAGAGGTAACGGTCAATGCCGCTATCGCCAGCGCAATTTTTGAAAGTTTCATTCTCTGTCCATAATAATCAATATACCGCGTGAGTGTATTTATGGACGGGGGGAAGGTCATTTTAACGCGAGGATAAAAATAGGCGAAATAAAAGGCAGCCTGAGCTGCCCTGTATTTACTGAAACAGATTAACGACGTACGGCAATCGCTTCGATTTCAATTTTCACGTCTTTTGGCAGACGGGCTACTTCCACGCAGGAGCGCGCCGGGAAGGTGGCGTTGTGCTCGGTGAAGAACGCTTCGTAGGTGGCGTTAACGGTCGCGAAATCGTTCAGATCCTTCACGAAAACGGTGGTTTTCACGATGTCGCCCACTTTCAGGCCCGCGGATTCCACGATCGCCTGCACGTTTTCCAGCGACTGACGCGCCTGTGCCGCCACGTCGGCCGGTACTTCACCGGTTTTTGGGTTCACCGGGATCTGGCCAGAGGTGATGATCATGCTGCCCAGATCAACGCCCTGAACGTAGGGGCCGATAGCCGCTGGTGCATTTTCCGTCGCGAGTACTTTGGTCATGATTTCTCCAGAATAACAGCTGATTTAAGAGTCCCGGCCATTATAGGGAGGCCGGGATCCTTTACCAACCTCAATTAGTTGGCCAGCACCACATAATGAGAAAACTCTTTTTCGCAGTATTTGCATTTGAGCGCGATGTCATCGGCGCGTTTTTTCACTGCAAAGCTGGAGGAAACCGGCTCAGCATGGCTGATGCAGTTGCTGTTCGGGCAGACCAGCACGCTTTCGATGCGATCCGGCAGGCTCGGGCGGGATTTGCCCACCACTTCATACTCGTCGATGCGGTTGACGGTAGCGTCCGGCGCGTACAGCGACAGCTGGTTAACCTGCTCGTCGGTCAGGAAGGTATTCTCGATTTTAATCAGGTCCTTGCGGCCCATTTCGCCTGACGGCAGGTTCAGGCCGATGGTGATGCGCTGGTCGGTTTCGGTCAGTTTGAACAGCGTCAGCAGCTTAAAGCCCACCTGCGCAGGGATGTGGTCAATCACGGTGCCACGCTTGATGGCTTCAACCTGGAGTTTGTTATCGTGTGTCATGGTCGTTTCCCCTTACAGTGCCAATTCGCGATTCAGAACCAGTGCCAGTAACGCCTGGCGGGCGAAGATGCCGTTTCCGGCCTGCTGGAAGTACCAGGCGTGCGGCGTTTTATCCACGTCTGTGGCGATCTCATCGATGCGCGGCAGCGGATGCAGCACCTTCATGTTGTCGCGCGCGCCCTCAAGGTCGCTGGCGCGCAGCACGAACTGCGCCTTCACGTTGGCGTATTCGGACGGGTCCAGGCGCTCTTTTTGCACGCGGGTCATATAGAGAATATCCACGTTGCCCACCACCTCTTCAATGCTGGCGTGCAGGCTCCACTGAATGCCTTTTTCGTCCAGCATGTCGAGAATGTACTGCGGCATCGCCAGCGCGTCAGGCGCGATGAAGAAGAAGCGGTTGCCGTTAAATTTCGCCAGCGCCTGGGTCAGGGAGTGGACGGTGCGGCCATATTTCAGGTCGCCGACCATGGCGATATTCAGGTTCTCGAGCTTGCCCTGCGTCTCCTGAATGGTGAACAGATCCAGCAGGGTCTGCGTCGGGTGCTGGTTGGCACCGTCACCGGCGTTCAGTACCGGAATGCCGCCGGAAAACTCGGTCGCCAGACGCGCCGCGCCCTCCTGCGGATGACGCATCACAATCGCGTCGACGTACGTGCTGATCACTGAAATGGTATCCGCCAGGGTCTCGCCTTTTTTACCCAGCGACGTGTTGCTGCTGTCCGAGAAGCCCACCACGCTCGCGCCCAGGCGGTGCATGGAGGTCTCAAAGGAGAGGCGGGTGCGGGTCGAGGCTTCGAAGAAGCAGCTCGCAATCACCTTGTGCTTCAGCAGCTCCGGTTGCGGATTGGCCTTCAGTTTTGCCGCGGTTTCCAGAACCAGTTCCAGCTCTTCGCGGCTGAGGTCGTTTATGGAAATGATGTGTTTTTGATAAAGCGGATTCATGTTTATCTCCTGACGCCGGGCAAAAAAAAGCCCCTCAAATGAGGGGCTCTGGGAATAGGTTTAGCAACGGGAAGAAAAACGGCAGGCCAGCGTCTGATTTCAGACGCGGTAAGACGTTATGTCGTACACGCTTGACCATGCTTCCTCCCGGCAAATTGTCGGGCATTATACGCAGCTCGCTTTTCGGATCAAGCGATTTAATGCACACTTTACTCAATGCAAACGGTTCTTTATGAATATTAATGCGTTCTGAGTAAATAATTAATTTGCTTATGCACCAGCGCGGTGCGCTTCACGACCCGGGGCGCGACCCAGACGATACTGCTGCCAGCCACCACGCCTAAAATTTCCGGTAGCTGGTGATAATCCAGAATACGCGCCACCGCGCGGCCATATCCGGCGACGGTATGAACAAGGATAAACTCGCTATTGTGCTCGACGCTGACCACCATTTCGGACACGGTACGCGCGGCGTCGGGGGCAGGGCGCAGCTGGGGATTCAGCGAATAAATCTTTAGCCCTTTGGCATTTCGAATTTTTATGACACCGAGCAATTTAAGCAGACGTGAAACGGTGGACTGGCTGATGGTCTCAAAACCACGCTCCTGCAAATCCCGGCGGATCTCCTCCTGAGAGAGATAACTCTTTTCTGCGATCAGACGCTGGCAGACCGTCAGCTGAAGCTGTTCTTTTGGAGAGTAATCACCATATTCCGTCATAACTATTTCCCATGTAAGTGGCTGAAACAAAACGCCCGGTGGCGCTACGCTTACCGGGCCTACAACTTCAAAACGTCACAACAACGCCCCCAGGCTTAACGCCGCCATAATCACCACCGTTAATATCCCCAGCAGCGGCGCCACCCATTTCAGATAACGCACGTAGGGCACGCGGGCGATAGCCAGCCCGCCCATCACGACGGCAGAGGTGGGAGTGACCAGGTTAACGATGCCGGAGGCCGACTGGTAAGCCGTAACCACCAGGTCGCGGTTGACGTTAGCGAAATCGGCAAGCGGCGCCATGATCGGCATCGTCAGAACGGCCAGGCCGGACGAAGAAGGCACAAGAAACGACAGCACGACCTCCAGCCAGTACATCACGTTGATGAACGCCACCGTGGACAACCCGCTGACCAACCCTTCCGCGCTGTGCAAAATGGTGTGGGTAATCATGCCCTTATCCATGATCACTACGATACCGCGCGCGATGCCGATAATCAGCGCGACGCCCAGCAAATCTCGCGCGCCGTTGATAAACGTCGACGTCAGCTCCTCTTCGCTCATGCGGGCAATCAGGCCGACGATAATCGCGCTGGCGAGAAACACCGCCGAGATCTCCGCCATCCACCAGCCCAGCACCGCCACGCCGTAGATCATTACCGCGAAGGCGAGGGCGAAAATCACCAGGATGATTTTGCGGACCGGGGTAAATTCCAGCGACTGTTCGCCTTTGTTGCCGAGGAAGTGGGTGCGGTTCTCTTCCTGTTTATCCGCTACGATCGACAGCGACGGATCCTGGCGCACCTTGCGGGCGTAGCGCATCACCCACGCCACGCAGATGATCCAGCCGATGACCAGCAGCGCCACGCGCAGGGCGATACCGTTGGTGAAGGGGATCCCGGCGGCGTTGGCGGCGATCACCGTTGCGAACGGGTTGATGGTAGAGCCAAGCGTGCCGATCCCCGCCCCGAGCAGCACGGTGGAGGCGGCGACAACCGGATCGAAGCGCGCGGCCAGCATCACCGGTACCAGCAGGGTGTAGAACGGCAGCGACTCTTCGGCCATGCCGTAAATCGTGCCGCCTGCGGCAAACAGCGCCATCAGGATCGGGATCATCCACTCCTCGCGCCCGCGCAGCCGGGTGGTGACGCGCTCGATCCCGGCGTCAATCGCCCCGGTTTTGGTGACGATCCCGAGGAATCCACCGATGATCAGGATAAACAGCGCCACGTCGATCGCCCCGGCCTGACCGGAAACCGGATCGTACAGCCCGGCGATGGGCGCCATCAGGACGGAAACCAGCCCCTGCGGATGCGCCGCCACGTGGGCGTACGTTCCGGCAATCGGGACTTCTTTACCGAGGGTTTCGTTCATCGCCATCTGGTACTGACCGGCAGGGACGACCCAGCTCAGCGCCGCCACAACGGCAATCAGAAAAAAGAGAATGGTGTAAGCGGAGGGAAACTTAAACTTGCCCATGATGTGCTCCTTAACCCGGCGCACCCCGCGGCGCGCCGGGCGGTGATTAGTCGCCGAGTGTCGCCACCATGACCGCTTTAATGGTGTGCATGCGGTTCTCTGCTTCGTCGAAGACGATGGAGTTCGGTGATTCGAAGACCTCTTCCGTCACCTCCAGCCCCTTCAGGCCGTACGCCATCTCGATCTCGCGGCCCACTTTGGTGTGCTCGTTGTGGAACGCCGGCAGGCAGTGCATGAACTTGACGTTCGGGTTGCCGGTGGCTTTCATCACGTCCGCGTTGATTTGATACGGCTTCATCAGGCTGACGCGCTCGGCCCAGGCCTCCTTCGGCTCGCCCATGGAGACCCACACGTCGGTGTAGAGAAAATCGGTGCCCCGCACGCCTTCTTCCACGTCGTCGGTGAGAGTGATGCGCGCGCCCGTCTCTTTCGCGATGGCGCGGCACTGCTCAACCAGCCCGGCTTCCGGCCAGAAGGATTTCGGCGCGACGAGGCGGATATCCATCCCCATCTTGGCCGCGCCGACCATCAGCGAGTTGCCCATGTTGTTGCGCGCATCGCCCAGGTAGGCAAAGCTTAGCTCCGGCAGGGTTTTGCCCGGCGCGTGCTCCAGCATGGTCATCAGGTCGGCGAGGATTTGGGTTGGGTGGAACTCGTCGGTCAGGCCGTTCCAGACCGGCACGCCCGCGTATTCGCCCAGCTCTTCGACGATGGCCTGGCCGTAGCCGCGGTATTCGATGCCGTCATACATGCGGCCTAATACGCGGGCGGTGTCTTTCATCGACTCTTTATGACCAATTTGCGATCCGCTTGGGCCGAGGTAGGTGACCTGCGCGCCCTGGTCGAACGCGCCCACTTCGAAGGCGCAGCGGGTGCGGGTGGAGGTTTTTTCAAAGATCAGGGCGATGTTTTTCCCGGCCAGGGTTTGCTTCTCACGCCCGGCTTTTTTGGCGGCCTTCAGCTCGATGGCGAGGTCGATCAGGTACTGGATCTCCGCCGGGGTGTAGTCCAGCAGTTTCAGGAAGTTGCGGTTTTTCAGGTTAATGGTCATGTGGGAAATCCTTTTTAAAATTTAGCTGTCTGATGCACTCACCCCAGGTTTACGTCCCCTCTCCCTCCGGGAGAGGGTTAGGGTGAGGGGAAAACGACTCAATTGCGAATCAACGTGCCTTTCTCGCCTGCCAGGATCTCCGCGCCGTCGGCCAGCGCGCCGATCCCGGCAATGCCGTTGCAGGCTTCAACAAACTCGCGGCAGGCGGCCACTTTCGGCCCCATCGATCCGGCGTCGAACTGCATGCCTCTGAGCAGCTCCGGCGTCACCTGCGCCAGCGGGCGCTGGGTCGGCTTGCCCCAGTCGAGGTACACCGCGTCGGCATCGGTCAAAATCAGCAGGGCGTCGGCCTCGATTTGCCTCGCCAGGAGTGCGGCGGAGAGGTCTTTGTCGATCACCGCCTCAATCCCGCGATAGCCGTTGGCGTTCTCCACCACCGGCACGCCGCCGCCGCCGTTGCAGATCACCAGGTGGTCACGCTGAATAAGCGCCGTGATGGCGTCGCTCTCGACGATGCGCTTCGGCTGCGGCGACGGCACCACGCGGCGGACGTAGCTCCCGTCGGCCTTGAACACCCAGCCTTTTTCTGCGGCCAGCGCTTTCGCCTGGGCTTCGCTGTACACCGGGCCGATGTACTTGGTCGGGTTGCGGAAGGCCGGGTCGGCGGGGTCCACTTCCACCTGCGTGAGCAGGACGCTCACCTCGCGCTGCGGCAGATTGTTTTTCAGCGCCTGCTGAAGCATGTAGCCGATCATTCCCTGGCTTTCGGCGCCGAGAACGTCCAGCGGGTAGGGCGTCACTTTGTCGTAGGCGCTGTTCTGCAGCGCCAGCAGCCCGACCTGCGGCCCGTTGCCGTGCACCAGCACCACGCGCCACTGTGCCGTCAGCCCGGCGATGGTGCGGGCGGCCTGCTCGATGTTCTGGCGCTGGATCTCCGCTTCCAGCGGCTCGCCGCGCTTGAGCAGCGCGTTGCCGCCGAGCGCCACAACCAGAGTGGGTTTTCGTTCCATGATGGCTCCTTTAAATTCCGTCACGTTCCAGCGGGCAGCTCATGCAGCGCGCGCCGCCGCGGCCGCGTCCGAGTTCGTCGCCAGGGATGGGCAGCACGGTGATGCCCGCTTTGTCGTACTTCTCGTTGGTCCAGACGTTGCGCTCGTAGCCGATCACCACGCCCGGGCGAATGGTCAGCACGTTGTTGGCGTCGTTCCACTGCTCGCGTTCCGCTTCAAAGGCGTCGCCGCCGGTGGTGATCAGGCGCACCTGGCTAATGCCGAGCGCCTTCTCGATGGCGTGCAGCAGGTCGGTTTCCTGCGTGCGCAGCAGGCCGCCGCGTCCGTCCGGGGTGAGCGTCCAGCACTGGGCGTCCTTGCGCACCACTTCCGGATAAACGGAGAAGGTGTCCACGTCGATGTGGGTCATGACGGTGTCGAGGTGCATGCAGGAGCGGTGTTTTGGCAGCTCCACGGCGATCACGCGCTCGGCCTGACGGTGTTTGAACAGGCTGTTGGCGAGGAACTCCACGCCCTGCGGCGTCGTGCGCTCGGACATGCCGATCAGGACCGCTCCGCGTCCAATAACCAATACGTCGCCGCCTTCTAGGGTGGCGTGGTCGTAATTAATATTCTCGTCGCCGAAATACTTAATAAAATCGCCGTCGGCAAACGCCGGATGCCAGCGATATATTGCCCGCAGGTTATTTGTTTCACGCTGGCGCGCAGCTTTTGCCATCGGGTTAATAGAAACGCCGTTATAAATCCAGCACGAGGTATCGCGGGTAAATAAATGGTTCGGCAGCGGCTTCATAATAAAATCATTCGCCGTGTGGGTATCGACTACCATATTTTTAATGGCCGCCGGAATTTCCCCGTAGGTTAATCCGCCGCTCAGTCTGCGCGCCAGTTCGCGGTGCGGCATATCCGCCAGCCAGCCGCGCACGTCGCCGGCAAAGGTCGGCCCGAGGCGGTAGTCCGAGATTTGCGTATCCAGCAGCCAGGCTTTCGCTTCTGAAATATCAACGGTTTGTGTCAGAAGGTCGGTCAACAGCAGGACTTCCACACCCTGCTCGCGCAGCGTGTTTGCGAAGATGTCATGCTCCTCACCCGCCCGTTCAACCGAGAGCACGTCATCAAAAAGCAGCTCCTGGCAGTTTGATGGCGTTAAACGTTTCAGACTTAAATTTGGGCGGTGCAGCATAACGCTACGCAATTGACCAATTTCAGAACCGACGTAATGCTTTTCCATAATTATTCCTTTAACTGTTTTTCAGAATAAAAAGGGCATGCGCCATGTGATGTATTTAATTGCATGGCGGCTAAGCTCAATTGATTTCGTGATTCATACTAGGCAGTTAAATAATCCGTATTGTGATGTTGCTCACGCGAAACCGGATATTAAGGGGTTTGTTTTCATTTGCATGATTCGCATCAGATAATGATTAATTTCATATTATTGAAGGATGAATAGCTAAGCAGGATCCGGTGGCATTATTTTAGGTTGTTATTATTTTGTAGATTTTAATATTTTGAAATATCTTGTTATGTGACTGATTTTAAATGATAAAAATCATGCGCAAGAATGGCTATGCAATTAACGTAATTAACTATTTTTGACTTAAGAAAAATCAATAAATAATTATGGTTTTTTAGAGCAAATTATCAAAACAGTAAAGTGTGAGGCGGCAACGGGTTTTGTTAATTAGAGAGCATGATCAAGGGGTTAGAACAGTCGTGTGATAAGCGCTGATCGAGGTTATGCATAACCCCTGCATAATTGCCTGAGCAGGATTAACAGAGAATTAACACCTTTCCCGATAAACATGCGCTCGCGCAAACCTCTTCGAAAAAGGGCTGGTATGGCAGCCGGGATTCTCGTATAAAAGATGAAAATGAAACATCGTTTTATATTGAGGATTGAAACATGATTATCGGCAACATCCACCATCTGCAGTCCTGGCTGCCTGACGATCTGCGCCAGGCGATTGAGCACGTTAAAGCCCACGTCACCGGCGCCACGCCGCTCGGTAAACACGACATCAACGGCAACAGCCTGTTTTATCTGGTCTCTGAAGACATGACCCAGCCGTTTGCCGAGCGCCGAGCCGAGTACCACGCGCGCTATCTGGATATTCAGATCGTGATGAAGGGCCAGGAAGGGATGACGTTCAGCACCCTGCCGCATGGCGTGCCGGACACCGACTGGCTGGCGGACAAAGACATTGCCTTCCTGCCGGAAGGCGAGCAGGAGAAAACCGTGGTGCTGAGCGAAGGGGATTTTGTGGTGTTTTGGCCGGGTGAAGTGCATAAGCCGCTGTGCGCGGTGGGGGCACCTGCGCAAGTGCGTAAGGTTGTGGTGAAGATGCTGATCGGCTAAACGGGTTTACTCCCTCTCCCTGTGGGAGAGGGCCGGGGTGAGGGCACCCGCGCTCAGAGGACCCAATCACTCCCCAAGCGTCGCCACCATCACCGCCTTAATCGTATGCATCCGGTTTTCCGCCTGGTCGAACACGATGCTCGCCGCCGACTCAAACACCTCGTCCGTCACCTCCATCCCGCCGTGCAGATCGAAGTCCTTCGCCATCTGCTTGCCGAGCGTGGTCTGGTCGTCATGGAACGCCGGCAGACAGTGCAGGAACTTCACGTTCGGGTTGCCGGTCAGCGCCATCATCCGGGCATTCACCTGATACCCGCGCAGCAGCGCAATCCGCTCCGCCCACTTCTCTTTGGCTTCGCCCATCGACACCCAGACGTCGGTATAGATAAAGTCCGCGCCCTTAACGCCTGCCGCCACGTCTTCCGTCAGCGTGATCTTCCCGCCGTGCTTCTCCGCCAGCGCGCTGCACTCCGCCACCAGGCTCTCTTCCGGCCAGCAGGCTTTCGGGGCCACCAGGCGCAGATCCAGCCCGGTCAGCGCCGCCGCTTCCAGCATCGAGTTGCCCATGTTGTTGCGCGCGTCGCCCGCGTACACCAGCGTCATCTCGTTAAACGCCTTGCCCGGCAGGTGCTCCTGCATGGTCAGCAGGTCCGCCAGCAGCTGCGTCGGGTGGAACTCGTTGGTCAGCCCGTTCCACACCGGCACGCCCGCGTACTGCGCCAGCGTCTCGACCACTTCCTGGCCGTGGCCGCGATACTGAATGCCGTCGTACATCCGCCCGAGAACCCGCGCGGTGTCCTTAATTGACTCTTTATGCCCAATCTGGCTGCCGCTCGGTCCTAAATAGGTGACGCGCGCGCCCTGGTCAAATGCGGCAACTTCGAAAGAGCAACGTGTACGGGTCGAGTCTTTTTCGAAGATGAGCGCGATGTTTTTACCGGTAAGCTTCTGTACTTCCTTGCCATTTTTTTTATCGGCTTTGAGCTGTGCGGCAAGGGTCAGCAGAGAAGTGAACTGTGCAGGGGTAAAGTCGAGCAATTTCAGAAAGTGTTTCTTGTATAAATCGGACATTTTATCCTCGCATGGCGAACGCCACTTATTGAATTAAAATTCACTTTATATGTGTAATTATTCATTTGCAACCCCGTTTCACAATTCTTTCTTACAAAGGTGGAGGCAAACCCGTCCGTGTGTGAAAATAGAAGTATCTGCCGCACTTTAAAGAGGATTGAGCCATGGCAAACCCGGAACACCTGGAAGAGCAACGCGAAGAGACGCGTCTTATTATTGAAGAACTGCTGGAAGACGGTAGCGATCCGGACGCGCTGTACACCATCGAGCACCATTTCTCTGCTGACGATTTCGAGGCGCTGGAAAAACTGGCCGTGGAAGCCTTCAAGCTGGGTTACGAAGTGACAGAGCCGGAAGAGCTGGAAGTGGAAGAGGGCGACACCGTCATCTGCTGCGACATCCTGAGCGAAGGCGCGCTGAAGGCGGAGCTGATCGACGTGCAGGTAGAACAGCTGATGAACCTGGCCGAGAAGTTTGAAGTGGAATACGACGGCTGGGGAACCTACTTCGAAGATCCGAACGGTGAAGACGGCGAAGAAGGCGACGACGAAGATTACGTCGACGAAGACGACGACGGCGTGCGTCACTAAGCGTTTCAGGCGGTGGCGCACGCCACCGCTTTTTCAAGGCAGAACCATGGATTACCCGCAGATACTCGCCCCCGTACTCAACTTCCTCCAGTGCCCGACCCCGCAAGCATGGATTGATAAAGCCCGCGACCCCGCGAACCTGCCGCTGCTGCTCACCGACCACATGGTGTGCGAGCTCAAGGCCGCCCAGACCGCGCTGCTGCTGGTGCGTAAATACGTCGCCGACGAAAGCGGTGCCGACGCGCTGCTCGACTGGCTCAAACCCTACGAACAGTTCACCTTCCGCGACGGCCCGGAGCCGGACTTCATCGCCCTGCACAGGCAGATTGGCAAAAGCGTGATGCCCAAAACCGACGACCCGTGGGGCCAGGCGCTCATCGACAGCATGGTGCTGCTGATCAAAGAGGAGCTGCACCACTTCTGGCAGGTGCGCGAGGCGATGCTGGCCCGCGACATTCCGTATGTCAAAATCACCGCCAGCCGCTACGCCAAAGGGATGCTGAAGGACGTGCGCACCCACGAGCCGCTGACGCTGATCGACAAGCTGATCTGCGGCGCCTACATCGAAGCCCGCTCCTGCGAACGCTTCGCCGCGCTGGCCCCGTTCCTCGACGACGACCTGCAGAAGTTCTATCTCTCGCTGCTGCGCTCGGAAGCGCGCCATTATCAGGACTACCTGACGCTGGCCCAGCAGGTGAGCGACGACGATATCTCACCGCGCATACAGCTTTTTGGCGAAATTGAAGCCACACTTATCTCGACACCGGACCACGAGTTTCGCTTCCACAGCGGCGTGCCGGTGTAAACCGGCACAACTCAAGGTTAAGGATGCGAGATGAATAAAACGTGGACCCGTACCGTGATGGTTGTTGTGGTGGCCGCCGCCGTGGCGTTCTGGGTGTTCTTCGACAGGCAGCGCGCCCCTGAACAGCAGATGGATACCGCCCTTAACGCGATGCCCGCCTGGCAGGTGATTAAGGAGCAGGAGCCCGCGCTGCATCAGCGCATCCTCGACCAGATGGCCGCCCTGCAAAAAGCGGGCGAGCCGGAGCAGCAGATTATCGACACCATCCAGCCGCAGATCCTGCATCTGCAGATGTCGCGCCTGCAAAGCGCCCCGGACGCCAACGTGGTGAACTACATGACCATCAACATGGAGCAGACCGCCGCCATCCAGAAGGTGAGCGACGACGCTTGCTTCCGCTTCCTCTACCCGACGGTGAAGGGCGGCGTGAACCCGATGCGCATGCTGGATAAAGACCTGATGGCGCGGCGCATGCAGGCCGACGCCGACATGATGCGCGCGGCCTACGGCAAAAACCGCCACACCGTGACCCCGGCCGAACGCGAGGCGGCTGTCGAGGACGTGCGGCCGATTATGAAGGCGCTTGCCGATAAGTACGGCGAGGACATCCAGCTGCTGCAGATGCCGGAGAAGGCGGCTGGCAAGGAGAAGCTCTCCTGCGATATGGTGCAGGAGATGTGGGCGAAGGTGCTGGCGCTACCGGAGAAGAAGGCGGCGGGGGTGATTCGGCTGGCGGTGTCTGAGCTGGAGTGACGAAGGACGCTGGTTTTTTGGGCACTTAGCGCGGGTTTAGCGCGTCGTCGCTTGCATGGCGGCGCGCGACAGGTATAATCCACAACGTTTCCGCATCCCCTTCAGTGCCGAAGTGGCGAAATCGGTAGACGCAGTTGATTCAAAATCAACCGTAGAAATACGTGCCGGTTCGAGTCCGGCCTTCGGCACCATCGGAACATCAATAGACGTCAACGGACGTCTTTTTTTGTGCCTGAAATCCAGTATGCGCAAGGCTTTCCTCGCTTTTTCACTCAACCTAAGTCAACCTGATTCAATCTACATCAACTTACTGATGTGGGTACAACTGCGGGTATATCCCGGTTCGATAATGTTTGTACCCACACAGAATCCTTGAAAGGATACTCATCATGGCTCTAAGTGATGTGAAGGTTCGTTCGGCTAAGCCTGAAGCAAAAGCCTATAAACTTACTGACGGCGACGGTATGGTTTTGCTGGTTCACCCTAACGGCTCCAAATACTGGCGGCTACGTTATCGCTTCGGTGGCAAAGAGAAGATGCTGGCGCTGGGGAAATACCCTGAGGTTTCGCTGGCGGATGCCAGGGCGCGCCGGGATGAAGCCCGTAAGCTGTTAGCTCATGGCGTCGATCCCAGTGAGAACAAGAAAGCCGTTAAGGTAGAGCAGGAGCAAGAGGCAATAACGTTTGAAGTGGTTGCCAGAGAATGGCACGCCAGTAATCAAAAATGGTCGGCATCGCATAGCGCTCGTGTATTGAAAAGCCTGGAAGATAATCTCTTTGCTGCTATCGGTAAGCGGAACATTGCGGGGCTTAAGACTCGGGATCTGCTTGTACCCATCAAAGCGGTGGAATCTTCCGGACGACTCGAAGTTGCGGCTCGTTTGCAGCAGCGTACTACCGCGATTATGCGCTTTGCTGTGCAGAGCGGATTAATCGACTACAACCCCGCTCAAGAGATTGCCGGTGCGGTGGCTACGGCGAAAAGACAGCATCGTGCTGCTCTGGAACTCAATCGTATACCTGAATTGCTTCACCGTATCGATCACTATTCTGGAAGACCGTTAACCCGACTGGCTGTCGAACTCACGTTATTGGTTTTCATCCGTTCAAGCGAGCTGCGATTTGCCCGCTGGTCAGAAGTAGATTTTGAAACGGCCACGTGGACGATTCCGGGTGAGCGTGAGCCGCTGGAAGGTGTTAAACATTCTCAGCGAGGTTCGAAGATGCGGACACCTCACCTTGTTCCTTTGTCGCGGCAGGCGTTAGCCATTTTGGAAAAGATCAAAAGTATGAGTGGAAACCGTGAGCTGATCTTCATTGGTGATCACGATCCGCGTAAACCCATGAGTGAGAACACAGTGAACAAGGCTCTGAGAGTGATGGGCTATAACACAAAAACGGAAGTCTGTGGGCATGGTTTCAGGACCATGGCTTGTAGTTCACTGATAGAATCGGGGTTGTGGTCGAGGGATGCAGTAGAGCGGCAGATGAGCCATCAGGAACGTAACTCTGTGCGTGCGGCTTACATCCATAAGGCGGAACATCTTGGGGAGCGTAGGTTGATGTTACAGTGGTGGGCGGATTATCTGGATAGAAATCGTGAAAGTAGGGTTAGCCCATTCGACTTTGGTAACCATTTATTCAGTTAAATCAAGATAGTTGCAGATAATGGCTTTACATATTTACGAACAATATACTTGAGTGCTAAAGCAGAACGAAAGCAGTTTTTTTATCAAAAATGGCTTTTAGTACTCGGATTTGAGGAGGTATCCTGATGAACCATGAGCAGTTAGTTCAGTATGGATTCAAGTTTGGAAAAAATGGACCTCATGCAGCGCGTTGCATGATGATCAAAGAATTGAAGATATTGCTCCAGGCACGGCCTGAGAACACCTTACAAGAAGAATATAGGGTAAGCATTGTGGATGACAATATTCTTCATAAACCCAGTTCTAGTGCCAGGAAACTAACTTATCGGCACATGGTTGGTCTTTATGGGATGTCTCCGCACATACCTTTGTTCAAATTTTTTCGTCAACTTTGGGAGCTATCTGAAGAAGCTCAGCCTCTACTCGCACTGCAATTGGCTATTGCAAGAGATCCACTACTTCGAGAATCTGTTGGGGTCATTACGGCACTTAAGCCTGGGCAAATCTTACCCAGAAGCGTTATGGAAGAACACCTAGCAAAAGACGATCCAGATCGATTTAGTCAGGCATCACTTCAGTCATTTGCTCGAAACATTAGTGGCACCTGGACTCAATCAGGTTATCTTTCGGGTAAGGTTAAAAAAAAACGTACTGACCCAAAAGTAACGTATGTGAACGTGGTTTATGCTCTACTCCTTGGGCACTTCCAGGGGCTTTCAGGTAAACGTTTGTTTGATAGCTTTTGGATGAAACTATTACCAGTTGATGAAACAACTTTGTACGAGCTTGCATATAGAGCAACTTTGCGCGGCCTGATTAATTTCAAACAAGCCAGTGAGGTCGTTGAAGTGTCTTTTGCACCTCTGAATCTCCTAGTTAAGGAATAACGTGATGTCTGACAGATTGTCAAAATTACTGAAAAGTTTTTCCAGTCACATCAGTGTGCCATGGGGTAACAATATCTCAGCTGAAGAGAAAGCTATCTTTGTCGTATATGACAAAGAGGATGAGCTTAAGCTTCGTGCTCGCATGACTGAATTTAAGCATGCATGCATCGAAAGCGAGCACCCATGGCTGTTGTTGGACTTGACCAATGAGTTCCCCTACTGGATGGCCAGACAGGACTACAAAGAGGCTTATTTCGAAGATCCTGAGTATCTGGAAGGAAGCTATGACTATTTTGCTGAAGAGCTTGTGTCGAAACTCCATGAGCAGATTAATGTGCACCAAACACCTGAATCTGTAGTGGCTCTTATGGGATGTGGGACCATGTTCGGCTTTGTATCAGTCTCCGCTTTAGTTAAATCTTTAACGACTCAAGTACAGGGCCGCTTGGTGGTATTTTTCCCCGGAGAATATCATGAAAATAATTACAAACTGCTCGATGCCAAAGATGGCTGGGGATATCAAGCCACTGCTATTACCGTAGCTTAACCAGGTACAGAAAAATGCTAAACCGTGAAATTTATAAACTTGACCCTCTGGAAAGCAAACTGGCCAACAACGGTGTGGCCGAGGTAAAAGATGATCTCTCCAAAGGAGCACTTGAAACATTAGATTATGAGCTGCGGACGTTTGTCTGTAGTGGGGCTTATGCCAAAGGCATGGCTGATATTCTAAGCAATTACTTACGAAATGTTAAAAGCTCTGGTGAGCAGCCCGCAGTTTGGGTTTCAGGCTTCTTCGGTTCTGGAAAATCGCACTTAGCGAAAATGCTAAGAACTCTTTGGGTAAATCAAAAAATGGAAAGCGGAGCAGATGCCCGCTCGTTGGTTGAGTTACCGGATGATGTTCGGCAGTACTTCGACGAACTCTCGACGTTGGGGAGCCGGTTGGGGGGGCTCCATGCTGCGTCAGGAACATTGGGCGCTGGGGCAGAAGACAAAGTTCGATTGGCCTTGTTGGCGATTATATTTAAATCAGCAGGGTTATCTGAGCAATACCATCTTGCTCAATTCGAGCTTTGGCTAAAATCTGAAGGGGTGCTTGAACAGGTTAAAGCTTATATCCAACAGCATGCCAAAGGTAAAGAAGGCGAAGACCTGTGGAAGAAAGAACTGCGCAATCTCCATGTTTCACCAGTCATGGCGAATGCGCTGTTACATGCTTTGCCATCTCTAGGCAGTGATGCGAAAGAAGTACGCGATATGCTTCGCGCACAGTACAAAATTGTTGATGATGTTTCTAATACTGAAATGGTTCAGTCTATTGTCGATGCATTGTCAAATGAAGGAGACATGCCTCTCACTTTGGTGGTTCTTGACGAAGTTCAGCAATATATCGCTGACGATCCCGATCGCGCTCATCTAGTACAAGAAACAGTAGAAACTTGCTGTAAAGCAGGAGCCCTTAAATCGAAATTGTTGTTCGTAGCTACTGGGCAAAGTGCGTTATCCGGATTGCAAAACTTGCAACGACTCATGGGGCGCTTCCAGATTTCAGTTCAGTTAGAAGATACTGATGTTGATGCAGTAATTCGTAAAGTTATTCTTCAGAAGAAAGAAACAGCCAGAGCTGAGATTGAATCTGTGTTGCATACCAACCTCGGTGAGATTAACCGTCACATGAGTGGTTCAGTTATTGAAGCTCATAAAGACGATGAACAATGGATGATTGCAGACTATCCATTGTTGCCAGTGCGTCGCCGCTTCTGGGAGCGGGTTTTGCCGGCTCTGGATAAAACCGGTACTGGATCTCAATTACGTAATCAGCTGCGAGTGGTGCATGAGGCGACTAAGTCAACAGCCCTGAAGCCGTTGGGATCGGTAGTGCCTGCTGATTTTATCTATGAGCAGATTGCGATTAATTTGCTGCAAACTGGTGTTATTGGTAAAGAGATCTACGAAAAGATTGCTCGCTTCAAGGCTGGTAGCGAAGATACTGTTCTGCAAGGCAGAATTCTTTCGTTGATACTTCTCATTAGTAAATTACCGACAGACATAAATCACGGTATTGCTTCCACAGAAGCTTTCCTTGCTGACTTGCTCTTGGAACACTTAAGCGAAGGCAAACACGAACTTAGAGCAAAATTGCCACGTTTAATCCAGGAATTGGTTGATGCTGGCGACTTACTGCCAATGAATACTAGTGCTGGCGTTGAGTACCGACTGCAAACCCTGGAAAGCCAGCAATGGCATGACACTTTCAAACAGCAACAAAATGATCTGCGCGGTAACCCACAACGCTTAGAAACGTTCCGCAGCCTTGAAATCAAAAACCGTGTTAACAATGCCTTAGGGTTTGGTAGCGTGACTCAGGGAGTTAGTAACGAACCTCGTAAGATCACCGTTTGTTTCGACCAAGACCTTCCTGCCGATGCCAAAAAGCATCTTTATGCTCATGTGCTTGAATGTAAGGAAAAAGCCTTTGAGGATGCAGTGCGTAGTGCGAATCCTGATGACGCTACTATTTTCATTCATGTTCCCTCCATTCGCCGTAATGAGCTACTGAGTGCAATCGTCGATTTTAAAGCGGCTGAAACAACTCTGGAAGTGAGTGGGATACCATCTACAGATGCGGGTAAAGACGCTCGAGCTGCAATGGAGCACCGTAAATATGAAGCTGAGCGGACCAAGAAACTGATCCTGAAAGAGATTATTGATGGTATCCAGGTACAAATGGCTGGTGGGAGCGATGTACCTGGCGACACCTTAGCTGAGCAGTTCCAAAATGCAGGTAAGAAAGCATGTGAGCGGCTCTACACTGAGTTTAAGCCTGCAGATCAAAAAGGATGGGATAAGGTATTTGAGCGTGCAAGTAAATTCGCTGATGCCAATGCGCTGGAAGCTGTAGGTCATAATGATGAAGTGGAAAAGCATCCCGTCTGTGTCGCCATTAAACGCTACATCGGTGTTGCAAAAAATGGGGCTGAGATACGAGATAAATTTATGTCAGCTCCTTTCGGCTGGCCGAAAGATACCGTTGACGGCGGGCTCTTTGCCATGTTGGCAGCCGGTGCGCTGAAAGCAAGTGATTCTCAGGAAAAATCAGTTGATGCGAAAAGTTTGGAGCGCAGCAAGGTATCTCAAACTAACTTCCGTCCTGAGACCGTTAGTTTGTCGCCACGACAGCTGGCGGGCATCAAAAGTTTGATTCATGCGATTGGTTTGAACTGCACAAACGGTGAAGAACAATCCAAATTACGAGATGCGATAGAAGCAGCCAAGCAACTGGCGCGCAAAGCAGGTGGAGATGCCCCACTACCGCTGCCGCCAAAAGCAGAGCTGCTTGTCGAAGTCGAAAGGCTTTCTGGCAATGAACAGTTAATGGCTGCGTATGAACGACATAGTAACATCATCGATGAAGTGGAGCGTTGGAAAGGGCTTGCTGAAAAAGTGTCTGCCAGACAGGCGCGTTGGGGGGAACTGAAGGCTGCGCTTAAATTTTGCCAAAACTTAGTTGGCTTTGATGAGCTAATGAAAGAAGTGCATGCGATTGAGCAAAATCGAAGCCTGTTGGCCGATCCCGATCCCGTACAGCCGCTGCTGAAGCAGGTAATAGAAAAAATTCGCGTTGCCATTTTGAAAAAGTACGAAGATTTCCAAACCGAATATAACGAGTGCTTAAAAGATGTGCAGGATGATGCAATTTGGAACCAGCTTTCTAATGAGCAGCAGAAGCAATTGCTGAAAAAGCACCATCTGGATAACCTGGAAATGTCACCTTTGTCCGGTAATGACAGAGTACTCGAATGTATTGAAAACACTTCGTTAGCGCAGTGGAGCGATAAAACCTCAGCCCTGGCAGGCCGTTTTAGCCGTATGCGTCAGGATGCGGTTGATTTGTTGGTGCCTAAGGCACAAATCGTACATTTGCCAAGAGCAGTCATTGAGACCGAGGCGGAGCTCGATATCTGGTTGGCAAAGGTTCGACAAGACGTTATGGCTGCTTTGGCAGAAAACCGCCCCGCTTCTCTGAAATAACTACTCACCGCATTTGAGCCCTGACAATCATGTCAGGGCCCCTGATTTGAATCGAAATGCATAATTAGAAATTAAACTTCATTTAAGAGCTCTACATGCGACAGTCGCTGGATAAAATACTTAGAAATCAATTGGAAAAAACCGTTGTTCGGGCCCGTGAACTGATAGAAAAAGCTGCCTCAGAGGCGTTAACTCGTTTAGGTGTAGAAACAGCGGAGGCACCAGCTTATCTGAATGATAATGAGCGAAAACTGCGTAATCGCCTGCGTGCTCATGCTCGTCAGTTGGGTGACAAGCTGCAATCTAATGGTACACAGGGTACTGAACACCTGCGAGCAGAAGTCAGTTATGAGCACTGGCATCGTATGTTATTTGCCCGTTTTCTTGAACAAAACAATCTGCTAATGCTGGATAAATACCTTGCCGTCACGCTGGCAGAGTGTCAGGAATATGCCCAAGAAGAAGGCTGCAAAGATGGCTGGGAACTTGCAGGAAAGCTGGCACAGAAAATGTTACCCCAGGTATTTCGAACTGACTCTCCTGTGTTTGAGCTGCAGATCCCTGTCGACCACATCCGCGAGTTAGAAGATTTAATTCTGACCCTGCCAGGAGAAGTATTTCAGGCACAGGATAGCTTGGGATGGTGTTATCAGTTCTGGCAAAGCAAACGTAAAGAGGAGGTGAATGCGGCGGGTATTCCTATCGGTGCTGATGAGTTAAGCCCAGTCACGCAGCTGTTTACCGAACCTTATATGGTTAGCTTCTTGCTGGATAACAGCCTGGGTGCATGGTGGGCGAAAAAACAGCTGACGGATGCGGATTTACGCTCGGCAAGTGATGAGAAAACCTTGCGTCAGGTTGCTGCTATAGAGGGTGTTCCGCTGGAATATCTGCGTTTTGTTAAAACCAGCGATGAGCAGGGCGAGTTATGGCAAGCCGCCGGCGGCTGGTTTAATGGCTGGCCACAGGAAATCAGCGCCCTGAAAACTCTGGATCCATGCTGTGGTTCAGGTCATTTTCTGGTCGCATTGTTCCTGATGTTGGTACCAATGCGTATGCAGCTTGAGGGACTTGATGCCAAAACCGCTGTTGATAAGGTACTTTTTGATAACCTTCATGGTCTTGAACTTGACAGCCGTTGCGTGGAGATTGCTGCCTTTGCGCTGGCGCTGGAGGCTTGGCGCTATCCGGGCGCTGGCGGCTATCGTAGTCTACCAGCTCTGAATATTGCCTGCTCTGGTCTGGATGTCAGTGCTGCCACTCAGGAATGGCAGGCCCTGGCTAAACACAATCCAGATATTAGTGAGGCGCTCAAATGGTTCACTCGAACCTTCAAAGACGCCCCCGTACTGGGCAGCCTGATTGACGTCAACACGGCATATTACGAAGGAAAAGCTGAAGGCAAGCCTGCACCCTGGGAAATTCTGCTTGAATCGCGAACATCAACCGAAGACGAAGCTAAAACAGCCGAGGTAACCGCTCAGGGTCTGGCAGTAGCTGCTAAATTGTTGTCTAAAAGCTATAACTTGGTGGCTACTAACGTGCCTTATTTGGCACGCGGCAAGCAGTGTGATACGTTGAAAGACTTCTGTGAAAACTATTTTCCGGAAGCGAAAGCCGATTTGGCGACGGTGTTCCTGGAGCGTTGTATGAATTTCTCTCCAACAGGTGGAACTTCAGCAATCGTCTTACCGCAGAACTGGCTTTTCTTGAACAGCTATAAAAAACTCAGAGAAAAATTGCTAACCAAAGATACTTGGAATCTGAGTGCTCGATTGGGAGAAAAAGGATTTGATTCTTCCGCAGCAGCAGGCGCATTTGTTGCGATGATAACATTAACTAGAGGTTATGCACCTCAAGGCGTCTTTTTGCATGGTCTAGATGTTTCTGATTACAAAAGTGCATTTGAAAAGTCAGAACAACTGATGGTTGAAGAGCTAATTAGTGCTGAGCAAGCTCAGCTTTTGAATAATCCAGATGCAAGAATATACTTCGGGCAGGATAGTACTCTTTCATTTTTAGGAGAATATGCTGATGGATTGGTTGGATTGCAAAGTAGTGATGATCCAATGTATGTGATCGGTTTTTGGGAGGTTCAGCGTGTAAATAAGGAAACATGGGAATATTTACAAGCTACTCCTGATTATTATTCTCACTTCGATGGTCTATCTTGGCTTGTTCGTTGGGAACAAGGTAAAGGTTCCTTGCATGCTTCCCCGACAGCATATCCTTCAAAAGGATTAAAAGCTGTTGGTTTGAGTGGGATTGCAGTTCATCGAATGAGACAACTGTTTTGTTATAGTTATGGCAAAGAGCGTTTTCATCAAAATGTAGCGACAATTATTCCGAAAAAACAACAAGATCTCTGTGCTATATGGTGTTTTTGCACGTCTCCAGAGTATTCCATTGCTGTGCGCAAGATTGATCAGAAATTAAACGTCACAAATGCAACTTTGGTAAAGGTACCTTTTGATCTTGCTCATTGGAGAACGGTTGCAAAGGAAAAATATCCTAATGGCCTACCAAAATCGTACACCAATGCTCCTACCCAATGGATCTTCCATGGCCATCCTTGCGGCTCAGTAGTCTGGGATGAAAGTAAAAAGTGGACTGCTATTGCTGATAAACGAACCGATGAAACCGTGCTACAAGTTGCGGTTGCTCGCCTGCTAGGTTACCGATGGCCAGCGGAGCTGGATGAGAAAATGGAGCTGGCTGATGAGATGCTTCACTGGCTTGGCAAATCTGATGATTTGATCAAATTTGTGGATGATGACGGTATTGTCTGCCTGCCAGCGCTTCGTGGTGAAAAAGCCGCGGCTTCTCGTCTGGAAGCCATGCTTCAGGCTGCCTATGAAGAGGACTGGTCCTCCAGTGTGCTCAGTGAGCTGCTTGCCAGTGTCGGTAGTAATAGTCTGGAAACCTGGCTGCGGGATAAATTCTTTGAACAACACTGCAAGCTCTTCCAGCACCGCCCGTTTATCTGGCAAATCTGGGATGGTCTCAAAGATGGTTTCTCGGTACTGGTGAACTACCATAAGCTCAATTATCAGGGCTTAGAGCGTCTGATTTACACCTATCTCGGGGACTGGATCCGTACTCAGGAGCACGGTTTTAAAGAAGGCATTGATGGTGCGGAAAGTCGTTTGATGGCGGCTAAAAACCTCAAAGATACTCTGGAAGCTATTCTCAAAGGGGATGCCATCACAGGGAAAAGTGGTTTAGACATTTTTGTTCGTTGGAAACCGTTATACGAACAGCCTATGGGTTGGAACCCGGATTTAAATGATGGTGTGCGTCTGAATATCCGGCCATTTATGCAGGCACCAGATGTAGATAAGAAAGGTGCGGGAATATTGCGAGCAAAACCCAATATTAAGTGGGGTAAGGATCGGGGCAACGATGTTGAACCGGCCCCCTGGTATTACCTGGGCCTGCAATATGGTGAAAAAGAGGGCGCGCGTATCAACGACCACCATATCAGTCTTGCAGATAAACAAGCTGCCAGAGACGAACATGCAAATAAGGAAAATCACGGATGATTAAATCAGTATTCAACTATCCGGTGTCAACCTTGTTGGATATTGAAGCTGGGGTGGTGTATGCCATCCCACGCTACCAACGGGAGTACACCTGGGGTAAATGGCAATGGGATGCCTTGTTTGAAGATCTGTTAGAAAACGATCTTAATTACTACTTGGGGTCGATTATCTGTATCAACCAAAGTACAGATACGCTGGCTCTGCAGCAGTTAGAGTTGGTGGATGGCCAACAGCGAATGACCACATTGTCATTATTGTTAGCTGCCATTTATGCAAGCTACAACCTGTTGGGCATTGAACTTGAGATGGAGCAGCAGATAGAGCTGTATAACCTTAAGCATAAACTGGTGCTGAAAAAGAATGCAGACCAGCCCCGGTTAGTACCTCAAGTGCAAAATGCCAACCAGCAGGATTACCTGGCGGTGCTGAAAGAGTCTGGCATTATTAAAGAAGCTGAGTGGGTTTCCAATGCAGGTAATCGCCGGGTATTTCGTGCCTATCGACATTTTTTAATGCGCATTGAACAGTTTGTCAGTGAGAGCGAAACCCCATTGCAGGCACTGAGTGCGCTACTTGATAAAGTTAATGCATCTACTCTGGTAAAAATAGAGGTAGCAAGTCATTCAGATGCTTATACCCTGTTTGAGTCACTTAACAATCGAGGGGTGCCTCTTACCGCGATTGATTTGATGAAAAACAAGCTACTGGCGAAGATCGAACAGATTGAGCCGGGTAGTATTGATAAGTCTTTTATCAGCTGGACCAAAGTGATGGAAGCCTTAGGGGATGATTATGGGGTACAAGAGCGTTTTTTCCGTCAGTATTACAATGCTTTCAAGCCTGAGTTAAAAGATATCGTCAATGTACCAGTAGCGACGAAATCTAATCTTATTCAAATTTTCGAAAAATTGATTGCTCATGATCCGCATCAATTCCTACAAGCTATGCGCTGTCATTCTGATTGGTATGCGCAGATTGTAGGGAATTGCGAAGTTAGGGATGAACCTAAACTAACAAAACTGCTTAAAAGTCTGGATAGAATTCAGGGAGCTCCTTCTTATCTCTTGTTGCTAATGTTGCTTGCCAGACGACAGGATTTAGCGCTGAGCATTGAGCACATTGAAAAAGTGGTCACTTTCCTGATCAACTTCTTTGTCCGTAGGAACACCACAGATGTGCCCGCTACTCGGGATTTAAACCGCATCTTTATGGAATTAACTGAAATTCTGCGAAGCTGCCAAGGTGAGCAAGTTGTCAGTACTATTGCTAATACCCTGGGGTCTGTCAGTACCTCTGATGAGCATTTCCGCCAAGCGCTTAGTGGTGGCCTATATGAAGAAAATAGCTGGGTCTGCCGCTTTATTCTGTGTGCTCTTGAAGAAAGCATGATGACCAAGGAAAACCAAGTAGACCTGTGGGCGGTAGAAAGTAAACAATATGTGTGGACCATCGAGCACGTATTCCCCCAAGGTATAAATATACCGGACTCTTGGGTAGATATGCTGGCAGATGGTGATAAAACGCTGGCGGAGCAGTATCGTCAAAGTCATGTGCACAAGCTTGGTAACTTGACCATCTCGGGTTACAACAGCTCTTTAGGGAATAAGAGTTTTTTAGAAAAACGCGATCGTACAACCCGTGATAAACGCCCTGTCGGCTATAACAATGGGTTGTATTTAAATCAGGAGTTGGCTGTTGCCGAGACGTGGTCAGTAGAACTAATTGAGCAAAGAACAGCAATGATGGTGGATAAGGCCCTGACTCTTTTTAGTTTGCCGGGTGTAGTCAGGAGGTAACAATGCAAGTCATCGATAAATTGATTGAACAGCTGCGCGGTAGCGCGAAACATAATCCCGCGGTGCAGGAAGCCCCAGCAGCAGTGCTTTGGACAGACGAAGCTTGCCAATGGCAAAGTGCAATGCCATTGATTAAACAATATATTCCGGAGTTACTCGAGCTTGGTGAGTATCAACCAAATGAGCGCATAGGCCCAGCTATTTGGTTGAAGTGTGCAATTGCTGGTGTATTAGAGGACGTTACGTTACCTGAAGGGCGTACACCAATTATTTACCTTCCAAAAATTGGGCGCAAAGCATTGCGCGCTATTGAGGAGTGCCCGGACTATTTACGTCCGTTGGCTGAGCTGCAATATCGTGGAAGCTGGTGGGCATATAATACTGCTGGTCGTGACTGGAGTATTAGTTCTTTTCTAACCAATCCAAGAGTTGGACTTGAGTTGGATGTAGCCAAAGATAAAAACACATTAGATGTTATTCCTCAGATTTTAAAAGATCTTTTAGAGACCCGTGTTGAAGACTTACAAGGTAAGCGTCTTGAGGCTAAAGATTTTCAATCTTTAGTTTTTAATGACCCTATCAAGGATCTGCTTGGGTGGTTAAATCATCCAGAGGGTAAGCGTAGTCAGTGGGATGACAACAAATGGCTGCTTTTCTGCAAAACGTGCTCCAGTCAATTTGGCTATGAACCATCAGATGCTAACTATTCTCAAATGCTCGCAGCTTTGTTATCCGCACAAGGTTCGTGGCAAGAAGTGTGGCTGCGTTTCGTAGATACAGCACATAACCTTTCTGGGTTAATTAGCGCACTTCGTACTATAACACCTGATTTGGCTGCGGATTTAAGTCACTATCCAGGAGAAAATACTCATGATGAGCAGAGTCTTGCAAATATGCTTGCGGGGCTGCATGAGCATGAACTTTCCGCTGTTAGAGGGAGGATTGCTTCGCTTTATCAGCAGCATAAAGAGCGTGAAAGCTGGCTTTGGTATCGATTGGGGGAATCTAAATACCTCGAGATTCTGGCTCATCTGGCAAAAGTAGCCGAGTTAACTCAGCAAGTTTTCAATCACCAGACTCCTGCAGAGATGGCGGAGCTTTATGAGGAACATTTCTGGCAAGCAGATGCTGCGGCATTGCAGGCGATGGCTTTGGCGAAGGAGCCAAGTCAACAAGAATTAGTCGCTAATGTGCTGAAGCTGATCTATTCGCCCTGGCTGAACGAAGTATCACTGAACTTCCAAAAGTTAGTAAAACTAAATGGATATCCTGGTAATAATGAAATTAAGGAAGCTACGGCTGATTACCAGGCAAAAGGGATGGTGGTGTTTTTTGTAGACGGTTTGCGTTTTGACTGTGCTAAAAAACTAGAACAAAAGCTTGATGCGCGTAATTTAGTTGTCGCTGTAAAAACACAGTGGAGTGCGTTGCCATCACTGACTGATACCGCGAAAGCAGCTGTTACTCCTGTTGCTGGTTTGCTGAACGGAGCTTTTGATTCGCAGGACTTTAAGCCTTCGGTAGCCGCAACCGGCAGTGAATTCAGTAGCTATCAATTAAAAAAAGCCTTAGCTCAGCAAGGTTGGCAATACTTAGAAGGGTTGGATACTGGCGAGCCTGATGGCTTGGCTTGGCTGCAAACGGGAGACCTGGATAACTTGGGTCACCAGCAGCAACGAAAATTGCCTTTAGGTATTGATGACGTACTTGAAGAAGTTGCTGATAGGATTTGTCATTTATTGAATGCAGGATGGAAACAAATCCGTGTTGTTACGGATCACGGTTGGCTATGGTTACCAGACCAATTACCAAAAGCTGAACTCGAAAAGCCTTTGGTCCGGAAGTACCTATCAAGATGTGCCATTCTCAAAGATAACGCCACTACAAGTTTGCCTCAGGTTGAGTGGTATTGGAACTCTGCGGTGTCTCTTGCTATGGCGCCTGGCGTCAGTGCATTCACCGCTGGGGATTATTACAATCACGGCGGTTTAAGTTTGCAAGAATGCCTGACACCTGTACTTAAAGTTACTAAGGACTAAAATTTTATTACTTAAAATAAGTTTCACTAAGTGTTTGCTAAAAGCCGCTTATAAAAGCGGCTTTTAGCTATTTGAAGACGCTGGAATTGCGGATGCGAGATAGCTGTTTTGTAGTTATTTTTTTTTGTTCTGTTACTTCGCTAGAGTAGTCTCCACGCTGATACAGCACCATGATTGTATCGTCATATTCACAACCTAAGGCTTCACTAATTTCCCGCATATCCTCTTGGTCCATGGCACGTTTGTAAACATCTTTTTGTTTAGAAAGATTATAAATACTGAATACACTCGCGACTATGCGTTTGTCAGCAGTGGTCTCTCCGCCACCAGGATTAACAATTAAGTTGAATTCTACATTTTCACCCAGCTCCAAGCGTGCATTAAAATCTAGCACTCTCATCTTCGCACAGCTCGGCGAGAAGTCATTATAGGTGGCTCCATTTACCCACTGTGCTTTTATCCAGTTTCTATCATCACCTCGCATCGCACGACCAGCTTTAGGATAGGGCGCTCCTTCATTCAGGAATTCGTCACGAATTAATTTGATAGCCTCAAGCAGTTCTGGATCGTTGGTATAGGCACTGAAATCAGCTTCTGACTCAGACAATTTTCCAGGAATAACTAGGTAGCTTTGAGTTAAGAATGTTTCCGAATCATCACGTTTTTTGGTGATTACCGTTTCGGTAGAAGGGGCGACAAACATTCCTCGGTCAAAGCCTCTGACTTGATATTTCGTACAAATATCTTCAAATGAATGCCGTAACCCATCGAAATCACTCAATTCATCACTGGCCTCGAGATGATCAAGTAGTTCAGAGTATGCTCGAACAGCTTCCAGGTTTGTAAAATGTTTCGCCTGAGTATTCTGGTGGTATCCACATGCTCTGCCAACGTTGGCTTGTACCACTGCGGCTATATTGGCAATAGAGCTATCCCATGTGTTTATTAGCGTGTTTTTCATTTCTTGGCCAAAGTTAATACCAGCGCGAAATCCAGCCACAGTGATAGCGATTAGCTTTTCATCAAACATTGCTGCTGTTTCGTACTCTCGTTTGAAGTCATCGATAGATGAGAGTTCGTGCTCGTCAACGCCAACAAGCTTTTGACCAATGATTAAGATTTGCTCCTCATCTACACCTTGATTAATCAGTACTTGTTTGGCTATGTTTGCTTGACTTGATGGAACCCTAATCAGTGACCAGCCTACGCCCTGATGTTCTTTAAACTGGCGTATAAAGCGCTTTTGTAGCAGTGAATCTTCACAAAAATCGCGTTGATCATCATCAAGTTTGACCAGCTGGTTACTGCGATGCATTTGTCGAATGCCATGATATTCATCACTAGCTTTGTGAAATACCAAAGACGTATTGAAGCTGTGACGTAGAATGGAATCTTCGCTAGCTGAGTAGAGTGAGCTAAATGGAGTTGCGGAAATAAATACAACTTTACAGTCTACATTAACTTGTTCCAGGTAATTAAATACCTTTTCATAGCGAACACTATCAATGCCAGAACCATAGTGACACTCATCGATGATGATGAGCTTAGGTGGTTGGCGCTTAAAATCCGATTTAAGCGCATTATCTATATTTGTGAAGTTACTAACAACGACATTTTTGCAGGGGGCAAGGTCAAGCTTTGCTTGCTCATGAAGTGCTAGATCTGCCATTGTCACAAGATATAAAGTATCTTTTAAGTATTTCCGGTTAGCCAATAATTCATCGGGTAAAGATAGTCTCTGAAGGCAGGCAAGGGCAAGAGCGATGCCTGATTTTCCTGACTGCATTTCCGCAGCAAGGATCACTGCTTTTGAACCAGAGTTCAATTTAGTAAATGCTTTCTCTGCAGCGTTGCGTTGGTGTTCAAAAGTATTTTCAGCCATTGAACACTGGACATAGTTGCGATACTTATTTGAGCTATTCATATGTCAATATAAAGTTTAGGGGGCATGTAGCCCCTTGTATTAATAAATAGATTCTACTTTGTCAGAGAAATGGGATTCATCGCTAAGCTCACCTGACTGCTCAGGAAGTTCGTTGTGCTGTTTCTTAGCAAGAGTACGTTCAAGGTCATACTCACCGCGCTTGTAGATAACAAGTAGAGTGTCATCATGCTCAACACTAAAGTAGTCGCACATCTCCCAAACATCTTCAAGAGTCATAATTTTCTTTGCGACATTTCGGCGAGAAATGTTGTAAACGCTAAAAATGGTTGCTACCACAAACTTATCTTCAGATAACTCTCCGGAACCAGGTGCTACAACGCGGTTAAACTCTAAATATTCCCCATTATCAATTTGTTGGGTGTGGGTTTTAGTTTTTTCTTTTTGAGTTCCGTCAGCGCGTGCCTTCTCGGGGTTATTGTAACTATCCCCATTGACCCAATGTGCCTTGATCCAGTTCTTGCCTTTACCTCGCATAGCTCGATTACCTTTGACGCTTGGCGCGCCTTTAATCGTGAACTCTTTGCGAATAATATCGATCGCCTGAAGAAGATACTTATCTTTGGTGTACTCGGTGAACTCAGCATCATCGTCAAGAAGTTTTGCGGGTACAGCAATGTAGCTATCAGTTTTATACGTTTCAACATCACCGATTGGGCGACGACGTTTGTATTTGATAGTTAACCCAACATCCAAACCATTGACATGGTATTCCTGGCACACATCTTCAAAAAACTCTTTTAACCCTTCGAAATCAGACGCTGCTTGGTCAGAGCAGGTGTTTTCAAGATGGTCAAGGATACAAGCATAAGCCTCAGCTGCATTTAAGTTAGTGAAATGAGTTGAAGAGTTGTTTTCATGGTAACCACACGCCCTGCCAATGTTGGCTTGCACCACTGCGGCAACACTGGCAACTGTACTATCCCACGTCGAGATGAGATTATTTTTCATCATCGCACCGAAGTTGATACCAGCTCGAGCTCCAGCAACAGTAATAGCGATTAGTTTTTCTTCGAACAACTGAGCATCATCAAACTCCTTTTTGAATTGCTCAATGCTGCAATGTTCATCTTCTGGTACCCCTGCTAATGAATTACCAATAATGTAAACAGCATTCTCATCGATGCCTTGCGATATGAGAAACTGCTTAGCTTCCATCGCCAAACCAGCGGGCACCCTTACGAGTGACCATCCCATACCTTTATGACTCAGAAATTGTTGAACAAACTCATCGCGTTGAACGGACTTGCAAAGGAAATTACGACTTTCATCCTCAAGGCCTTTGACCTTACTATTCATTAGCATCTCTCGGACGCCGTAGTATTCATCGCTAGTTTTGTGGAATACCAGGCGGGTGTTAAAGTCTCGACGCAAGATTGAGTCTTTTAGGGCCGCTTCAGCAACATTTCGGGCTTGAGTTAATAGTTCTGCATCATTATCATTCTTGGCTTCTTGTTGAAGTTCTAGAGCTTCTTGATATTCAGTCTCTGCTCCATAGAGAGCACCGAAGGGGGTGGCAGAGATGAAGACGACTTTACAACTATCGTTCTCTTGTTCCAGGTAGTCGAAGATCCTACTGTATCGAACAGCAGTGACATTTGAGCCATAGTGACATTCATCAATAATAATTAGCTTAGGTGGATTGCCTTTAAATTCATTTTCCAATGCCTTTTCGAAGTTCACAAAATTACTGACGACAACATTCTTGGCAAGCTTAAGATCTTCTTCAGCTTGTTCTTTGAGGGCGGTATCAGGCATTGTAACCAGGTAAAGTGTGTCTTTTAGCTGCTTACGATTGCAAATATCTGTCTCGGAGAGACTTAATCGCTGTAAGCAACACAGGGCTAGCGAAATGCCTGATTTACCTGCCTGCATTTCGGCAGCTGTCACTACTGCTCGCACATTGCCAGTTAAAGCATCAAATACTTTGGTAGCTGCTGTTACTTGGTGCTGATGTAGCGCTTCGCTCTGAAGAATAGAAAGTACTAGTTGTCGATGTTTTTGTGCTTGTGCGTTCAAGTTTACATCCTGATTTAGTTTACGTTATTAATTTTCGTAAGTGGTGTTTAGTTATCATGCGATAGAGTTCTATGTAACCAAACACTACGCAGATGCAAATGTTGACAACTTTGCACACCGATTTTCCTGAATGAAGCAAATCTTGGGAGCCTAGGGCACAAGCTTCTTGTTCTTATGGAAGCCCAATAGCCTCATTATGGGCATTATTCTAGGTCTTAATTGTAACATCTTCGTTTTATTAAGCACGTTGATGAACCACGCAAATACGTGATTGTTTGGTTTATGGATCTGGCCCCCTCCTAACATCTATAACCGAGCCTATTGCATAAAGTGATGTGAAGGGCTTCCCTCTCTATTGTTGTCAGTGCCATGCTTTACTGGCTGCATAAATCCGGGAGTAACATCGCATAGACACGATGAGAGTTGTTGGATTCAACTCGCCAGTTTGAGTCGCGTACGTTTATCGCATTGGAAGCTTGTTCAACCTCTCATTTTTGTGGGAGAACCTGTGGTGAGAGGGGATTCAGCATGATCTTCCCCAGTATTAAACACATTAGTCAGTTAGTAATGTCGGTTTGTGTTCCTTAGTTTTTTCCATTTCACCAGCTTGCTGCAAACTCCGATTGCGTCAGATAATTCAGTGAAGAATGTGGCCGACACTCGTTATACTCCAACCCCCGGTCGTTAATAATCTTTCTGGCTGAATAATATCGCTGAACCAGTACTCATTCAGACACTCATCTTGAACTCGACCATTAAAGATTTCTATAAACACGTTCTGTGTCTTCTTGTCCGGTTGAGAAAGCTGAAGCTCAACGCCATACTCAAAGGCCCACTGGTCCTGTGCCCGGCAGGTAAACTCTGGTCCTTGAGCTGTTCTGATCGTTGCCGGATAGCCACGAAATACTGTCCCGAATACGTGTGATGTGAATGACTGATAGATCAAACGCAGCAGTGACTGTCAGGCATTCCTTCGTGAAATCATCGATACAGGTCAGGCACTTGATCCTGCGTCCGGTAGCCAGTGCGTCCATGACGAAATCTATCGACCACGTCAGGTTAGGAGCACCAGGACGGAGCAATGAAAGACGTTCTGTTGCCTGTCCTTTAGACGGCTTCTGCGCTTAACTCCTGGGCCTCTGAGATGATAAAGGCGGTACACGCACTTTTGATTAACTCGTTGACCTTCCCGTCGCAGTAGTTGCTATATACGGCGTAACCGAAATGCCAGCGCTAAAGGGCCAGCTAAGTAATGTGCCCGGATAAATACGCATCAACCCCCGGACGCTGCGCCCCATAGCGGCAGGTCGACAGGGACAAACCAGCCAGCCGGCTCCGCGTTGCGACATACAAGCCGCTTTACATATCACTACAATAGCTTCCCGCTAGTGGTCTGTCGTCATACTTTCAGCTCAACGCCACCTGTAATGCTTCCTTATCCAGTATGTTTTCTGCAAGCAACTTCTTGAGACGGGCGTTCTCTTCTTCAAGCTATTTAAGCCTTTTTACCTCAGGGACTTCAATGCCACTAAACTTCTTACGCCGGGTGTAAAAAGTTGCGTCAGAAATAGCATTCTTACGGCAAAGCTCACGGGCTGATATGCCAGCCCGGGCATCGAGAAGAATATTGATGATCTATTCGTCTGATAAACGCTTCATCATGTGGGTGTCCTCACGTTACTGATGAAGATATAACTAACATCATGTTGTTTTAATCAATGGGGAGCAGATCAGTCTCTGAGTATTAGCAACAGCTTTAACTGCACCTTTACTCTGTTAAATCCCTAATGTATCACGAAAATGATTGTGCTATTGTCGAGTAATTTCAATATGAAATCATTAGAATTAAAACGGATGAATATATAAACTAGTTTTGTTGGTTGGTATATCATGTTATAAGTTTTTGTTGGGTGAGAAAATAGTGCTTGTGGTATAAATTAAAACTGCAAAGGGTGTGAGATGATATATAAAACTACCGTTAATAAAATTGTAACCTTTAACTCCAAACTTAATATGTCTCAAAAAATAATAAGGAATCTTATTGTTGCAGTCGTCATTTGTTTTCTTATGAATTTTCTAGGATTAGACAGTTTGTGGAAGGGGGGCTTTATTCTGACTTTGATTTACTGGAGCTTTTCGGTGTTCCATAGCCTAATTGGGATTTATAAAAAAACATATGAAACAATACTGGGTAAGTGGATCCTAATATTAGGAGGCACGCTTTGTGTGAATTTTGCCCTATGTCTATCAGGTGTGGTGATCAATGATATAACTTCAGTTTCACCAACCAACTTCCCTCACTCCTTGATATTTATTGCGGCTGCGATGATTCCTTTGATTTTGCCTCTTGGTATGATCTTACTGTTCGCGGTTATTTTAGTATCAGCACCCTTATGGGGCTGGTTTTTTGTTTATGACGATAAACTTAAAAAAATGTTAATACCAGGATATGAACCTATTCAACAAAGGTTTTTACACAAAACTACTTTAATAATCAAGATTTTATCTTTGATAACCTATTGTTCATTTATTTTTCATTTTTCGCAACTCAAAGGTGATGATTATATATCATATATTAATAATAAATCTCAAAGAATGATTTACACGCTCGAAATGTTTGATAAAAGTCCATGTGCCAACATTAATAATGCTAAGGTTTCATTTTTAGGTGATGGCAATGTACTGGTTGCGACTAAGGATAATGATAGATACTCATTTAAAGTCATGAAGTGCGAGATAAAATAGTAAAGAATGTTATGGTTATAGCATTCAATTGTAACAGGGAGCTTCGCCATTCTCTTAGCTTCCTTTATGCCGCATATTTCATATCTTGGGATGAGATAGTGCTAATTAGAGTACATCTATCGTTACTAAGCACTTTATTGCTAAAATAAAAACCTAAACTTCTCTCGACCCAAGACTTACAGACAGCTGCCAGTTCTTAGAATTGGCCCTATTTATTATTTCGGGTATTGTTGTCACCAATTTATCTCCCGTTATTTTATTATGTAGTACAACTATATGCCTATCGCCGAGAAGTTCTGATGCTATTATTTCGTTCTCAGTAATGGCAAAGAAAAAATTCCTGAAATCAGGAGTGGTAACCCTTTTTTGATTGCAGGTTTTAAGTTCAATAAATGTTAATGATTTTAATATTCCGGCCAAGGAGCTAACGTCACTAAAGTCAACACTTACATTTTCAGGGATTGAAATAAAATCAAAGCTTGATGCCTTTATTTCAATATCTTCAAACTGCTTCAGCGCAGCTAGCAGATTTTTCATGTCTTTGCCTTTAGGTCTTTTTATCCATAAAGCTTGCGAGTCAAGTAGGCTACGTTCCCCTAATATTCCATTTTCTGAAGAATATCTGGAGATATGTGCCCTCTTTGATTCAATCAATTCAAGTAGACTCACCGTAATTTCCTTTTAGTTTAATATTGCATACAGAAATTTATCACATTTCCTTTTTAAGGCAATGTTAAACTGCTATTACTCTTCCGATTGTGGGATCAAATGGAACTCATGAGGGGCCGATTCTCTCTATTGAGACAACACGTTCTTCGATACAGCTCGTCTTGTGCCAAAGGATGTCGATGTTAATATTTGGATGTATCGATGAATGGGCGAAAGTTAGGAGGTATGATGGTAACTAGGGAAAGCATGAAACTATGGATCATAGAGTGTCTTCGGGAACGGGGAGGTAGTGCTTGGCCACGTGAAGTTTCAAAGTACGTGTATGGAACAGATACGAGGCTGAGCTTAGGGAATCGGGCGATATGTTGTATACGTGGCAATATTACATCCGTTGGGCCGCTCAACAATTGAGAAATGGGGGCACTTTGAAACCAGTTCATAGACGCAGAGATTTGCCATGGGAACTAGCATAGTAACAGTGAGTGTTCGTTTTGCATCGACAGCTGATTTCGCCCTGAGGAAGTTTGTGCCTCTGAAGAAAACTTTTCTACCTGCCTGAATCTTGCTTTGATAGCCATATCGGTGTTCTACTGGCGTGACTTTATATCTACTCGCAATGTCTATTTTTTGTACGGATTTTAACTTGTGGGTATAACTATTTATTCCTGTTTATAAACTATATTGATATCAGTCTATTGGGTGTGAAATTCGAGTCCAGTCTTCGCACTCATCCTCTAAACACCTCTCTCCGATGCCACTCCACAAACCCCTCTCTTGGATAATTCCCTTTTACTACAGGCAGTGCAATCTGCTTCCCAGCAAAATCCCAGAACAACCGCCCAACAATCCCATTCCCATTCACCGCCTCGGACACCAGCACCTGCATACTCTCATCCAGCCCAATCGATCCCTTATCAAACGCCTTATGATGAATTGCGCACAGCGCCAGTCCGTTCGGGATCTCACACGGTCCGCCAAACTGCTTCCATTTAATATGTGCAGCTTCAAGTCCAACGGAGGCGTTATCATGCCGCATGTTGAATCCACAGATCGCACACTCGTAGTTATAAGCACGCAGAACCTGCTGACGAAACAGCGGATCGCGAACCTTACGAATCTGCTGGATATCAAAACCCATCTCATCCGCGATCTCTTCCTGAATACTATCCGGAAAATGAGCTTCAAGGATTTGCCGCGCCAGCGAGCCGATCAAGTTTTTGTTCTTACTCAGCAGCGCAAAGTGTTCTTCATCAAACCCGCCTGCAACGTTATGTCCCACAAGCTCTTTAACAGGCGGTTGCTTACTGCCAGTGGTCGAACAGAACTCAGTATTCTGAAGATCCCAAAATCCGTCCCTCTTGAGCCGCCAGAAGGGCATATTCGGGTAATGCGCCTTCCTCTGAGGGCCAAAGCGCTCTAACAGGCTAAGAAGCTGCTCGTGGACCTCAGTACCGTAATCAAACAGTCGCGCATGCCCCTGCTGATAGTTCGCCAGCACGTACAGAAGCAATAAAGGCTTATGCGGCGCACGCTGTTCGCCTTTGCGCCAGATGGTGATGTCGGCAATTGCCTGTTCGAGAGTTTTGCTGGAAGCCATCGCGTTACGAAAGAAGGTAAATAATTGCGATGATGCTCGCAAAACCCAGACCAATCAACCCGCAACCAACAAAAACATGACGTTACCGCACACAACATTATTTCCTGAATCTCCCTCGCAAATTCCAAATTTCCCCCACCCAAAACCGCTGTATTTATATTCAGCCCTGTATAATGAGCATCAGAAATTACGCCGAACGGCAAAGGAAGTATCAAAGAGAATTTAAAGAAGAATTCGCGATATGAAGGTGCTGCAACACCCCCATACCGCTAACCACCAACAACTAATCAGGAGTTGAAAATGGCTGCGACGAATTTTAAGCCAGAGTTTACCGTTTGCAAAACGGAATCAGACGCTTTCACCGGCATGATTGAAAACCGCGAGCTGGTACGCAAAAACAGCGCCCGCCGTCTGCACGGCAACCCGCCCAACGCGGCGCCCGTCCATCCCCGCGCAGAAACGCCGCAGGACAGTGCCGCCTGCTGCGAACTGTATGCACGCATAGACATGAAATACCTTCTCCTCGGCGGGGACTGGCTAACCCGTGCGGGCTTTATCAACGGCATGCCCGTGAAAATCCGCGCCATGAAAGACTGCATTGTGATTACGCCACAGCATACAAGAGAATTATGGGGATGCCTGGAAGGCATGAGCGTGGTGAATATAAATAAGCAGAAAGTCGCACAGTGGTTAAAAACGTTTCCGGGCGCGTTGAATGACACCGGCGATATTCCGGTGATTAAGCGCAACGCCTGATAAATATCCCGGCCCTGCGCCGGGATTATTATTTAAGCCGTCTTCAAAACACCGGCACCCCCAGCCCCACCTTCACCTCCCTCAACGTCGCCTGCGTCACCCCCTGTGCCCGTTCGGTCCCGCGCTTCAGCATCGCCATCAGCTCGCCCTTATCCTGCATGTACATCGCCCTCCGCTCCCGCATCGGCGCAATCAGCTCCTGCAGGCACGTTTCCAGCTCGTTCTTGCAAACCCGGTCACCCAGCCCGCCCGCCTGGTAATGCGCCTTCATCGCCGCCACTTTCTCCTTGTCCGGGTGAAATGCGTCGAGGTACGTAAACACCACGTTCCCCTCAATCTGCCCCGGGTCGCTCACCTTCAGGTGGTTCGGGTCGGTGTACATGGCGCTGACCGCACGATGAATGGTCTCTTCGCTGGCCGAAAGGTGCAGCGTGTTGCCGAGCGATTTCGACATCTTGGCGCTGCCGTCGATGCCGGGCAGGCGGCTGGTGTCGCTCAGCATCGCCTTACAGTGGCGCAGCACCGGGGCGGGCAGCAGGCTGTTCATCTTGTGCACAATCTCGTTGGTCTGCTCTATCATCGGCAGCTGGTCGTCGCCGACGGGCACGCACTCGGCCTTAAACGCGGTGATGTCCGCCGCCTGGCTGATGGGGTAGGCCATAAACCCGACCGGCAGCGATCGGGCGAAGCCCTTCTGCGCAATCTCGTTTTTCACCGTCGGGTTACGCTCCACGCGGGCGACGGTGACGATGTTCATATACAGCATCGTCAGCTCGGCGAGGGCGGGCAGGGCGGACTGCAGGCAGATCGTGGTCAGGTTCGGGTCGATGCCGGCGGCGAGGTAGTCGGCCAGCACTTCGGGGATGTTGTCGCGGATTTTCTGCGGGTTGCTGCCGTTATCGGTCAGCCCCTGCAGGTCGGCAATCAGCACAAACTGGCTGTGCGTCTGCTGGAGCGCCACGCGCTGGCGCAGCGATCCGACGAAGTGGCCGAGGTGCAGCGGGCCGGTTGGGCGATCGCCGGTGAGGATGGTGGGTGCGTTCATAAAGACTCCTTAATGTGCAGTTGCCGAAAGGGGTCTTAGAAAAGTGAAAGCCGCCTTTCGGCGGCTATCTGAAAATGGGTAAAACTACTCCATGCCGCCTTTAAGAAGGCAGCCACCAGCGGTTTACGGTGAGCACGGCGTGGTTTATGTTCATCTCTTTACCGTATCACGTCCGGCGCGAAAAACAAAAGGGCACGTCATGCTGCAATAACTCAACCACCTGACCCTCGCGGTCAGCGACCTGCAAAAAAGCGTCACCTTCTGGCACGAGCTGCTGGGGCTGACGCTGCACGCCCGCTGGAATACCGGGGCCTATCTCACCTGCGGCGATCTGTGGGTCTGCCTGTCGTACGACGAGGCGCGCCAGTACGTGCCGCCGCAGGAGAGCGACTACACCCACTACGCGTTTACCGTGGCGGAGGAGGATTTTGAACCGTTCTCGAACAAGCTGGAGCAGGCGGGCGTCACCGTCTGGAAGCAGAACAAAAGCGAGGGGGCGTCGTTCTATTTTCTCGATCCGGACGGTCACAAGCTGGAGCTGCACGTGGGCAGCCTCGCCGCGCGGCTGGCGGCGTGTCGCGAGAAGCCCTACGCGGGCATGGTGTTTACCTCAGACGAGGCTTGAGGCGCGCACCTTCAGCCTGCCCGCCAGCGTCACGTGCGTGGCGGCATCTTCCTGATTGCACAGGTACTCCACCGCCAGCCGTCCCAGCTCGCTGTAGGGCAGCTGAATGCTGGTCAGCGGCGGGGTGAGCTGCTCGGAAATCTTCTGGTCGTCGTAGCCCGCCAGCAGCATGTCCTGCGGAATGCGCACGCCGTTCACCGCCAGCGCTTGATAGCAGCCAATCGCCAGCCAGTCGCTGGCGCAGAAGATGGCGTCCGGGCGCTCGGCCAGTTCCAGTAGGGAAGCTGTCGCGATAAAGGACTCGCTGAACTGCCAGTTGGTCTGGCGCACCAGTCCGTCGTCGCACGCGAGTCCGGCCTGCTGTAATGCCGCCTGGTAGCCTGCCAGACGCTGGCGTGAGGCCTCCATCCAGCTCTCACCGGTGATGTGGGCGATGCGCGTGGCCCCGCAGGCGATGAGGTGTTTAGTCACCTGGAAGGCGTTGGCGTAGTCGTCCGGGATAAACGACGGCAGCAGCGGCGAGCCGGGGTCGCGCTGGTTGAGCAGCACCAGCGGGATGCGGGTGCAGTCCTGGAAGGCCGTCATGTCCACCAGCGTGGTGACCGGGGAGGCAAGAATGATCCCGATGCAGTTGCGCTTCTCCAGCTGGCGGATGATGTTCAGCGCCAGCTCGATGTCGTCGCCATAGTCGTACACGGTGAGCAACGTCTCGTTGCGCCACGCCGCTTCCCGCGCCTGGCTGATGGCGTCGATAAACGGGTCGAAGCTCTGCATGGAGCTCACCAGCAGGGCGATCTCTTCCTGGTTGCGCGGGGCGTGAACGGCGGGGAGGCGGTCGTAGCCGAGCTCGGTGGCGACGCCAATCACCCGCTGGCGGGTATCGTCGCTGAGCTTGATGTTGCGGGACTGGTTAAGCACCAGCGATACCGTCGCCTGCGACACGCCCGCCGCCCGCGCGATATCGTTCATCGTCACTTTCGTTTTTCGCTTCATCCGTCCTCTCCCTTTCGCGACTTCGCATCATACCCTAACCGCGCGCTTTAGCGCCGTCGATCACGTTTCTCATTCATCGAAGCGTGAACTTTGTGAGGGGCATCGCTTTTCTAAACGCCGTGATTTGCGCATTTATCCTGCAACTAATATTTATTAGCTAAATATTATCAGTAAGAGGACGCGTAATGAAAGAGCAGTGGAGCAGGGAGCAGGCACAGGCGTGGTATGAGCAAAAAGGCTGGCTGTGCGGGTTTAACTATCTGCCGTCGACGGCGGTGAACTGGACCGATATCTGGCAGGCAGAGACATTCGATGCCGCCACCATCGAGCGCGAGCTGGGCTGGGCGGCGGAGGCGGGCTATAACACCCTGCGCATCAACCTGCCGTTTATCGTCTGGGAGCACGACCGCGACGGGCTGATGGCGCGCATCGACCACTTTTTGACGATTGCCGAAGGTCGCGGGTTCAGCACCATGCTGACCCTGATGGACGACTGCGGCTTCTCCGGCGACGAGCCGTACCTCGGCCCGCAAAAGCCGCCCGTGCCGGGCAAGCACAACAGCCAGGCGGCGGCGAGCCCGGGGCGCAACAAGGTGTGCGCTCCCGACTGTTGGGCAGACATTGAACGCTATATCCGCGACGTTGTCCGCCAGTTCCGCGGCGATAAGCGCGTGCTGCTGTGGGATCTTTATAACGAGCCGGGCAACCGCGGCATTTTCGCAACCGGCACGCAGGAGGTGCAGTACGACGCAAAGCTGGAGACCTGCGCCCATAAGCTTATGAAGCTCGCATTCCAGTGGGTGCGTGAAGAAGACCCGACCCAGCCGCTCACCGTCTGCGCGTGGCGCCTGCCGCCGGAAGAGGAGGGCGAGACGTTCTTCCAGCACCCGCTGGACCAGACCGCGCTGGCGCTCTCGGACGTGGTGAGCTTCCACGCCTACACCCACACCGGGCGCATGACGGCGATTATCCAGCAGCTGCAAAAGCTCGGCCGCCCGCTGTTCTGCACCGAATGGCTGGCGCGCCACGTGGGCAGCACTATCGAAGAGCAGCTTCCGCTGATGTACGCGGCGAAGGTCGCGCCGTACCAGTGGGGGCTGGTGCGCGGCAAAACCCAGACGTGGCTGCCGTGGCCGGTGGTGATGAAGGAGTCCACGGACTACTGCCGCCTGTGGTTCCACGACGTGTTCGAGGAAAACGGCATTCCGTTCTCGCGCCGTGAAATCGCATTAATGCAGCAGCTGCGCAAGATCGCCCCGAAAGTTAAGGGCTAATAATATCGACCCGGCGGACCACCGCCGGGCAACCAGGCAGGCATATAACAATGGCAACGACAATGAAAATACCGTCTCGCGAGTTGTGGTCTTATTTTGGCTATGGTTTAGGTCAGTGTTTTAGCTTTGGTTTAGTGGGTTCGTTTATTAACTATTTTTACACCGACGTGCTGGGGATCTCGGCGCTGGCGGCGAGCACCATCTTCCTGATTGCCCGCGCGTGGGACGCGGTTCACGATCCGCTGTTTGCCAGCATTATGGACACCATTAACAGCCGGTTCGGCAAGTTTCGCCACTTTTTGCTGATCGCGCCGCTGCTGATCACCGGCGTCACGCTGCTGTCGTTCTATAAAATCGAAGCGGACATGACCACCAAAATCCTCTACGCCGGAGTGACCTACATCCTGTGGGGGACGCTGTACGCCATCTCCGATATCCCGTTCTGGTCGATGTCGTCGGTGATGACCAACGACTCCGCCCAGCGCACCCGCGCGGTGACGGCGGCGATGCTCGGGGTGAACGCGGGGATTGCCTGCGCCAATATATTCTTCCCGAAGCTGGCGGCGTTCTTCGCCCAGTACAGCAACGATAAAGGCTACTTTATGGCGGCGCTGGTAATGATGCTGGTGGGCCTGCCGCTGATGCTCAACGGCTTTATGCAGATCAAAGAGCGGGTGCCGCCGAGCCCGGAAAAGGTGACCATCCGCGACACCTTCCACAACCTGCGTCAGAACAAGCCGCTGTTTATCGTCCTGCTGTCGTTCTTTTTCTGCGTGTTCCATAACGTGGCGGGCGGTCTCTATATCTACTTCTTTATCAATAATCTGGGCGACGGCAGCCTGCAGATGGCGATTGGCGTGATGGGGATTGTGGCGGCGGTGCTGTGCCTGGTCGCGCCGATGCTGACGCGGCGGATGCAGAAGCGGAAGCTGTTTATGATCCTCTGCGGGCTGGACGTGGCGGTGCGCGTGGTGATGTGGTTTGTCGGGTATCAGCAGGTGACGATGCTGTTTATTCTGCTCGGCCTGAGCACGCTGTTCGTGATGATGACCAACATCCTCACCTCGTCGATGATTGCCGACACCATCGAGTACGCGGAGTACCACACCCACAAGCGCTGCGCGGCGATCACCTTCTCCGGGCAGACCTTTACCGGCAAGATGTCGGTGGCGGTGGGCGGCGGGCTCATCGGCGTGTTCCTGACGATGATTGGCTACGTGCCGCAGGCGCAAATTCAGAGCGAAGGCGTGCTGTCGGGGCTGTTCTTCGGGATTTGCCTGCTGCCGGCGATTGGGTCGCTGATCCGCATCGTGTTTATGTCGCGCTTTACCTTTACCGAGGAGAAGCATGCGGAGATTTGTCGGCTGCTGGCGGAGCGGAACGCGTCTGCGAAAGCGCCGGGTGGCGGCTGCGCCTTACCCGGCCTACAGGACCAGCCCTTGTAGGCCTGATAAGCGAAGCGCCATCAGGCTTCGCTTTTAAAGACTTACAGCGACTTCACAAACGCCAGCAGGTCTTCGTTGAGCTGGTCCTGGTGGGTCAGCGCGAAGCCGTGCGGCGCGTTGTCGTACACCTTCAGCGTGGCGTTTTTAATCATCTCTGCCGCCAGCTTGCCGGTGCTTTCAAACGGCACGATCTGGTCGTTGCTGCCGTGGATCACCAGCGTCGGGACGTCGATTTTCGCCATATCCGGGCGGAAGTCGGTTTCGCCGAACGCGGTCACGCAGTCGATGGTGCCCTTCAGCGACGCCAGCAGGGCGATGTTCAGCGTCTGGGTCAGGGCTCCGGCAGAGACGGTTTGCCCGGCGTTGATGCCGTAGAACGGCGTCGCGAAGTCGCTGATGAACTGGGCGCGATCTTTACGCAGCCCGTCGCGAATGCCGTCGAACACGCTCTGATCCACACCCTGCGGGAAGGAGTCGGATTTGCCGAAGATCGGCGTCACCGCGCCCAGCAGCGCCAGACCGGCCACGCGCGCGCTGCCGTAGTTGTTGATGTAGCGGGTTACGTCGCCGCCGCCCATAGAGAAGCCCACCAGCGTCACGTCGCGCAGATCCAGGGTGACGATCAGGTCGTTAATGTCGGACGCAAAGGTGTCGTAGTCGTAGCCGGTCCACGGCTGATCCGAGCGGCCAAAGCCGCGACGGTCAAAGGCGATGGCGCGGAAGCCGCGCTCCGCCAGGTAGTTCAGCTGGCTGTCCCACATGTCGCCGTCCAGCGGCCAGCCGTGGCTGAAGAGAACCGGTTTGCCCGCGCCGCCGTCTTTGTAGTAAATCTGCGTGCCGTCTTTTGCCTTAAACGTTGCCATAGAGTGTTCCTGTGCAGGTGATAGTTATGGTTATACCGGCGCGACCAGGTAGCGAATAGCCGGTGATGTTGTGCCCTGATGAAAAGCCAGAACGCGGCTCTGCAGCAGGAGGTCATTCATGGTGTGGCGCTCCTGCTGGCGCAGATGCTCAATCCACGAGCCCATCAGGAAGGTCTCGATAAACAGGCCGGGGCGCTCAATATCCTCGTATACCGCCCAGCTCATCGCCCCGGCGCGGCGGCGCACCCGGCGCAGCTCGTGTACCGCCTCGAGGAAGGCCTTGGTGTTGTTCGGGTCGATAATGTACTCGTGCGACACCAGCACCGGGCCGCGCTCGTTCGGCAGGTCAATCTCCACGCCGTCCAGCGGCTGGCCGCTGAGGTCGAGGTTCAGGTCCGGATCTTTTCCCAGCTTCCAGCGGAACACCGTCGCGCTAGCCAGCACCATCCCCAGCGTGGCGACCACCAGCGAGGTCGGGGTGCCGAACCGGGAAGCGATCTGCCCCCAGATGGCGCTGCCCGCGGTCATCGAGCCGAAGAACACCGTCAGGTAGACCGCCAGCGCGCGGGCCTTCACCCAGCGGGCGGCGCTGCGCTGCGCGCCGAGGTTGAGGGTGGAGAGCACTGCAATCCACGCGAAGCCGGTGAAGAACTCAAACAGGTTGAGCAGCCAGACGTGACGCACGAACGCCAGCGCCAGCATGGTGAGGGCAAACGTCAGGCTGGCGGCCACCATCAGGCGGTCGGCGTTCAGCCGCTGGCGCAGGCGCGGCAGCAGAATGGCCCCGGCAATCGCCCCGAGGCCAATGCACGCCAGCATCACGCCGTAGCCCGCCGGGCCCAGGCCCAGCTCGCGGCGCGCCACCAGCGGCAGAAGCGCCCAGCCCGCGCTGCCGAAAACGAAGAAGGCCACGGTGCGCACCAGCACGTTGCGCAGCACCGGCGCGGCGTGCACGTAGCGAATCCCGGAGCGCACCGCGGAGAAGAAGTGCTCCGGCGGCAGGCGCTGAATGGACGGCGCCGGACGCCAGCGCCACAGCACCCACGCCACGCCCACCACGGACAGCGCGTTGAGGGCAAACACCATCCACGGCCCGGCGAGCGACAGCAAAAAGCCGCCCAGCGCGGGGCCAATCGCCCGGCTGATGTTCACCCCGAGCGAGTTCAGCGCCACGGCAGCGCCCAGCTCCGGCTTGCTCACCAGATCGGGCACCACGGCCTGGAACGGCGGCGAGCTCATCGCCGCGCCCACGCTCAGCAGAAACGTCGCCACCAGCAGCACGGTGGGGGTGACGTGTCCGGTGAAGGAGAGCACCGTCAGCCCGGCGGCGGCGATGAACACCCACAGCTGGGAGAAGAGCAGATATTTACGTCGGTCGACGATGTCCGCCATCACTCCGGACGGCAGGGCGAAAAGGAACATCGGCAGGCTGCTGGCCGCCTGCACCAGCGCGATGTCCAAAGGATCGGCGCTCAGGGTCAGCATGCTCCAGTTGATGCCGACGTCGCTCATCCATGAGCCGACGTTAGAGACCACTGTGGCGATCCACAGCATGCGGAACACCGGCTGGCTCAGCGGCTGCCAGGGCGAAACCGTCGATGCGGGCGTCGTCTCGACGTGTGCGTCGCGAACGTCGTTAACCTGGGTCATGCGAACCTCTCCGCTGCCTTACGCTGCAGCCGCCACTGGCCAGGCCCGGTGAGGGCGAGAGTGGTGAAGATAATCAGCAGCAGCCAGCCAAACTGCCCTTCGGCAATCGACCAGTTCGGGTGGACCGCCAGCATCGCCACCAGCAGCACGGCGATAATCGGCAGGCACGCCAGGCGGGTGTACACGCCCGCAATGATAAACAGCGGGCAAATCACCTCGGCGACAATCGCCGGGATCAGGCTGGCGTAAGGCCCGAAGCCGAACGGATCTTCAATGCGCGTCAGCTCTTCGCTGAAGTGCAGCACCTTCGGCAGGCCGTGCACGTACAGCAGCAGCAGGCTGCCGGTCAGGCGCAGGAAGAACAGCCCCAGGTCGACCCGGGGCGGGGTAAAGGTGTTTTTCATCAGAATGCAAAGCAGCTGCAGCCCAGCGCCCCCCAGAAAGCGTTATCGTCGGACACCGGCATCTCCGACGTGCGGGCGAAATCATGCTGGTGGCTGTGAACCCCGCACGGGCCGCTGCAGTGGTGGACGGCGCTCATGCCCACGCGTGCGGCCTGCGGCGGCGCGCTGCGGTAGTGGCCCGGCACCTTCACCACCGGGGACCACTCGGGCAGAACCGGAATGGCAGGCGGGGAAAGCGGGCCAAAGCTGCCTGTGGCGTAGACGATATCGCCGTTGACCACCGTCAGGACGGACTCGATTCCCTTGATCTCCTCTTCCGGCACGCGGAAGTAGTCTTTGCTGAGCACGGCCAGATCGGCAAGCTGGCCGACCCTGATCTGCCCCTTCTGATTCTGCTCGCTGGAGAACCACGCGCTGCCCTGGGTCCAGAGCATCAGGGCGGTATCGCGATCCAGACGGGCGCTGTGGTCGTACATCTGCATCCCGCCGACGGTGCGGCCGGAGACCAGCCAGTAGAGCGCGGTCCACGGGTTGTAGCTCGCCACGCGGGTGGCGTCCGTCCCTAAGCCCACCGGCACGCCGGTCTCGAGCATTTTTGCCACCGGCGGCGTGTGGCGGGTGGCTTCGATGCCGTAGCGCTCGGCAAAGTATTCTCCCTGGAAGGCCATGCGGTGCTGGACGGCAATGCCGCCGCCGAGCGCTTTGATGCGGTCGATGTTGGCCTGGGTAACGGTCTCCGCATGGTCGAAGAACCAGTGCAGGCCGTTGAACGGAATATCGCGGTTCACCTTCTCGAAGACGTCCAGCATGCGGCTGATGGATTCGTTATAGGTGGCGTGCAGGCGGAACGGCCAGCGGTGCTCCACCAGATGGCGCACCACGCGCTCCAGCTCGTCCTCCATGCCCGGCGCGAGGTCCGGGCGCGGTTCGAGGAAGTCTTCAAAATCGGCGGCGGAGAAGACCAGCATCTCGCCCGCGCCGTTGTGGCGGAAGAAGTCGCTGCCCTGGCCCGGCGTGAGCATGTCGGTCCATTTTTCAAAGTCTTCCAGCTCGTGGCCCGGACGCTGGGTAAACAGGTTGTAGGCGATGCGGATGGTCATCTGCTTTTTCTCGTGCAGCTCGGCAATCACCTCGTAATCTTCCGGGTAGTTCTGGAAGCCGCCGCCCGCGTCGATGGCGCTGGTCAGCCCCAGACGGTTCAGCTCGCGCATGAACTGGCGGGTGGAGTTGACCTGCTGCTCCAGCGGCAGCTTCGGCCCTTTCGCCAGCGTGGCGTAGAGGATCATGGCGTTCGGACGGGCAATCAGCATCCCGGTCGGGTTGCCGTTGGCGTCGCGCTGGATCTCCCCGCCCGGCGGGTTCGGCGTGTCTTTGGTGTAGCCGACCACCTTCAGCGCGGCGCGGTTGAGCAGGGCGCGATCGTACAGGTGCAGGATGAAGACCGGGGTGTCCGGCGCGGCGTCGTTGATTTCGTCGAGGGTCGGCATGCGGCGCTCGGCAAACTGGAACTCGGTCCAGCCGCCCACCACGCGCACCCACTGGGGCGACGGCGTGCGCAGGGCCTGCTCTTTCAGCATCCGCAGCGCGTCGGCCAGCGACGGCACGCCCTCCCAGCGCAGCTCGAGGTTGTAGTTCAGCCCGCCGCGAATCAGGTGCAGGTGCGAGTCGTTCAGGCCGGGGATGGCGGTGTGGCCTTTTAAGTCGACCACTTTAGTACCGTCGCAGTGGTGCTGCATCACCTCGGCGACGGTACCCACTTCCAGAAATTTTCCGTCGCGCACGGCAACGGCTTCCGCGACGGGGTTCTCGCGATCGACGGTGTGAAACTGGCCGTTAACCAGAATGAGATCGGCTTTACCGAGGGTAACCATAAACTGCTCCTGACTGAGAGGGGAATGGTCAGGATTATGGGAACCGGTTTCGGCAAAGATCCAGTTATACAATAGGATAGGTATACCAAAGTATAACTATACCTAAGGTTAACTATACGAAGAGATAATTACGCGCAAAGACGGAAAACCGCAGGATGAGGGTGACTTTATCGTCGCGGCGCTCGCGGCGATTTCACCCTTAACCACTGGAAAATGCTATGACCTCTTCAAAGCTCGAAGTGTTAACCCCTGCGAACTGTCAGGTAATCTTTATCGATCACCAGCCTCAGATGGCGTTTGGCGTGCAGTCGATTGACCGTCAGGTGCTGAAAAACAACACCGTGGCGCTGGCGAAAGCGGCTAAGGTGTTCAACATTCCAACCATCATCACCACCGTTGAGACCGAAAGCTTCTCCGGTAACACCTATCCGGAGCTGCTGGACGTGTTCCCGGGACAGGACATCCTGGAGCGTACCTCCATGAACTCCTGGGACGACCAGAAGGTGCGCGACGCGCTGAAGGCTAACGGCAAGAAGAAGGTGGTGGTGGCCGGCCTGTGGACCGAAGTGTGCAACAACAGCTTTGCCCTGTGCGCGATGCTGGAAGGCGACTACGAAATTTATATGGTGGCAGACGCGTCAGGCGGCACCTCCAAAGAAGCCCACGACTACGCGATGCAGCGCATGATCCAGGCGGGCGTGATCCCGGTCACCTGGCAGCAGGTGATGCTGGAGTGGCAGCGCGACTGGGCGCGTAAAGAGACCTACACCGCGGTGATGGATATCGTGCGCGAGCACTCCGGCGCGTACGGCATGGGCGTGGATTACGCCTACACCATGGTGCACAAAGCGCCGTCTCGCCAGAAGAGCGAGCACCGCACCCTAGCGCCGGTCCCGGCTCGCTAAGCCCCGCTGGCGGGCTGGTCCCTTATCCGGCTCGCCGCCGCCTCTTTCTCTGGAGTTCACAATGAGTACTGGGCTGATATCCCTTGCCGCAGGCGTGTTGATTGGCCTGATGTATGCCGTGCTGAAGGTGCGCTCCCCCGCGCCGCCCGCGCTGGCGCTGATTGGCCTGCTCGGGATGCTGGCGGGTGAACAGGCGACGCGCCATCTGTTATCCCGCGACGCCGCGCCCCCTCCTCAGGTGACCGTTCCGCAGGCCAACTCGCAGACGGGAGCGTCGTCATGAAAGCATGGATAATTTCGCTGGTGTGCGGCGTGGCTGCTGGGGTAATTTACGCTCTGCTCGACGTCCATTCCCCGGCGCCGCCGGTTGTTGCCCTGCTTGGCCTGTTTGGCATGCTGGTGGGCGAACAGCTCATCCCGGTGGGTCGGCGTTTACTGAGTCGCGAACCGCTTACCCTCGCCTGGTTTCGTCACGAATGCGTGCCGAAAATCAGCGGCACGGCGCCCCCTGCGCCCGCGAAGGACGATCGCGACGTTTAATGATTTGTTAGAGGAAAGACAGCATGACGCTGCCGTGGCGCATTGCCATCATTGATGACGAACGTTCCGTCCGCAGCGGGCTGAGTAATCTCCTGGAGTCGGAAGGCTATTCGACCGATACGTTTGATTCGGCAGAGGTATTTCTGAGCCATCCTTTCGCCCTGTCCGGCGCGGCGCTGGTGATCACCGATATCAAGCTGCGGGGCATGAGCGGCCTGGAGCTGTTTGACAAGCTGCGGCTGCTGGCCGTACCGCCTCCGCCCGTGCTCTTTATCTCCGGTCATGCTGATGAAAATATGCAGCGGTACGCTCTCAGTCTGGGCGCCGCTGCATTTTTGCGTAAGCCTATTAACATCGATATTCTGCTGGAGCATATTCAGCGGGAGCTGGCCCGCCGACAATAAGGATCGCGGATGAACGAACACGAGCAGCCTGCATTCTGGCCCGCCCCGGGGAATCTTCACCAGGGGCGGGTTTTTGTCCTTAAAGAGGATGTGATTTTTACCGTGCTGGCGCAGGAGGGCGGTATCGCCTGGATGCACGCGCGACATCCCCATTCCGGCGGCTCGTTCATTATCGCCACCGCGGCGAGCGACGAAGAGGAAGAGCGGGCCACCCGGCTGCTTAAAAACGAGTTTGCGCTGCGCGACGTGCTGCAGGACAGCTGGGCCATCCGCGCCGTTGCCTCTACCCAGTATCGGGGGCGCTTCGCGCTGGTGTATGCCCCGTTTGCGTTTGAGCTGCTGGCGCGGCGCGCGGGCAGGGCGATCTCGGGGATCGCGCGCTTTATCGAGATGGCGATCCAGATCTGCGCTCCCCTGCGCCAGATGCATCTACAAAACCTGATCCACGGCGATATCAAGCCCGGCAGTATTTTTGTTCATCACGATGTCACCTGCCGTCTGGGCAGCTTTGGCCTTTCCAGCAGTCTCTCCGAAGCCGTCTCCCAGACCCGGCTTCCCGTTTCAGGCGGTACGCCCGCGTATATGTCGCCGGAGCACACCACCCGCACCCAGCGCTCCGTTGACGGCCGCAGCGATCTCTACAGCCTCGGCATGGTGCTGTATGAACTCCTGACCGGACGCCTGCCGTTTGAGCTGGGGGAGGACGATCGGGCCAACTGGGCGCACTACCATATTGCCTCGGCGCCGCTGGCCCCGGACGAGATCCGCCCGGACGTGCCGGGAATGCTGTCGACCATCATCCTGAAGCTGCTGGAAAAGCACCCCGATAACCGCTACCAGACGGTCGACGGGCTGATTGCCGACCTGCGCCGCTGTCAGGCGACGCTGACCTGCGAGGGCGAGATTGCCGCCTTCACCCCCGGCCAGCAGGACCGCACCCCGGCGATCCATCTGGCGGACTCCCTGTTCGCGACGCATCCGCAGGCGAACGACGTCATTGCCGCGTTTGAGCGGGTGGGGCAGAACCTGGTGCCGGAGCTGGTGACGATCGGCGGGCCGTCGGGGATCGGCAAATCCTCAATTATCGCGACGTCGCTCAAAACGCTGCAGCAGCGTACGGTGCTGCTGGCGGTGGGCAAAGTCGACCAGTTTTCGCCGTCGCTGCCCTACGGCGTATTAAGCTCCGCGTTCCGCACCCTGACGCTGCACCTGCTGGGGCTGCCCGCAGAGGACGTGGCGAAGTGGAAAATCCGCCTCTCACGCGCCCTGGAGGGGCACGAGGCGCTGGCCGTCAGCCTGGTGCCCGAGCTGGGCCTGCTGCTTGAGAGCAAGCCGCGCTTCTCGGCGGATACGTTTTCCATTGATGCCCGGGCGCTCTTCAGCCATATGGTGCTGGCGCTGGTAAAAACCTTTGCCTCGCAGGGCTGCCCGCTGGTGCTGGTGCTCGACGATCTCCAGTGGAGCGACGCCGCCAGCCTGCACACGCTTAAATATCTGCTGATGAACTGCGGCGCTGTTCCGCTGCTGGTGGTCGCGGCCCACCGGGATATCAGCGCCGTGTCCGACGCCGCCCTGCAGGCGCTGCTGGCGAGCCTGCCGGAAGCGGCGCAAAACGCGAGCGAGATTGTCCCGCAGGCGCTTTCCGTAAAAGCGGTGGCGCGCTGGCTGGCGACGGTATTTCGCACCCGCAGCGCGGCGACGGCCGACCTCGCCACGCTGATCCACGAGAAGACGGGCGGCAACCCGCTCTTTGTGCACGAGTTTTTCCGCCGCATCGTTGATGACGGCCTGGTGGTGCACAACAAATATCAGGACAAGTGGCACTACGATCTGCAGGCGATCCGCGCCAGGCATTACACCGAAAACGTCGTCACCCTGGTGCTGGAGCAGCTTGAAGAGCTGCCCGACGAGACGCGCCGCCTGCTGGGCAGCATCGCCTGCCTCGGCGGGACGGGCGAGATGGAGATGATCTGCCGCGTGGTCGGCATATCGATGGCGGAAATGCGCTATGCGCTGCACCCGGCGGTGATGGCCCAGCTCATCGTGCTGACGGAAAAAAAGTACGCCTTCACCCACGACCGGGTGCAGGAGGCGGCCTTTGCGCTGCTCGAACGGCATGAGAAAAGCCATATTCACCTGACCACCGCCAGCCTGCTGGCCGACGCCGCGCGTCAGGCTGCGGGGAACGAGCTGCTGTTCCGCGCCGTTCACCACGTCACGGCCGCGCTGGACAGCATCCAGCCCGCGCCGCAGCGGCAGATGTTCCGCGAGCTGAGCCTGCTGGCCGCGCGACGCGCGAAGCGTTCGGGAGATTACCTTTCGGCGCTCGGCTATATCCAGACCGCCAGAGCGCTGGGCAACGCCGGGACGGTGTCGGACTTTATGCTCGACATCGAAGAGGCGGGCTGCGAGTTTGCGCTGGGGCATCTGGAGCGCACCCGCGAGCTGTGTGACGCCATTCTCGGCTGCCCCGGCGGGCTGACCGAAAAGGCGCTGGCGGCCAACCTGCTGGTGGAGGTGTACATTCGCCAGTCGGACAGCCGCCTGGCGCTGGAGGCGGCGCTCTGCTGGCTGGGGATTTTCGGGATCCAGATTAGCCGCTATCCGGAAGATGCCGACTGCGACGAGGCCTGGGCGCTGTTTTGCAACCGCATGGCCGACGTGCCGCAAAGTCGCTATGCTCAGCTGTCGCGGATGGATAACCCGGAAACCGAAGCGGTGATGAACCTGCTCTACAGCGCCAGCATCTGCGCCAGCTTCATCTGCCCGCGCCTGCACTTTTTGCTGCTTTGCCGCATGATGCACCTGACCCTCGATCACGGCATTACCGGCGCGTCCACCACCGCGATGGCCTGGTTTGGCGTGCTGATTGGCCACCGCTACGCCGAGTATAGCCTCGGGTTCCAGTACGGCACCCTGGCCCGCGAGCTGGTCAATCGCCACGGCTACGACGCGTTCGAAGCCAAAACCCTGCTGCCGCTCGACCAGCTCAGCGTCTGGACCCAGCCTTTATCGTTTACCATCGAGTGCGCGAAGGCCTGCTTCACCTCGGCGGTGACCCACGGGGATATGACGATGGCCTGCTTTGCGGCCTGCCACCAGGTGATTAACTTCCTCTCGCGGGGCGATCACCTGGACGGGGTGCTGACCAGCATCGATCGCGGCCTGGCGTTCGTGCGTAAAACCCACTTCCAGGACGTGGAAACCATTCTGATGGTCCAGCGCGGCTACGTCGAGTTCCTGCGCACGCCGGTCATCGGCACCTGGACCGCGTCGCAGGTGCTGCCGGAGGCGCTGCTTCCCGCGTCGCCGGAGCAGGCGCCGGAGAAGAACGCCACCATGCTGTTCTGGTACTGGCTCTATCGCGGCATGGCGCACTTTACCTGCGGCGAATATGCCGACGCGCAGGCGGATTTAGAGATGGCGGGCTGGTACGCGTGGTCTGCGCCGGGGCACATCCATCTGCTGGACTACCATCTTTACAGCGCCCTGGCGCTGTCCCGTCAGCTGACGCCGGAGACCTTCTCGGCGAACCACCGCCGCAGCATTCACGCCCACTACGACAAAATCGCTCTGTGGGCGCGCATTAATCCGGGCACGTTCGCGGATAAAGAGGCGCTGATCTACGCCGAAATCGTGCGTCTGGACGGGATGAACAGCATTGCGCTCGAGCAGTACGAGAAGGCGGTCCGTCTCTCCCGCGAGGGCGGCTTTAACCCGATCAACGCTCTGGCCCACGAGCTGGCGGGGCGCTTCGCGCTGGCCTGCGGCTACCCGACCGCCTCGGACGCGCACTTCCGCGGCTCGATTGCTGCCTGGGGACGCGCGGGCGCGCAGGCCAAGGTGCGCCAGCTGGAGCAGGATTTCCCGCACCTGCTGGCCTCCGGGCAGGCCAGCGCCTACGACACGGTGGCGTTCGCCCAGAACGAGACCATCCGCGATCTGCAAAGCGTCATCAAAGCCTCCCGCGCGCTGTCGGAAGAGATTAACCTTGAGCGCTTAATCGAAAACCTGATGACCATCCTGCTCGAACGCGCCGGGGCGCAGCGCGGCCTGCTGCTGCGCGTGAGCGATAACCTCATCCCGGAAATTGAGGCCAGCGCCTGGACCAGCACCGAGGGCGTGCGGGTGCGGATCCTGAAAGACGTGCCGACGGCGACCGACCTGCCGCTGTCGGTGCTGGCGGCGGTGATCCGCACCGGGCAGGAGATCCGCACCGGCAGGCCGGAGGAGTTCCATCCCTTCAGCCAGGACCCCTATCTGGTGACCTCGGGGGCGGCGGTGATGTGCGTCCCGATGTTCAAACAGGCGCGGCTGGTGGGTGTGCTCTACCTGGAAAACCGCCTGATGCCGGAGGTCTTCACCGCCGAGCACTCGCGCGTGGTGAGCCTGCTGGGCGCGCAGGCCGCGGTATCCCTGGAGACGGCGCGGCTGTACGCCGAGCTGCTGGCGGAGAACATCCAGCGCCGCCGGGTGGAGAAAGAGCTGCGATCCAGCCAGACCTCGCTGATGCTCGGCGAGCAGATCAGCCACACCGGCAGCTGGCGCTGGGAGCTGGAGCAGGATCTGATGTTTGTCTCGGAAGAGTACGCCCGCATTCTCGGCCTGCCCGAGCAGCAAAAGATGATCTCCATGGCGGAGTTTTTGACCTTCGTCCATGAGGACGATTACGCCCGCATCAGCGCCATCGTCACCCGAAGCGTGCGCGACGGGCTCTCCATGCGCGCGGAGTTTCGGGTTAAGCGTACCGACGGCTCAACGCGCTACCTCCTCGGGATTGGCGATCCGGTGGGCGTGGGCAGCGAGGTGAACGAGTATTACGGCATCATTACCGACATCACCAGCCAGCGCGCCGCGGAGGATGCCATGCGGGTCGCGCAGGCGGATCTGGCGCGGGTGTCCCGGGCCACCACCGTTGGGCAGCTGACCTCCTCCATCGCCCACGAGATCAACCAGCCGCTGATGTCGATCGTCTCGAACGCCGGGGCGAGCCTGCGCTGGCTCAGCCGCGAGCCCGCCCGGCTGGACAAGGTCCGGGAAGGGCTGGAGGAGATCGCCGCGGAAGGCGCGCGGGCGGGGGAGATCATTCGAAGCATCCAGTCCCTGACGCGCAAGCAGGATCCCACCTTCTCGCGCATCGACATGCACTACCTGATCCACCATATCATCACGCTTTCGCGCAGCGAGCTGGAGCAGAGACACATTAGCGTTGATTATCTGTTAAGGGCGCAGGACAGCTTTATCACCGGCGATAGCGTGCAGATCCAGCAGGTGCTGCTCAATCTGGTGATGAATGCGGTAGAGGCGATGGCCGAGGTGAAGGATCGCGCCAGTACCATTACCCTCAGCACCGCCAACGCGGACGGGAAAGTGATCGTCGAGATCGCCGATACCGGGAGCGGCATTGAGCCCGAGCGGCTGGAGCAGATTTTTGACTCGTTCTACTCCACCAAAGCGCAGGGGATGGGGATGGGGCTGACCATCAGCGCCAGCATCATCGAGCGCCACTGCGGGAAGCTGAGCGCGCGCCGCCGGGAGCCGTACGGCACGGTGTTTGCGTTTGCGCTGCCGCTGGCGGCGCAGGAAGGGTAAAGGTTACTCCGCGGGCAGGCTATTGGTCAGGCGCTCAACGGCCCTGACCAGCTCCGCCACGGAGCGCACCTGCATTTTCTCCATCACGCGGCGGCGGTGCACCTTAACCGTGATCTCGCTGACGCCCAGCTCGGCGGCAATTTGCTTGTTCAGCATGCCGGTTATCGCCAGCGTCAGCACCTCGTGTTCGCGCGGGGTGAGGGACAGATGGCGCTGCTTCAGGGCGTAGTGCTCTTTATTGCGCGCGGCGTTGTGTTCCGCCAGCTGAAGCGCGGACTCGATGGCGTCGATAAGCGCGGTGGATTCGACGGGCTTGGTGAGAAATTCGTATGCGCCGCCTTTAATGGCGCGCACCGACATCGGGATAGTGCCGTGGCCGGTAAGAAAAATAATCGGGATCTCGCGCCCGCTGTCCTTGAGCGCGTCAGCCACCTCAAAGCCCGAGATGGCGGGCATTTGCATATCGAGGACCACGCACGACGGCAGATCCTCAAAGCGGTGTTGAAGAAACGCTTCTGCCGATGAAAAGCCGACGGCGTTCAGGTCTGCCGAGTCCAGCAGCCCGATCACGGACTGCCTGACTGCGTCATCGTCATCAACCACATACACAATGTGTTCCATTCACTGCCCCGGTGCTGATTTACATATCGAGGATGCAAACAATCCCGACCGTTACGTAAGGGACTGTTTATGCTGACTTTCATCTTAACACATTAACTATCATTATCATTTCACAATATGATAACCGTATGAAGATGAAGTATAGCGATACGTGACCGGGGCGGTTAAGCAGCGAAACGCTGATTTTATGCACCCACAAGCTCGATGCGGTTGCCGTCCGGATCCGCTATGACCGCTTCATAGAAGCCGTCCCCGGTCATGCGCGGGGCGCTGAGCAGCGTGCCGTTTGCCTGCGCCCGCTCGGCCATGCTGTCGACCTGCGCCCTGCTGCCAACGTTGATGGCGATATGCGCCCAGCCGATAAACTCCGGGTGCGCAGGGGCGTCGGGCAGATCCGGCAGAGTCATCAGCTCGATGGTCGGCCCGTTATCCAGCGTAATAAAGTGTGATTCGAAACCGGGACGATTTTTACTGACGTAGCGTTCGTTGCTGCGGCCATTAAAAACCGTTTCCCAGAACTGAACCTGTGCGTTCAGGCTGCGGGTCCAGAGTGCGACATGGGCAATATTCATAAGCTCTCTCGTTATTTGTCTGTGAGGACTTTGATCGGTAAAACAGGCTACACTCTGGTTTTGAGCGCTACAAGCTGAGGAAATAACAATGCACTACACACTGAAAGAAAGCGACAAGGATAAAGCGGAAGGGTCAAACGGCGCGGGCGCTCTGCAGCAAAAACTGCTGGAGTCCCGTTCGATTGTGATCTCCGGTGAGATCAACCAGGAGCTGGCGCAGAAGGTCATCACCCAGATGATCCTGCTGCAAAGCGTCAGCAACGATCCGATCAAGCTGTACATCAACAGCCAGGGCGGCCACGTGGAAGCGGGCGATACCATCCACGACTTCATCAAGTTCATCCGCCCGGAAGTGCACGTTATCGGCACCGGCTGGGTGGCGAGTGCCGGGATCACCATCTTCCTGGCAGCGAAGAAAGAGCACCGCTACTCGCTGCCAAATACCCGCTTTATGATCCACCAGCCGCTGGGCGGCGTGCGCGGTCAGGCAACGGATATTGAGATCGAAGCGCGCGAGATCATCCGCATGCTGGATCGCGTGAACAAGCTGATCGCCGACGCCACCGGTCAGCCGCTGGAAAAAGTGAAAAAAGACACCGACCGCAACTTCTGGATGTCTCCGGCAGAAGCGCTGGACTACGGCATCGTGGGTAAACTGATTACCCATTATGACGAACTGAAGCTGGACTAAGATTTACGTCGTGTACGTGTCGGGTGGCGGCTTCGCCTTACCCGACCTACACGCCCTCGTTTGACCCATGACAAGTTCCCCCTCTGCTTTCTTACCTATAATCGCGCCTGTTTCCCCTCTCACTGGTGCTACCCATGGCGTATCAACTGAACCTGAACTGGCCGGAATTTCTTGAGAAATACTGGCAAAAACAACCCGTAGTGCTGAAAAATGCCTTCCCGAATTTTGTCGACCCGATTACCCCGGACGAGCTGGCAGGGCTGGCGATGGAGCCGGAAGTCGATAGCCGTCTGGTGAGCCATTTCAACGGCAAATGGCAGGCCAGCAATGGTCCGTTTGAGCACTTTGACGATCTGGGCGAAACCGGCTGGTCGCTGCTGGCGCAGGCGGTGAACCATTGGCATATGCCCGCCGCGGAGCTGGTGCGTCCGTTCCGCGTCCTGCCGGACTGGCGTCTGGATGACCTGATGATCTCCTTCTCCGTGCCGGGCGGCGGCGTGGGTCCGCATATCGATCAGTACGACGTGTTTATCATTCAGGGAATGGGCAGCCGCCGCTGGCGCGTGGGCGACAAGCTGCCGATGCGTCAGTTCTGCCCGCATCCGGCGCTGCTGCATGTGGATCCGTTTGAGCCGATCATCGACGAAGATCTGGCCCCGGGCGATATCCTCTACATCCCGCCTGGATTCCCGCACGACGGCTTTACCCATGAGACGGCGCTCAACTACTCCGTCGGCTTCCGCGGGCCGAACGGTCGCGATCTGATCAGCAGCTTCGCCGATTACGCGCTGGAAAACGATCTGGGCGGCGAGCACTATAGCGATCCGGATCTGACCTGTCGCGAACATCCGGGCCGCGTGGAGCAGTACGAGCTGGATCGCATTCGTCAGATGATGATCGACACGATCGGCAAGCCGGAAGATTTCACAAAATGGTTCGGCAGCTTTGTCTCGACGCCGCGCCACGAGCTGGATATCGCCACCGCCGAGCCGCCGTACGCGCCGGAAGAGGTGCTGGACGCGCTGCAGGGCGGCGAAACGCTGTCTCGCCTGAGCGGCCTGCGCGTGCTGAACGTTAACGGCAGCTTCTTCATCAACAGCGAACAGCTGGAGACGGTAGACGCGAAGGCGGCGGATGCGCTGTGCCGCTACACCGAACTCGGCCAGGCCGAGCTGGGCGATGCGCTGAATAACCCGGCGTTTGTTGAAGAGCTCACCGGGCTGATTAACCAGGGGTACTGGTACTTCGACGAGTAGTGCGGCCTGTTGCCCGGTGGCGCTGCGCTTACCGGGCCTACAACGGCAAGAACGTAGGCCGGGTAAGGCGAAGCCGCCACCCGGCAAAACACTACGCCTCCATCGCAATCACAATCGCTTCGCCCATCTTCTTCAACGCCTCACGATTCTTCTCCGTCGGCGGCAGCGCCACGTTGATCCGCAGACAGTTGCGGTACTTCCCGGAGGCGGAGAACAGCGACCCGGCCGCGGCCTGGATCTTCAGCCGACACAGCTGCTTGCTGACGCACACCATGTCGACCTTCTCCGGCAGCTCAATCCACAGCAGGAAGCTGCCCTGCGGGCGCGTGACGCAAATCTCTGCCGGAAAATACTGCCGCACCCAGCAGGTGTAGGTTTCCATATTCTGCTGATAAATCTGGCGCATACGGCGCACGTGGCGATGATAATGCCCGTCGCGAATAAACGCCGCCACCGCCATCTGCGTGCCCGGCACGTTAAACCCGCCCGCGGCGTATTTCATGTGCATCACCCGGTCGTAATAGCGCCCCGGCACAATCCAGCCGACGCGCAGGCCCGGTGCCACGGTTTTGGTAAACGAGCTGCAGAGGATCACGCGGCCGTCGATATCCATCGAATGAATGGTGCGCGGGCGCGGGTACTCCGCCGCCAGCTCGCCGTAAATGTCATCCTCCACGATCACGATATCGTGCCGCTGGGCGAGGGCTAACACCTGCTTTTTCCGCGCCTCCGGCATGATAAACCCGAGCGGGTTATTGCAGTTGGGCACCAGGATCACCGCCTTGATCGGCCACTGCTCCAGCGCCAGCTCGAGCGCCTCGATGCTGATCCCGGTCTCGGGATCGGTAGGAATTTCAATCGCCTTGATGTCAAACCCGCGCAGCATCTGCATGGTGCCGTGAAACGACGGCGACTCCACCGCCACGATATCCCCCGGCTTGCACACCGAGAGCAGGGCGATCGACAGCGCGCCGTGGCAGCCGTTGGTGATGACAATCTCGTTCGCTGCCACCGTCGAGCCGCCGTCCAGCATCAGGCGGGCGATCTGCTCGCGCAGCTCCAGGCGGCCGTCGAGCACGTCGTAGCTCAGCATCTCGGCAGGATTATGCTGCGCGATGCGGCTCATCTCGCGCCACAGGGGCTTCAGGCTCGGCTGGTTAATATCCGGCGAGCCGCCGCCAAACGAAATCATCTCTTTGTCGGCGCGGGCGTCCAGCAGCATCATCACCTCATCCCACTGGGTGACGTCCACCGGGCGCTGCACCGGGCGCGTCATGGCCGGGACGGGCGGCTGGGCTTTGCGCTGCGAAACAAAATAGCCGGAGCGCGGCTGAGGGGTGATCAGCTGGAGGTTTTCGAGGATCTGATAGGCCTGCTGTATGGTGCTGATACTCACGCCGTGCTCCTGGCTCAGCGCGCGTACCGACGGCAGACGTTCGCCGCTGCGATACAGCCCTTGTTCAATGCGTTCTGCCAGAAGGTTGGCGAGATGTTGATAGCGCGTCATGCTGTATCCTTTGTTTTCACCATACAGATTGTAAAACCAGTACAGATTGCCGTAAAAATTGGCATGCAGATACTGTTTTAGCGGATCTGTATGTTAAACAAAAGTTGTTTTTGAGTCTGTATTGCACAGACCGATTTCCAGGATGATAACCCCACTGGTACAGTGAGGAGAGCATCATGGAATTCTATGAGAATCGTTCAAAACGTCCGTTCGTCGTGTTTGTCTGGATCGGCAAAACGATCTGCAACTGGTATCGCATCAACCGTACCCGCCGCATTCTGAGCCAGATGAGCGACGAGCAGCTCAAGGACGTTGGGTTGTCGCGGTATGATGTGTGAGGCATTTATCGCCCGGTGGCGCTTCGCTTACCGGGCCTACGGGATCGAGTAGGCCGGGTAAGGCGTAGCCGCCACCCGGCGATTTTCAGCTCAACAGCCCAAGCGTCTGCCGCTTCGGCCTTTCCAGCAAATCCACCGCCTCCTGATACGACCGCACGTTGTTATAGCCCATCACCAGCCCGTAGCGTTTGCCCGACCCGCGATACCACTCCGAAAGCGCATTCACCTGCAGCTGCTGTTCCTGCCAGCAGCGCGCCACTTCCCGGTCACAGCTTCCTCTGGTCAGAAACGCCACAACATGCATCCCGCCGTCGTTTTGCTCGGTGAAAAACAGATCGCCATAAACCTCCTGCAGGGCGGCAATCATCCAGTCGCGGCGGGTCTGATACAGCGTGCGCATCTTTTTCAGGTGACGGAAAAAATGCCCTTCGTTGAGAAACGCGGTGAGGATCTTTTGCGTCAGCACCGGCTGGCCGCTGGTGGTAATGTCCGCGCAGTCGGTAAAGGCCCCGACGGTGCTGGCGGGCATCACCACGTAGCCCATGCGCAGCGACGGCATGATGGTTTTACTGAAGGTGCCCATAAAAATCACCCGGTCGTGCTGGTCCAGGCTTTTCAGCGACGGCAGCACCTTGCGGGTGTAGTGAAACTCCCCGTCGTAATCGTCTTCAATGATCCACGCCTCGTTCTGGCTGGCCCAGTCGAGCAGCTGCTGCTTGCGCGGCAGGGAGAGGGTGACCGCCAGCGGGCTCTGGTGCGACGGAGTGACGATGGCAAAACGGGCGTCGCGATGGTGGCGGAGCAGGTAGTCCGTATCGATACCGCAGCGATCGACCGGCACCGTGTGCAGGCGCGGCACGATCCGCTTGAGCAGCTGCTGGCCCATAAAATAGCCCGGATCTTCAAACACCACCTTGTCGCTGCGGCTGGCAAGCGTGTCGAGGATCAGCCGCAGGCTGCCGCTGTAGCCGCTGGTGATCAGCACCTGTTCGGCGCTGCAGGACAGCCCGCGTGAGATATTGAGATAGCGGGCGATGGCCTGGCGCAGCGGATACCAGCCCAGGACGGGCGGATTGAGCATCTCCTCCTGACGCATGGCGCGCGTCGCCTGGCCCGCCAGCAGCAGCCATTTTTTATACGGAAAGCTGTCAAGGGCGGGGATGCCGGGGCGCAGAAACCCCGCCCGCTCGCGCTGGCTGATGAGCGATGCCGGGAGCGTGCCGGTGGGCTGTTCCGCAGGGGCAGTCTTATCCGGCAGCAGTAAATCCGGGTTGACCCGCGTGCCGCGCGCGCCCTGGCTCACCAGATACCCTTCGCCTGTCAGAATGGCATACGCCGTTTCGACAGTTTTACGCGCCACCTTCAGCTCTTCCGCCAGCACGCGGATGGCAGGCACCTTATCGCCCGGCTTCAGCACGCCGCGCGTGATGTTGTCGCGATAGCGGGAATAAATCTCGTGATAGCCCGGCTTCATGTCCTACCTCGTTTCACGCTTTTTGTATCTTTTTACTATGTCATGAACGGCGTAGATTTGCCTCATCGCATGACACATGCCGCACAAAAAGAGGAAAGACAATGAGCACCCGCGTTAACCACCATAAAGTTACACCTGCCCTCGCCAACGCCCTGTCCGCCCTGAGCATGGAAGTGGCAAAAACCTCCATCGACCCGGCGCTGAAGCACCTGATCGACATTCGCGTGTCGCAGCTGAACGGCTGCACCTTCTGCCTGGATATGCACTCGAAAGAGGCCAAAATCGCCGGCGAGCGCGAGCTGCGCCTGTACCATCTGGCGGCCTGGCGCGAGTCCCCATTGTTCAGCGCCCGCGAGAAAGCCGCGCTGGCCTTCACCGAAGCGCTGACCCAGATTGGCGTTCACGGCGTGAGCGACGCGCTGTATCGCAGCGTGGCGGAGCACTTCTCGGACGTTGAGATTTCAGAGCTGAACTTCGCCATCGTGGCGATCAACGCCTGGAACCGTCTGGGGATCACCTCCCGCATGGCGCCGGGCTCGCTGGACGCGGCTTACGGGCTGAATAAGGCTAACCTGGAATAATCCCGCGCTCGCGGATCGTCGCCACCAGCGCCCGTAGCCCTGGCGGAACGTGGCGATGGCCGGGGTAATACAGGCGCAGCCCGGCAAAAGGCTGCGCCCAGTCGTCTAAGACGCTCACCAGTTCTCCCCGCTCAAGCTCTTCCCGGATATACAGTTCCGGCAAAAATCCCACCCCTAATCCCGCTTTTACGGCGCGGATCGAGGCAAAAAGATCGGACGTCGCAAAGCGCGGCGGCACGGCAAGGGCGTACGTTTCCCCCCGACGCGCCAGCTCCCAGCGGTAGATCCCGCCGTGGGCCATGCGCATGCCGATCCCCTGATGTGAAAGCAGATCGTCCGGCGTCTGCGGAATGCCGTGACGTGCAAAATACTCCGGCGTGGCGGTGACCAGTTGGCGGATCTCCCCGGTCAGCGGTACGGCGATCATGTCCTGCGGCACGGACTCCTCAAGGCGGATCCCCGCGTCAAAGCCTTCCGCGACGATGTCGATCATTCGCGCTTCGCTGACGGTCTCTACGCGCATCTTCGGGTAGAGGATCATAAAGTCGATCAGCAGCTGGTCCAGAAACAGGGTGCCGATATGGTTCGGCACGTTCAGACGCAGCGTGCCGGCGGGTTCCCCGGTGTCGCTGTGGATCTCCTCGCTGGCGAGACGGATCTCCTGCAGGGCCGGGCCGATACGCGCCACGTAGCGCTGTCCGGCGTCGGTGAGCGCCACGCTGCGGGTGGTGCGGTTAAAGAGGCGGGTATCAAGGCGGCTCTCCAGCCCGGCGATGGCGTTGCTTACCGCCGTGGCGGACATGCCCAGCTCCTGCGCTGCGGCGCGAAAGCTGCCGCGCCGCACTACCGCCATCACCACTTCCAGCTCTGTCAGACCTGAACGATGCATAGATTATCCTGAAAATCGAAACAACCCTTGCAGCATAGCGTGGATTATCGCAACGGAAAAGCCGTGCCAGACTGTGCTCACACAGCCTGAGGAGGTTTATATGCACACCATCGAACAGATCTTTATTAACGGCGAATTTGTTACTCCGCACGGCACCGAGTGGTTTGATTTGTACAACCCGGCGACGGCGCGGGTCATCGGCAAGGTTCGTCTGGCGGATGAGGTCGACGCAGAGCGCGCCATTGCGGCGGCAAAAGCGGCGTTTCCGGCGTGGTCGCAGACCACAAAGCAGGAACGCATCGCGGCGCTAAAACGAATGCACGCCGCCGTGGCCGCTCGCCACGACGATCTGCTCGACGCGATCGTTGAAGAGTACGGCGCGCCCGCCTCGCGCTCGGCGTGGATGGCCAGCTATCCGGCGGAGGTGATTGCTCAGGCCATTGAGGCTCTGGAGGCGTTTGCATTCGTCACCCCCGCAGGCGCGGCAACGGTGCAGATGACGCCGCTTGGCGTAGCAGGGCTGATTACGCCGTGGAACAGCGACGCGGGGTTTATCTGCGGCAAGCTGGCGGCCGCGCTGGCTGCGGGCTGTACGGCAGTCATCAAGCCGAGCGAAATGAGCGCCCTGCAAACCCGGATTGTCACCGAAGCGCTGCGCGATTCCGCGCTGCCGCCGGGCGTGTTTAACATCGTCACCGGGCGCGGCGAGACGGTAGGTGAGACCATCAGCCGCCATCCGGACGTGGCAAAAATCTCGTTTACCGGCTCCACGAATACCGGTAAGGCGATCCTGCGCAACGCGGCGGAGAGCTTTAAGCGCGTGACCCTGGAGTTAGGCGGCAAATCGCCGACGATCCTGCTGGATGATGTGGATCTGGCGCAGGCGATCCCATTGGTGATTCAGGCCGGGTTTATGAACAGCGGGCAGGCGTGCGTGGCCGGGACGCGCATTCTGGTGCCGCAGGCGCGTAAGGCGGAGATCGAAACCGCGCTGGCGCAGGCCGTGTCGACGGTGAAATCCGGCGACCCGCGCGACAGCGCGACGGACCTCGGCCCGATGGTCAGCGAAAAGCAGTGGCAGCGGGTACAGGGCTATATCCGTAAAGGCATCGAAGAGGGGGCGCGTCTGCTGGCGGGTGGAGAAGGGAGACCGGACGGGACGCGAGACGGCTGGTTTGTGCGCCCGACGCTATTTGCCGACGTGAACAACCAGATGGCGGTTGCCCGTGACGAGATTTTCGGCCCGGTGCTGTGCGCGATCCCCTATCGTGACGAGGCGGAGGCGATCGCCATTGCCAATGACACAGAATACGGACTGAGCGCGATGGTGCTGGGCGGCGATGCGAACCGCGCGCGCCGCGTGGCGCAGCAGATTGTTTCCGGTCGCGTGCTGGTGAACACGCTAGCCCATGAACCGAAAGCGCCGTTCGGCGGATTTAAGCACTCCGGCGTGGGGCGCGAGATGGGCGAGTGGGGGATTCGGGCATTTATGGAGCCGAGGTCGATTCTGGGTTAAGACCGCTGAAGGTAAAGTACGCCCCGCTAGCCGGGGCGTTACGTGCTTGATCACTCTTCAAACACGCTCTCAAAGGTTTTCGTCGGCAAGAACAGGGTGAATTCATTCTCGGCCAGGAGCGGTATGAACCCCATTTTGAGGTAAAAATCTTTGGCTTTATGGTTGAGTGCTTCGACAAACAGGCCGTGAATGCCGACGGCAAAGGAGGCCAAATAAACGGTCCTCATGGCATGAATAACGAGTAATTCTCCGTAGCCTTGCCCCTGAATATGTTTATCAATCGCCAGACGGCCAAGGGTGACGCTCGGCACATTTTTATAAGGAATACGTTTTTGCTGAGTTTTAGAGGGCAGGTAAGCCTTTTCAAAACAGCTTCCGGAGAGCGTGTAATAGCCCAGAATACGCGGTTTTGGCTCTCGTGTGGTGAGGACATAACCCCGCAAAAACTTTCCACGATGCTGGCGTTTCAGGTGTTCCGTCAGGAAAGTGTTAAGGCTCTCTTCTCCACAGTCGAACTGGCTTAGGTCGTACTCAACGTCTTCTGAAAAAATCCCTATCTTCACGTCGTTCACGTTTTACTCCATATCCAGGAGACGCTTAGCCGCTCGCTTCAGGCGGTCATTTGGCGCAGGCGGATTGCTGATGGCATCCATCACCGTATTCCAGGATGCCTCGCTAAGGACCAGGCGGCGGTGCTGGTCAATTACCTCTGCTGCGCGTTCAGAGGCTGTGCTGACCATGAATTGTGAAATCGACTGGTTTGTCATTGCCGCCGCTTCTTCGATCATGTTTTTGTCATCTTCGGTTAACCGGAGATCGATGCGCTGTTTCTTCAGTGCTGACATGGTTTCATTCTCAATCTTTATCCTGGCTTAACGCCTCGTTTTACCTGTAAAACTAATGTACGGCATTTATCCGTACATTAATCATAGGTGCGTCATCACCGGAATTCAACGAGAAGTTGAGCGCAACGCCATCCGGCACAACACTTCGCTCCTTACCGAAGCATTGTGCTTTTTCCTCCTGCATTCTTTCCTCATCCTCACAACGGAGAGACACCCATGATTGCAGTCATTTTCGAAGAGAAAGCCGCGCCCGAGCACCAGGCGCGCTACCTGCAGCTCGCCGCCGAACTCAAGCCTCTGCTGGCGGACATCGACGGCTTTATTGATATCGAACGTTTTCAGAGCCTGACCACCGACGGCAAAATCCTTTCCCTTTCCTGGTGGCGGGACGAAGAGGCCGTCCGCCGCTGGAAGCAGAACGTGTTTCACCAGGCCGCGCAGGCCGAAGGGCGGGAGTCGATTTTTTCTTTCTACCGCATTCGGGTGGCGCAGCTGGTGCGGGAGTACAGCTCCGAAACCGAAGGGCACGCGGATGTATGACGTTCACCTTATTCTGCCGACAGATAATGATAAGCTGGCCGCAGAGATAACCAGACCCTGGGCGACGAATGCTAAAGACGAGCTTACCCCCTGATAACAGCGCGGCGCTGGAGCAGGCCGTTGCGGCGGCGGCGGCGGCAATGGCCGATCCGTCGCGCGTGAAGATGCTGTGCGCGCTGATGGACGGGCGGGCGTGGACCGCTACCGAGCTGAGCGCGGCGGCAGACGTTGCGCCGTCGACCGCCAGCGGGCATCTCGCCCGGCTGGTGGAAGGGCAGCTGATTACCTGCCTGTCACAGGGACGGCATCGCTACTATCGCCTTGCCGGGCACGACGTGGCGGCGCTGGTCGAGCAGATGATGGGGCTCTCCTGGAGCCGCATCACCCCGCCGGAAACCACCGCGCCGAAAGCCATGCGCGAAGCGCGAACCTGCTACGACCATCTTGCCGGAACGATCGCGGTACAAATCTATGATTTCATGCAGGCGGAAGCGTGGCTGGAGGTAGACGGTTCAGCGCTCACGCCGTATGGCCGCGAGCAGTTCCTGAAGCTCGGTATTCCGCTAACGCCTCACCCCCGTCGCAAGGCCTGCTGCGCCTGTCTGGACTGGAGCGAGCGGCGGTTTCATCTTGGCGGCGAGGCCGGCGCGGCGCTGTTGATTTATCTGGAAAGTAAAGGGTGGATCCAGCGGGTGGCGGGGTACAGGGAGGTGGTGGTGACAGCTTCCGGGAAAAGTGCCGTTCAGAGACTTTTTAGCCGCTAAAAAAAGCCCGGTGGCGCTGGGTATGACCGGATACATAGGTGACAGATCAGACCGGGAACATAGGTAACACTTTTTAGTCTATCCGGAGCACACTCTGGGTTTTTCGGTCATAGTACGCAAGCGTTATTCCGTTAAAGATGATGGCCTCAAGGCCATCATCTTGTTCTTCCAGCATGATGTACTCATCAGTCAGCGCTTCACTCAGGAACACCGTCCCCTTTTTCCCCATATAGAGTGTCCCCCTCGATTTCACCCTGTAGACCGTCCCTCCCTCCGGATAAGCATATTCAGGAACCCTGCCATCCCAGTGACGGCCTGAGGGCTTCCACACCGTTCCGGGCGTTGCACCCGCCAGGGCTTCATGCGGCCTTTCGTGGTTAAACTCTTCCCGGTAGTCACTGAACCACCGCTGTTGTTCTTCCATCGTCATGAAGGTGTTGCCCTGTTTCACTGCACTTTTCAGCGAGCGGTGCATTCGCTCATGACGGCCGTTTTCTTCCGGATGCCCCTTTCTGATACGTTCCGGTCTGATGCCCAGCTTTATCAGCCAGACGGCAAGGCGACTTAACCCGGCGATACCTGTTCCCGCGAACGGCTGACCATTATCCGTTCTCAGGACTTCCGGCAGACCGTACTCCAGGAACGCATCCGTCAGGCACTGCCTGACGAAGGGCTCGCTCTCCCGGTCCGTTCCCCGGCAGCTCAGAAGATACCGGCTGTGATTGTCGGTCAGGGTGAAGGGATGGCAGTATTCCCGGCTCAGCAGCCTGAACTTGCCTTTAAAATCAGCGCTCCAGACCTGATTGTTCTCACTGATGGTGGTCAGGGGCTGGCGATTACCCGGTGTTCTGCGTTTTCTCTTTTTATCCGGAACCAGGCCTTCACGCTTGAGGATATCGCCGATAGTGCTGGCAGCAGGTACGGTAAAATCGACGTGATGATTGAGCAGCCACATCCGCAGTTTTTTGGGGCCCCAGTCAGGGTGTTTTTGACGCAGGGCAGTCAGGTGTCCGGCGATATCATCAGGAACCGTCCGGGAGTGGGAGCGTGGCGCGCGCGACCGGTCAGAGAGAGATGACAGGTCAGAGGGGTCAAAACGCTGAAGCCATTTATAGCCGGTTTTACGGCTGATGCCAAAAAGACGGCAAAGAGCGGAGAAGGAGTCCGTACCTGCATGGCAGGCACGGATAAAATCAAGGCGTTGCATAGGTCGGGTCTCAGTCCAGGGCATAGCGAGTCTCCTCTTCTATGCCAGTTATAACTGTTACCCATGTATCCGGTCTAAAGTGTTACCCATGTTTCCGGTTCATACCCTGCGCTTACCGGGCCTACGTGTAAATCGCCTCCCGTAACGCCTTTCGCAATTCCTGCGCTTTTCCCTCTCGTTTCTTGATACTTACCCTGATAACTATTATCTTGACCGCGTGTGACGAGAGGTTTCCCCCATGAGTGAAGAAGAACTGTTCTGCCGCAGGCCGATGGGTATGCGGATGGCGATGATCGTGCGCCAGTGGCGTGCCGTCATTGACGATGCCATTCTCGATACCGGGTTAACCCAGTCGAGCTGGACGGTGATGATGCAACTGCATCAGCTCGGGGATAACGTCTCGATGAGTGAGCTGGCGGAGGTGCAGGGTATTGAACTGCCGCCGCTGATGCGCACCCTCACACAGCTGGAAAAGCAGGGTTACCTGCTGCGCGCCGTATCGCCTTATGACAAGCGCATCCGGCTTCTGACGCTGACGCCTGAGGGAAAAGCCATATTAAAAAGGCTCACTCAGGTGATTGAGACCTATCAGGCGCGCGTATCGCAAAACATCGCGCCGGAACATATCGACATTTTCAGCGCCACCCTGAATCAAATCGCCTGCAATTTGCGGACAATCCGCGAAGAAGATAACAAGACCGAAAAATAATGACTCCTGAACAAAAGTTTGCCCGCTGGGTAAGGGTGAGTATTGCCTCTTTCCTGCTGATGTTTGTCTACTTTATCGTCGCGGATATCTGGATCCCGCTGACGCCGGACTCCACCGTGATGCGCGTGGTGACGCCGGTTTCTCCGCGCGTCTCCGGGTATGTGGCGGCGGTACATGTCCACAACAACAGCCAGGTGAAGAAAGGCGATCTGCTGTTTGAACTCGACGACACGCCGTTTCGCAATAAAGTGGAAGCGGCGCAAATCGCGCTTGAGCAGGCCCGCCTTTCCAACGAACAGCTGGACGCGCAGATCGCCGCCGCGCAGGCCAGCCTGAAAACCGCCGTGCTGACCGCACGCAACGACAAAGTGACCTTCGACCGCTACCAGAAGCTGAGCACGCTGCAGAACGTTTCGCAGGCGGATCTGGATAAGGTTCGCACCACCTGGCAGAGCAGCGAGCAGTCCGTCAGCTCCATCCAGGCCAATATCCATAACCTGCGCATTCAGCGCGGCGAGCGGGACGAGCACCGCAACGTGACGCTGCAAAAATACCGTAACGCGCTGGATGAAGCGGAACTCAACCTCGGCTGGACGAAGGTCTACGCCCAGGCGGACGGCACGGTCAGTAACCTGCAGTTAAGCCCGGGCTTCTATGCTTCGTCCGGCTCTGCCGCGCTGGCGCTGGTGAACAACCAGACCGATATCGTGGCCGATTTCCGTGAGAAGAGTTTGCGCCACACCCATCAGGGCACCGATGCCGCCGTGGTGTTTGACGCCTTTCCGGGGCACGTTTTCCGCGCCCACGTGACCAGCAGCGATGCGGGGATACTGGCGGGTCAGGAGGCCGTTAATGGCCAGCTGTCCGAGCCGGAAACCTCCAACCGCTGGGTACGCGATGCCCAACGCATGCGCATCCACGTGGCGCTGGACGAAGAATTGCCGAAGCATCTGCCGACCGGCGCGCGCGCGACCGTGCAGCTCTATAACAGCGAAGGGCCGTTTGCGCGCTTCTTCTCCGGGATGCAGATCCACCTGGTGAGCCTGCTTCACTATGTTTATTAGTTCGATGTCTATTAGCACCCTGGCGCGGGTCTTTACCCCGCACGGCAACATCGTCTACACGGCAAACGACTTTCGCCAGACCCTGCGCATCGTCTTTGCCGGGATGATTGCGCTGAGCATCTCCAGCTTCTACAACACCAGCTACGGCGTGTTTTTCGTGGTCTACCCGATCATGCTGCTGTCGCTGGTGCCGGTATTTAATCGCCACGTGGCGAAGCAGTTTATCTTCAGCGCCGCGCTAAACTGCGTTGAAATGGTGCTTATCATCGGCTATCTGTCCCAATGGCCGGTCATCATGACGCTGGTGGTCTTTGCCCTGTACGTGATGCGCTTTCGCTTTATGAGCAAGGGGCCGCTGTTCCTGTTTGGCTCAATGGGCGTGGTGTGCCAGAGCGTGATGCTCAACTTTATGAGCTACCCCACTACCAGCTGGCACACGCTGCTGTTTTCCAACATCGAAGCGAGCGTGATGGCGGTGTGCCTGAGCGCGCTGATGAACTATCTCCTGCCGGACGTTGAGCCCCGCAAGCCGCCGCCGCTGATTGAGAAAGACGATGCCCGCGTGCGCCACGAGTCGCTGCTCTCCGGCACCGTCGCGACGCTGATTTTCGTGGTGTTCCAGATTAGCGACTTAAGCGATTCGCTTTCGGCGCTGATGGCGGGGATTTTGATCCTGTTCCCGATGCACTATCGTGGTTCGGTGATGAGCTCTATCTGGCGTGTGGTCGGCGTGGTACTGGGCTGTCTCTATATTCTGGTGGTGCAGCTGATCCTCTACGATCACAGCAGCCATATGCTATTGATGATGCCGCTGATCGGCCTCGGGCTGGCGTTTGGCGCGCGCCTGCACGTGATGGAAAAGGTGGGCGCGGGCGTGGGGTTTTCCAGCATTACCACCATCGGCATTATGTTCGGGCAGAACATGCACCCGGACACTGACCTGGTGTTCAGCGATCTGTACCGCATCACCTCCGTCACCTTTTCGCTGGTCGCAACGCTGACGATGGTCTTCCTGGTGCACCTGATCCTGAACCGCTTCGAGGCGACGCGCTACGTCATTCAGGGCTCATAGCGTATGCCGCCGCTGAAGCTCCAGTCCTCAGCGGCAGTAAACTGGATAACGACCATCACGTCCCCACCCTCGATGCTCATCTTCTCCTTCAGTTGCGCAGCCAACTGGTGATATAGCGCCGATTTCTGTTCTTCGCTCCTCGGCTTACCGGCCACGATATTGAACAATATCGCCCCCTCCGTTCTGCCCGGGCTGAGATAGTGCCGATCAATGTATCGATCCCCGGCAGCGAAGCATTCAAAAAAATGAAACCGATCCTGCGCGGGAACGGCGAAGGTTTCCGTCAGCGCTATGTGCAGAATGTCCGAGATCTGTTTTTTCTGCATCTCGCTATAGCGGTCGCCCGTCATGATGCGAACAAACGGCATTATTGTTTCTCCTCTGCCAGGCAGGTCAGGGCGCTGACGGCTGCCGGCCAGCCTGCGTAAAACGCCAGATGGGTAAACGCTTCGGCAATCTCATCGTCCGTCACGCCGTTTTGTCGGGCAAAGTCGATATGCCAGGGAAGCTGCGCGGTGCGCCCCAGTGCGGCCAGTGCAGCAAGCGTGATCAGGCTGCGATCCCGCGGGGCCAGCTGCGGACGCTGCCAGATATCGCCAAAAAGCACCTGCGAGCTGAGTTCCGCCAGTTTAGGGGAGACCTGCGCAAGCGTGTCGCGATTCAGTGGTGTGCTCATTTTTTCCTCCTGTTGTCTGGCAATGACTCTCGCAGGCTGCCACCATAAAGAAAATCGCAATGTATTGGATTAAATGTCCCGAAAATGAGGATCGTATGGATAAACGGTTTTCAGCATTAGACCTGGACGCGCTGCGCAGCTTTGTGGAGGGTATTCAGTCCACCAGCTTTGCCGTGGCGGCGGACAGGCTGTGTCGCTCCACGTCTGCGGTCAGCGCCCAGCTAAAAAAGCTGGAGCAGCAGTGCGGCGTGGCGCTTACCGTGAAGCAGGGGCGAACGCTGGCATTGACCCCAGAGGGTGAAATTCTGCTGAGCTACGCCCGACGCATGCTGGCGCTGAACGACGAGGCGCTCCGTGCAATCAGAGGGGAAACGCTGCAGGGAGAAGTACGTCTGGGTATGCAGGAGGACTTCGGGGAGTCTGTGATGCCGCAGGTTCTCGGCGATTTTCACAGACAACACCCTGAGCTCCGCATGATCGCACGCGTCGATCGCAACCCTCCGCTGCTGCGAGGCGTGGCGGCAAACGAACTCGATCTGGCGCTGGTCTGGCAGGAAGGACGAGAAGGCGATTATGTGCGCAGCGAACCGCTGGCATGGATTTGCAGATCCCGTGAGGACATAGAGGTACTTTTGCAACGAGGGGAGCCGCTGCCGCTGGTGATGTTTGACGCACCCTGCCTCCTGCGCAGCAGGGCCATCGCGGCGCTGGATGTCGCAGGAATACCCTGGCGTATCGTTTTTACCAGCCATAGCCTGAGTGGGCTGTGGGCGGGCGTCAGCGCAGGATTGGGTATTACGCTTCGCACGCGTATTGGCCTGCCAGAGACCTTACAGATCGACAACCGCCTGCTGCCCTATGCAGGGGAGCTGGGTATTGCGCTGCATCAGGGGGACGATACCGCCGATACAGCCATTTCCAGCATGAAGGCGCTGATCCTCAGGACGCTCAATGGATAAGCATTGGGATTTGCGAGAGTAAAAACAGGATCAGGCCAATCGTCCCGCCTACCAGCGTGCCGTTGACGCGGATGAACTGCAGATCTTTACCGATGTTAAGCTCAATCTGGCGGGACATGTCTTTGGCGTCCCAGCTTTTGACCGTGTCGCTGATGTGGCGGGTCAGAAACGCGGCGAAATCCGGTGCGAGGCGGTGCGCGGCCTGCTCCAGATGCTCGTTCAGCGACGCCCGCAGGCTGGCGTCATTTGTTAGCGTTTCGCCAAACCACAGCCCGGCGTTGGCGATGCGTTGCTTCACGCGTGAATCCTCGCTTTGCATATCCGCCTTCAGCCACTGGCGCAGGTCAGCCCACATCTCGCCCAGATAGCGGTTAAACGCCTCATCGTTTTTCAGATAGTGCTTGATGTTGTCGGCTTTCGCCGCCATCTCCGGATCGTTTTTCAGGTTGTCGATAAGCTTCAGCGTGGCGCGGTCAAACGCCTGGCGGATCTGGTGCGTGCGGTCGTGGCTGATATCGTCCAGCAGCGTGTTCACCGCGTTCGACACCATCTCCGCGCTTTGATCGCCCAGCCACTCGGTGGGCAGCACCATCGCTTTGCGCGGGTGTTCGGTCTTCAGCCAGTGGACAATCTGATCGGAGATAAACTCCCGCGTGCTTTCCCGCTGAATCAGGGTAATCAGACGGTTGATGATGGCGTCCAGCAGCACCTGGTGGCGGTTGTTTTTGGTCATGCTCTCCAGCATCACGGCGCTGGTTTCGGTGAAATCGACCTTATCAATCGCCTTGTGCACCGCCCGTTTAAGCAGGCGCTGTATGCGCCCGTCGTCCGTGAGTTCGAGAAAACCGCTCATCACCTGAATCAAATGCTGCCCGACGCGCTGGGCGTTGTCGGGCTGGCTGAACCAGGTGCCAATCATCTGCGCGGGCTCGTAGCGGCGGATTAGCGCCACCAGCGACTGAGTATCAAGAAACTTCTCCTGCACAAACTGGCCGAGATTGTCGCCGATCCGATCTTTATTGCGCGGAATAATCGCGGTATGGCGCGAGATAAACGGAATGGGCACCCGGCGGAACAGCGCGACCACGGCGAACCAGTCCGCCAGCGCGCCGACCATCGCCGCCTCGGCAATGGCCTTCACGCCGCGCACCCAGAAGGTCTGCGGCAGGAACAGGGTGGTGATAAATGCTGCGGCGGCAACCAGCAGCAGCGACAGCGCCAGCAGCTTGGCGCGTTTGAGTTCAGCTATTTTTTCCATGGGGTAAGGATAGAGGGAAGCGGGGGGAAAGTGCAAAGAAGGAGAAGGACCTTCGCGTTTCAGCATTCTGGAATGCGCCTTCAGAAAATGAAATTGAACGATGTCGACCGGTTCAATTTACGAATGTTTTGTATATGCTTTTTTGTATATACAATAAGGGAAGGGTACACTATGCCAACGGAGTTTGAATGGGATACCAACAAAGCGAAAAGTAATCTCATTAAGCATGGGATCCGCTTTGAAGAGGCTGTTCTGGTGTTTGACGATCCTTACCATTTATCTCTGCAGGATCGTCATGAAAATGGAGAGTTTCGTTGGCAGACCATTGGCCTTGTACATGGTCTAATTGTCATTATGGTCGCACACACGGTACGTTTTGAAAGTGGTGACGAAGTCATTCGAATCATTAGCGCACGAAAGGCGGACCGTAAAGAGAGGAGCCGTTATGAGCATGGTTAAACATAAACGCGGTAGTGCGCCTGAGGTTAGTGCTCGTCGTGAGGCTGAGCTCAAAGCACTTGCCGAAAAATCGGAAGCAGAGATTGATTACAGCGATATCCCTGCCACGGGGGATGAACAGTGGTCAGGGGCGGTGCGAGGGAAGTTCTATCGGCCACTCAAAACTCAGGCATCTGTACGTATCGACGCTGACGTGATGGAGTGGCTTAAACGGCCTGGAAAAGGTTACCAGACGAGGCTCAATGCCATTTTGCGTGAAGCAATGCTGCGCGATCAAAATAAAAAATAAGCAACGGGCGGCGTCAGGCTGCCCGCTATCTCAGCGTATAATTTCCAGTAGCCGCCACAGCACCCACCCACCAAACCCCATCAGCACCACTCCCGCCGTGCGCTCAATCCACCACAGCGAACGGCTAAGCTTCTGTTGAACCGCTCGTAACCCCATCAGCGACACCAGCGCCAGATCCCACGCCAGCACCATCATCACCATCCAGACGCCGCAGGTCGCCTGTTGAAGCAGCGTCACGTCCGGCCCCAGCAATGCCGTCATCAGCGCCAGATAGAACAGCGCGTTCTTCGGGTTTAACAGCGCCGAACCGAGCCCCAGCAGGATCTGCTTGCGCAGCGAAGGAAAGCGCTGGTGAGTTTCATTCAGCGCCAGCGCCTGAGGTCGGCTGCGCACCAGATGCGAGCCGATCCACAGCAGATATAGGGCCCCGCAAAGCTCTATAAGCGTAAACAGCCACGAAAACTGGCGCAGAGCGCTCCAGCCGATAATGACCAGAACAATATAGAGTGCGTTACCCGCGGCGATGCCGAGGCACAGCCCGGCGCTGCCGCGCAGCCTGTAACGCGCGGCGTAGCCCACCAGCAGGAAGAAATCCGGGCCCGGGCTTAACAGGGCAACAAAATGCGCCAGCGCCAGGGCGAGAAAAGCGGAAGGGAAGAACAGTTCCATAGCGACCTCGGTTAACAATCCGAGGTCAGAGTACGGCGCTGCAGAACCTATTTATTGTCTGATATTGATCGGCCCGTGGCGTACTGGCGAGGCGTGGCGGCAGTATAGCTCACGAAGGTCTTATGAAAATGGCTCTGGTCGGCAAAGCCGCTCTGGTAGCCGACGTCGGCAATATTATCCCCGGCGCGCAGCCGCGCTTTGGCGTATTCCACGCGGGAGATATTGAGGAAGCTGCCCGGCGTCAGGCCGGTGTCCTGCCTGAAGGTGCGGATCAGCGTCTCCTTGCGCAGCGAGAAGCGTTGGGCAAGCTCGTCGAGGGAAGGCGGGCTGGTGAGATCGGAAAGAAACGCCTCCTGAACCTGCTGGCTGGTTGAGCGAAGCGCGTCTGCGCTATCCGCACCGCGGGGAAGGGCAGAAAGCAGCGTCTCTACTGACGCAGGAGACATTGTCTCGACAACGTCCAGGTAGTGGGCAAACAGGTCAGGGCTACGAATCACCTGTAGCGCCAGAGTAAGCTCGGTGTCGATATAGAGCATATGGTAGCTGCGCGGATTCCCGGCGACGGGGTTGCAGCTGTGCGGCGCACAGGCCGGGATCACGATGAGGTCCCCGGGGTTAAGGATGTACTCTCTGTCGTGACACACGCAGCAGGTCTGGCCCTCCACAATCGCGCCGATGGAGAGCTGAGGGTGACTATGGCGTTTGTAAGCCTGCGTACTTTGCCAGGTGCTGCGCAGCTCAAAGCCTGAGGCGCGGTGAAATGTCTGCCGGACGTGTCGGGTATCGGTCATGGGCGCTCCTTCTGAAGGTTTTTTATACCACGTCAGCGAACCGTCCGGCAGCGCTTCATTAAGAACCTTCCGGATATACCCAACTTTACGCCCAGAGCCAGTCATGTTGACTACCCTTAATACCCTAAGCGGTAAAACAAGGAGATTCGACATGGCTTATCAGACAGTAAATCCTGCCACTAACCAGCTCATCAAAGAATACCCCTCACATACCGACGCGGATATCGAAGCGGCGCTCAAGGCGGCCGATGCGCTTTATCATTCGGACTGGGCGAAAGGCGATATCAGCCAGCGTCTGCCGGTGCTGCATAAGCTCGCCGACCTGATCGACGAGCGCGTGGAGGATCTGGCTAAAATCGCCAGCCAGGAGATGGGAAAGCTCATCGAACAGAGCCGCGGCGAGGTGAAGCTTTGCGCGCAAATCGCCCGCTACTACGCCGACAACGCGAAGCGGTTCCTGGCCCCGGTGAAGTACGACTCTGAGCTCGGGGAAGCGTGGGTGGAGCATCACCCCATCGGCGTGCTGATGGCCGTCGAGCCGTGGAACTTCCCGTACTACCAGCTGATGCGCGTTCTGGCGCCGAACCTGGCGGCGGGTAACCCGGTGATCGCCAAGCATGCCAGCATCGTGCCACACTGCGCCGAGACCTTTGCCCATCTGGTACGCGAGGCGGGCGCGCCGGAAGGAGCATGGACCAACCTGTTCATCTCTTCGGATCAGGTGGCGAACATTATTGCCGACGATCGCGTGCAGGGTGCCGCATTAACCGGCTCCGAAAAGGCCGGCAGCGTGGTGGCCTCGCAGGCGGCGAAGCACATCAAGAAATCTACGCTGGAGCTGGGCGGTAACGACGTGTTCGTGGTGCTGGACGATGCGGACCTGGACAAAGCGGTGAGGATCGGCGTGAATGCGCGACTCAACAACGCCGGACAGGTCTGCACCGCGGCGAAGCGCTTTATTCTGCATGAAAAGATTGCGGATGCCTTCCTGAGCAAATTCACCGAGGCGTTTAAGCAGGTGAAGATTGGCGACCCGCTGGACGAAAGCACCACGCTGGGGCCGCTGTCGTCCAAAGATGCGCTCGAAACGCTGACCAAACAGGTTAACGAGGCGGTGAAAAACGGTGCAACGCTGCACTATGGCGGCAAGCCCGTTCAGCGCGACGGGAGTTTCTTCGAACCGACGATCCTGACCAATATCTCGCGGGATAACCCGGCGTACTTCGAGGAGTTCTTCGGCCCGGTGGCGCAGGTGTATGTGGTGAAAAACGACGACGAAGCGGTCGCGCTGGCGAACGACTCCCACTACGGCCTTGGCGGGGCGGTATTCAGCCAGGATATTGAGCGCGCGAAGAAAATGGCGTCGCGCATTGAGACCGGGATGGTGTATATCAACTGGCTGACGGATACCGCGGCAGAACTGCCGTTCGGCGGCGTGAAGCGCTCCGGCTACGGACGCGAGCTGTCGGATCTGGGGATCAAAGAGTTTGTGAACCAGAAGCTGGTGGTGGTGCGTAATTAATTGCCGTCATAAAAAAACCTGCCATCTGGCAGGTTTTTTTTGGTCAGTATTGGAACCTTAGAAGCTCACGCCGCCGCCCACATAGGCACCGTCAATCAGCGTATGGTTTGGACGACCGTCTTTGCCATCTACGCTCACGTGGCGGTAACCCACTTTCAGCGTAACCGGTTTGATTGGGGTCCAGCTGACGCCGCCGTTGGCTTCAACGTAGTTTTTCACGCTGTTGTTCAGGCCGTCTGGAGCCACATAGCCTTCACCGAAGACGTTAATGCTGTCCGTCAGGGCAACATTCACGCCGCCACCGATCGGGAACGCTACGCCGTTATCGCCTTTTTTCGGGCCGATGTAGATGGCTTTCGCGCCCGCATTCAGCATCACCGGGCCAACTTCCAGGTTGTAACCGGCACCCACGCCACCGGTCTGGGTGCCGTCATCGGTATTTTTGAGCCAGTTACCTTCGGTATACAGGCCAGATGAGGATTTACCCATTTCCACATTCAGGTTGGTGAAGTTTTTACCCTGCTCGATGCTGCCGCCCATGGCCAGAGCGGAGCCAGATACCGCGGTCAAAGCAGAAAGGATAAGAATGTTAAGTTTTTTCATGAGTATTTCCTCGTCATCAAATTAATCTGAGGACACCTTAACAAGCGAGGTTTATGACTGCAAATGTGATGTAAATCGCGTTTTTATACTGATATTGTTAAATTTTTTATTGAGGTTGTTGCGGTGGTGTTTGATTGTCGGGGTGTCAACGGGTGATGTTTTGGCGTTTAGGAACCGTTTAGTTTTTTGGCTAAACACAAACTGAACGAGGCGGGGAAAGTGATTTGAGATGAATTAATTGGGTTTCTAATAATTTCCAAAAATGTTTCGCCTGTCACACAAAACAACAAAGCCTTACATTTCGAGTGATGAATATACGTTCAATCGCGCAGGTCGGTTTCCTTTTCATGTCATTTTTCTGACACGTTTATTCTTTACGTTGTTGGCTTCACTAACTGGATGCTAACAATATGAAAAGAAAAATTATTCCTGTGCTAATCGGTTGTGCGCTCTCTTTCTCTGGCCTGGCGGCGCAGCCCACTGCTGAGCGCTATGTCGTGAGCTTCCCTGAAGGCTCCCACGTGAGCTACAGCGGCGCGTTTGCCAGCGCGTTTCCGAATGGACTGCCTGTGGGAATCGGTTCTGGCCTGCTGTTTACGGGCAAGCAGGGCGACGCCCTGACCTTTGCGACCGTGACCGATCGCGGTCCAAACGCCGATGCGCCAAAAATGGGTAAAAACGAAGCCAAAATATTTGTCACGCCAGATTTCGCGCCGCTGCTGATGACCATCCGCGTTCAGAACGGCAAAGCAGAGGCAACGGATGCCCGCCCGCTGCATGACGATAAAGGCGAGATTAACGGTCTGCCGCTGCAAAGCGGCGTGATTGGCTCCACCAATGAAGTGGCGTTCAGCGACACGCTAAAAATTCTGAAGGGCGACAACCGCGGGCTGGATACGGAAGGCATCACGCCGGACGGGAAAGGCGGCTACTGGCTGTGCGATGAGTATGGCCCGTTCCTGATTAACGTCGACGGCAAAGGGAAGATCCTGGCGATCCACGGGCCGCAGGCGGCGGAAGGGGAGAAATCCATCGCGGGCGGTCTGCCAAACATTATCAAATGGCGCCAGGCGAATCGGGGCTTTGAAGGCCTGACCCGGATGCCGGACGGGCGGATTATCGCCGCCGTGCAAAGCACGCTGGATATCGACGGTAAGAGCAAAAAGCAGGCGCTGTTTACGCGTCTGGTGAGCTTCGACCCGGCGACCGGCAAAACCGCGATGTACGGTTACCCCATCGACAGCGCGGCCTACGGCAAAAACAGCGACGCCAAAATCGGCGACATCGTGGCGCTCGATGACCAGCACATCCTGCTGATTGAGCAGGGAAGCGATAAAAACGACGGGATGCGTAACCTCATTTACAAGGTGGATCTCAGCAAGGCGAGCGACCTTTCCGCCTTTGACAAGCCGGGCGAGTACCCGGAGTTTGATGATGAGAAAACCCTGGCGCAGCGCGGCATAACGCTTGCGGCTAAAACGCAGGTTGTCGACCTGCGCGCGCTGGGCTGGCAGCAGGAGAAGGCCGAAGGGCTGGCGCTGATCGACAGCAAAACGCTGGCGGTGGCGAACGATAACGACTTTGGCGTGAAGGTGGCGATGCAAAACCCGGTCGAGGGCAAGAAGCTCAAGGATTATCGGGTGAACGCGGAAGGCAAGCTGACGCTGGATGATAAACCGGTTGAGACCACGCTCAGCGTGAAGCCGCTGAAGAAACCGGAGTCAGACAGCGAGCTGTGGATTGTGACGCTGCCGGACGCGGTGAAATAGGTTTACCCCTCACCCTAACCCTCTCCCCATAGGGGAGAGGGGATGCATGGCGGTTATTTCTTCAGCCCCGCAAACGCCGCTCGAATTTCTTCTTCCGGGAGTTGGATACCTATAAACACCATCACGCTGCGCGGCGCTTCATCGCCCCAGGGTCTGTCCCAGTCGGCGCTGTACAGGCGCTGCACGCCCTGGAACAGCAGGCGGTTCGGCTCGCCGTCAATCCACAGCATCCCTTTGTAGCGCAGCAGCTTGTCGGCAAACGACAGCAGCAGGTTTTCCATCACGCGCGAAACCTCGCCGATGTCCACCGGGTAGTCCAGTTCGACCACAATCGACGCCACGTCGTTTTGCTTATCGCCCATAAAGTGGAAGCGCGGTTTTGTGGTGACGTTCTCTTCCAGCATAAAGCCGTTGGTGTTGAACAGCTGAGACAGATCGATGTCGCCGTGCGTCACCGTGAATATCGGCGCACGGGAGTTAATGCGGGTCAGGCGCTCGCGCAGCTTAACGCTTTCGCCCGCCACGTCAGTTTTGGTCAGCAGGATGCGGTCGGCATAGCCCACCTGAGACTGGGCGATGGTGAACTGGTTCATCTGCTCGTCGGCGTGAACCGCATCCACCAGGGCAATCACGCCGTCCAGCAGGTAGCGCTGGCAAAGAATTTCGTGCGAGAAAAAGGTCTGAATAATCGGGCCGGGGTCGGCCATGCCGGTGCACTCGATCACCAGACGGTCAAAGTCGATCTCGCCGCGATCGCGGCTGTCGAGCAGGTCCAGCAGGGCGTCTTCTAATTCGTTAGAGCGGGTGCAGCAGATGCAGCCGTTGGTGAGGGTTTTGATCTGGGTGGCGCGATCGCCAATCAGCTGATCGTCTACCGAGACCTCACCGAATTCGTTTTCGATAACGGCGATTTTGAAGCCGTGCTGTTCATTCAGGATGTGGCGCAGCAGGGTGGTTTTACCGGCGCCGAGGAAACCGGTCAGCAGGGTAACGGCAATCGGGGTCATGGTCTCTCCTTTAGCAGCAGCGGACGCCGCCTTCTCCACTTCCGCCGTAGCGCGCTTCCTGACGCTCGCGGAAGAATTCGGTGTAGGTCATGTACGGCTTATCCGGATGGTTGGTCTTCATATGCTCAACGTAGTTGTCATAGTCCGGAATGCCAATCAGCATTTTTGCCGCCTGACCGAGGTATTTTTTTGCTTCGCCTAAGTTACCAAACATTGTGGGTTCCAGACAGAAAAAGCCCGGTGGCGCTACGCTTACCGGGCCTACAGTTTCTGTGTAGGGCGGGTCAGCGTAGCGCCACCCGCCATTTTGTTAATGGTGTGAAGAGGTCTTCACGCCGCCTTCCGGCACCGGCACGTACGGGGTTTCTTTATCCGTACGGCCGTCGGCGTTACGCACGTTCATCCAGGTTTTGATGCCGTAGAAGATGATGCTGTACACCACCACCAGGAACAGAATGCTCAGACCCGCGTTGGTGTAGTTGTTCACCACGATATGGTTCATGTTGGCAATCTGCTGCGCGGTCAGATCCGCGCCGCCTGCGGCAATCTTCTCTTTATACTGGTTAGCCATGAAGAAGAAGCCTTCCAGCTGCGGGTTGGCGCTGAACAGCTTCAGGCCAAGCGCCCAGGTGGTGCAGAGCAGCAGCCACAGCGCAGGAACAACCGTTACCCAGATGTATTTGGTGCGTTTCATCTTCACGAGGACCACGGTACCGAGCACCAGAGCAACGGCTGCGAGCATCTGGTTAGAGATACCGAACAGCGGCCACAGGCTCTTCACGCCGCCGAGCGGGTCGACAACGCCCTGATACAGCAGGTAGCCCCACAGGCCGACGCAGCCCGCAGTACCGAGAATACCGGCGACCAGAGAGTCGGTTTTCTTCAGGAACGGCACGAAGTTACCGAGCAGGTCCTGCAACATGAAGCGGCCCGCACGGGTACCGGCGTCCAGCGCGGTCAGGATGAACAGCGCTTCGAACAGAATACCGAAGTGGTACCAGAAGCCCATGTCCGCCCACGGCAGCACTTTGTGGAACACGTGTGCGATACCTACGGCCAGCGTCGGTGCACCACCTGCGCGGTTCAGCACGGACGGTTCGCCGATGTCCTTCGCGGTCTGCATGATCTGCTCAGGCGAAATCACGAAGCCCCAGGAGCTGACGGTCGCCGCCGCGTGTGCGCTCGCGTCCTTCAGCTGCGCCATAATCAGCGCCGCGTTGTCACCGCCCATCTCGTGCAGGTTTGGCATGGTAATGCCGAGGCCCGCAGGAGGGGTGTTCATCGCGAAGTACAGACCCGGTTCGATAATGGAGGCTGCAACCAGCGCCATGATCGCCACGAAGGACTCCATCAGCATCGCGCCGTAGCCGATCAGACGCGCGTCTTTCTCGTTCGCCAGCAGCTTAGGCGTAGTACCGGACGCAATCAGGGCGTGGAAGCCGGAGACCGCACCGCAGGCGATGGTGATGAACAGGAACGGGAACAGGGCGCCTTTCCACAGCGGGCCGGTACCGTCGATGTACTGCGTTACCGCAGGCATTTTCAGATCCGGGTTAATCACCAGGATGCCGAACGCCAGACCGACGATAACGCCGATTTTAAGGAAGGTCGCCAGGTAGTCGCGCGGGGCCAGAATCAGCCAGACCGGCAGCAGCGCGGAAATAAACGCATAGCCAATCAGCGCGAAGGTGATGGTGGTGTCCTTGAAGGTCAGCGCCGGGCCCCAATACGGGTCGTGCGCAATCACGCCGCCGAAGTAGATAGAGGCTACCAGCAGCACGATACCAATCACCGACACCTCACCCACGCGGCCCGGACGCAGGAATCGCATGTAGATCCCCATGAACAGTGCAATCGGCACGGTAGAGCAGACGGTGAAGACGCCCCACGGGCTTTCGGCCAGCGCTTTCACCACGATCAGGGCCAGCACCGCGAGGATGATGATCATGATCAGGAAGCAGCCGAACAGGGCGATAGTCCCCGGCACGCGGCCCATCTCTTCTTTGACCATCTCACCCAGAGAGGCGCCGTTACGGCGAGAAGAGATAAACAGCACCATAAAGTCCTGCACCGCACCGGCCAGCACTACGCCGGCGAGCAGCCACAGGGTGCCCGGCAGGTAGCCCATCTGCGCGGCCAGCACCGGGCCGACCAGCGGGCCTGCACCGGCGATAGCGGCAAAGTGGTGACCAAACAGCACGTAGCGGTTGGTTGGCACGTAGTTCAGGCCGTCATTGTTAATGACCGCCGGGGTGGCGCGCGTCGGGTCGAGCTTCATGACCTTCTGCGCGATGTACAAGCTGTAGTAGCGATAAGCAACAAGATAGACGGAAACGGACGCGACCACGATCCACAGGGCGCTTACGTGTTCGCCCCGGCGTAATGCGACAACCGCCAGACAAAAAGCGCCGAGGATCCCGAGTAAGGCCCAGGGCACGTGCTTCAGTAGTTTTTTAGTATCCATAGTAAGACCTGGTTTTTTATGTAAAGAAAAAAGGGTCAGGGTTCGTTGTGAGGAGGTATTGATTAATGCTGGAGCGATCGTGCCAGATCCTCGCGCGTGTAAAGGACGGTAAATGAGTGAGTGGTTGAAAGTACCGGGTGAGCGGTCAAAGGGGGCGACGAGCGGTTCCGGCTCGCCGCAAAGGGACGAAATTATGTGATTGAGATCACTTGATTATTCGGGTTGCGTTCCACCGCCAGATAGTTCTCCAGCGTTCCGATCAGTTTTTCCTTAAGCCAGCTCGGCTCCAGAATCTGAATATGGGGCAGCCAGTAGAACAGCAGCGGCAGGATCTGGTTCTCGTGCGCCGCCTGGCAGCGCAGCGTGACGCCACCCTGTTGCTCCTCCAGCAGCTCTTGTTCCGGCAGAAGATCGCGGCGAAGGAAGTAATGCGAAATATTATCCTTGATGAATATTTTCACCGCGAAAGTATTTTCAGATACCCAGGGGTCGAGGCTTTTTTCCAGCAGCTCAAGGACATTTTCTTCCGGGGTGAAGGTCGTTTTCTGAATATCAAACCAGCTAATCTGGCTCAATGAGAAGGATTTCAGGCGGCTATTTTCGGTGGCTTGTAAATACCATATATTTTTTTTGTTAATGAGTTTATAGGGATTAATCAGCCGGGTTTTCCCCTTATAAACAATCTGACAAACATTATGGTTTTTAATCGAACTCTCGATTTTCGTTAAATGACGGCGAATATCACGCTGTACCGTGTGTTCGGCTTCATTCGCAAGAATAAGAATATGGTTTTCGTCAACGCGCGTTTCAAGCTTCTGCCAGAATTCCGTATTTCTTTCAGGGAAAAAGCTGTCGGCATTCAGGAAGTTAGCAAGGGTGTGATGTAAGCCTTGTCCACCGGGCGATTGTGCAGAATGGATCAGTCGATATAGCCCGTTACCGGTATGTTCAACAATGGGAGAGAGGGCATTTAAATCCCGGTAGACGGTGCGCTCGGTAATTTTAAATTTTTCCATTAGCGCACTGCGGTTTACCACACCGTTTAAATGTAGCTCAACCAGAATATCGACCAGACGTTCAGCCGAGCGGCTCCGCGTCGTTTTAGCCATAAGGTCATCCTGTATATTTAGGTATGCGCTGAATGATGCGGGTGCACTGACAGGCGGTGTCAGTATTCAGTCACAGAAAATTTCTCTTATGGTTATATAACGGCGTGATTTAGCGGAAACCTTAGGAATTTTTGTAGAAAGCGGCGCTGGCCGAAGAAAAAGGCCAGCGCGAGGGGGGATCACACGGCGGCTTCCGCCTCCAGCATGACCGGGTGGAAACGGCGCTTAAAGTAGATCAGGCCGTGGCCCTCTTCACTGAGGATGATGTTTTTAATTTCAACGAGATAAACAAGATGCGTGCCGATGGTTTGCACCTGGCTAATCTCGCCTTCCAGGCTGGCCAGCGCGCCTTTCAGCACCGGCTGCGCCAGCGGACCTTTCTGCCAGCAGGAGAGGGTAAAGCGCTCCTCCATCGTCATACCGGTCATCCCGGCGAAATGGCGAGCCATGATCTCCTGCTCATGGTTCAGCACGTTAACGCACAGCCTGCCGTTGCCCTGAAATACCGGGTTCATGGCGCTGTTGGCGTTGATGCACACCATGACCGACGGCGGGGTGTCAGTCACCGAACAGACGGCGGTGGCGGTAATGCCGCAGCGGCCCGCCTCGCCCTCGGTGGTGATCACATTGACCGCCGCCGACAGGCTGCTCATTGCGTCGCGAAAACGCAGGCGTTGTTCATCTAAATGCATTGCAACCTCCCGCTGCGCTATTTCAGCAGCTTATCCAGCATGTTGATATCGCTGTTGTTGTGCAGGTGCGGCACCGTCCAGCCGTGTTGGTCGTATTCGGACATGCAGCGGTCGACCATCGCCATCATCTTGTCCATGTTGCCGGAGCTCTGCGCCTGACGCAGACACTGCAGGCGGATCTCATCCTGGCTCCCTGAGTAGTTGATTTCGTACAGCTCGTGACGACCGCCAAACTCGCTGCCGATGGCATCCCACATCAGCTTCAAAATCTTGATGCGTTCGACGTGATCCATCCCGTTGGAGCCGCGCACGTATTTCGCCAGATACTGGTCGATCTGCGGGTTGTTCAGATCCCGGGCGCTGGACGGCAGGTAAATCAGTCCGGACGTCACGTTACGCTCGATGATGTTCTTGATCTTCGCGTAGGCCATTGGCGCCATCACGCGGTAGGTTTGCAGCGCGGCGTGATCCGGCAGATACGCGCCGTTGACCCACGGCGTGGCTTCGGAACACATAGAGTCGCTCAGCGCCCAGAACATGTTGCGCCAGGCCACCACTTCACCGAGATCCGCCTGCACGCCGCGGAACTCCAGGGTACCGGTGCACTCGAGCGATTTCTTCAGCAGGGCGGTGATGAAGTCGAGCTTCACTGCCAGGCGCACGCAGGCCTGCAGCGGGTACATGCGGGCAAATCCGCCTTCCATCGTCCAGCGACGGCAGCGGTCGAAATCGCGGTAGATCAGCACGTTTTCCCACGGGATCAGCACGTGATCCATCACCAGGATCGCGTCGTTCTCGTCGAAGCGGCTGGAGAGCGGGTAGTCGTACGGGGATCCGGTTGCGCCTGCCACCATCTCGTAAGAGGCGCGGGAGATCAGCTTCACGCCTTCGGCATCCATTGGCGCGACGAACATCAGCGCGAAGTCCGGGTTTTCGCCCATCACCTGCGCGGAGCCGAAGCCGATCATGTTGTAGTGGGTCAGCGCCGAGTTGGTTGCCACCACTTTCGCGCCGCTGACGATGATCCCGGCGTCGGTCTCTTTCTCCAGCTTGATGTAGACGTCTTTCACCTCGTCAGCCGGCTTGTGGCGGTCGATCGGCGGGTTAACGATGGCGTGGTTGAAGTACAGGCCGGTTTCCTGAATGCGTGTGTACCAGTTACGGGCGTTCTGCTCGAACTGGCCGTAGAAGGCCGGGTTGGCGCCGAGCGCGCAGCCGAACGCGGCTTTGTAGTCCGGCGTGCGGCCCATCCAGCCGTAGCTCAGGCGCGACCACTCGGCGATGGCGTCGCGCTGCTGGCGCAGGTCGTCGGCGCTTTTCGCCACGCGGAAGAACTTGTGGGTATAGCCGCCGCTGCCGGTGTCGGTGCCCCAGCAGAGGGTATCCTGCATGTCCGGCTTGTGCAGCGCGTCGTACATCTGCGCGATGGAGGCCGCCGCGTTGCGAAACGCCGGATGGGTGGTGACGTCTTTGACGCGCTCGCCGTAGATATAAATCTCACGACCGTCCTGCAGGCTCTTTAAATACTCTTCGCCGGTTAACGGACGTTTGGCATCAGCGCGGAAATCTTCAGGCTTCATAGGGACCTCGTATCGGAATTGTGTTGTTAAATTTATGTTTTGTTTTTGTTGTTTAATTGAAGCCTGAGAGGGGCGGAACGTGAAGGGACGTTTGGGACAACGGCGGGTACTTTTCGGGCGGGATTGGGATTTGTGATCTGTGCGGCTTTTCGGCGGGTGGTGCTGCGCTTACCCGCCCTACGAAACGTGATGCGTTCAGGAAACCGGTACTTTCTGCGCCCGGTACGCGCTCGGCGAGCACCCCACTAAGCGGTTAAAAAATCGGGCAAAATAGGCCGGATCCTTAAACCCCAGCTGCCAGGCAATCTCGCTGACCGCGCTGTCGGAAAACAGCAGCAGCCGTCTGGCCTCGCGCAGCTGCCGGTCGAAGATCAGCCGCTTCGGCGGGCGGTTGGCGAAGCGGCGGCAGATATCGGTCAGGCGGGATTCGGTCAGGTGCAGCTCGCTGGCGTATTCGGGCACCGTCCAGTGCTGGTGGTAGTGGGCATCTATCAGCTGGGTAAAGCGCTGGAACAGCTTCAGCTCGCCGCGCATGCCGCCCGAAGCGTGGTCGTCGAGCTTCGCGTTGCGCAGCAGCAGGGTAAAGACCGCCTGGGCCAGCAGGGCCAGGGTATGCTCGCGCCCCGGCAGCTGTTCCGTGGATTCCCGGGCAATAAGCTGCCAGTAGTGCTTCAGCGCCGCCAGCTCGTCCGGCCTGTCGGCCAGCGAGAGGCAGATCCCCGGCAGGCCAAACGCTTCCCGCGTGCCGGGGTAGAGCACTTCAAGCAGCGGCCAGATCAGATCCTCGCGCACCGTCAGCACGTGCCCGTCGCTGTCGGATTCGGTGATAAACGCGTGCGGCACCGACGGCGGCGTGAGGACGAACAGCGGAGCCTGCACCGAGTAGCGGTGATCGTCGAGCTGGAGCTCAATCTGTCCGGTATCGAGAAAGTGCATCTGAAAATACTGGTCGTGACGATGCGCCTGCATGTCGCGGCCAAAAAAGGCCGCCATGCGGGCGAACGACTGGTAGTGCACATCGTCGGTGCCCAGACTTTCGTCGTACTCCTTGCTGATATCAATGTTGGCGATAGGGCTCTGGCACATGATCGTTCCTCTGTTGATCCCGCTGCGTCATCGGAATGCGCGTCAGCACCAGCGCGCCGACCACCAGCAGCCCGGCCACAAACCACAGCCCGGAGCTGAAGCTGCCGGTCGCGTCGCGCAGGATCCCAATCAGCAATGGGCTGACGGCGGATCCGACGTTGCCGATAGCGTTGATCACCGCCAGCGCCACCGCGCGGGACTGCAGGCTAATCACCCGATCCGGCGTGGTCCAGAATATCGCCATGGCGGTAAACGATCCGGTTGAGGCCATGATGATGCCAAGCAGCTGGATCAGGCTGTGATCGGTGGCCGAGGCCAGCATCCATCCCGCCGCGGCGAACAGGTACGGCAGGATGGTATGCTTTTTTCGCTCTTTCAGCCTGTCGGAGCGTCGGCTCCACCAGATCATCCCGAGAATGGTGCAAAACTGCGGGATCGCCGCCAGCAGGCCGATGACGATATTGCTGCTCCCCGTGTTGAAGCTTTGCAGGATCTGCGGCGTCCAGATGTTGATGGCGCTGAGCGTGTTGGTCAGGCAGAAGTAGGCCAGCGTGTAGAGCAGCACAGCCGGGGTCAGCACTTCGCGCAGCGTCGATCGCGGCGTGACGGATTGGGCAATAGCGACCTCCTGCTCGCGGGCGATCATCGTTTTCAGCGCCTGCTTTTCGTCATCGTCCAGCCAGGTGGCCTGATCCGGCGTGTCGTTGAGGTAAAACCAGGTCACCACGCCGAGCACCACCGACGGCAGCCCCTCCAGCAGGAACAGCCACTGCCAGCCCTTCAGGTTCCACAGCCCGTCCATCGCCAGAATGTAGCCGGAGAGGATCGAGCCGAGCATCATGGTCACCGGCATGGCGATCATAAACAGCGCGTTGGCGCGGGCGCGGTGATAGGCCGGGAACCACCAGGTGAGATAGACCAGGATCCCCGGCAGGAAGCCCGCTTCCGCAATGCCCACCAGCATGCGTAAAACATAGAGCGTGTGCGGGCTGGTGGCGAACATGGTACAGGTGGAGGCGATGCCCCACACCACCATGATCCCGGCGATCCAGCGCCGCGCGCCGATTTTCGCCAGCATGATGTTGCTCGGGATCCCACACAGCACGTAGGTGACGTAAAACAGCGTCGCGGCCAGGCCAAACATGGTCGACGTAAGGCCCAGATCTTTGCCCATCGTCAGCCCGGCAAAGCCGATATTGATGCGATCGAGAAACGAAAAAACAAACAGGATGAAGAGAAAGACGATCAGGCGTCGGAACAGCTTGTTAATGGCGCGATGTTCAACAGCTTTATTATCATGAGGTTGCAGGGTAGAGGTCGTCATGGTGCGCTCCAGATCTTACGTTTAGTAGACGGATTTATTGTTATTAACTGACGTAACCGGTTGTTCGATAAAGCGTGCCGCCAGCGCTTCCGCGCCGCGGGCGAGCAGGGTGGTGTCGACGCCGACGGCAACAAACAGCGCGCCGAGTTCAAGGTAGCGTTTCGCCAGCGGCTCGTTCGCCATCAGGATGCCGGGCGCTTTACCGGCGCTAAGGATCTGCGCGATCGCCTGCTCGATGGCGGCCTGCACCTCCGGGTGCTGCGGATTGCCGGCAAAGCCCATGTCGGCGCTCAGATCCGCCGGGCCGATAAACACGCCGTCGACCCCTTCCACGTCCAGGATCTGCGGCAGGTTTTTCAGCGCCTCGCGGGTTTCGATCTGCACCAGCACGCACATGGCGTCGTTGGCCTGCTGCAGGTAATCCGGGATGCGGTTCCAGCGCGAGGCGCGCGCCAGGGCGCTGCCGACGCCGCGAATGCCCGCAGGCGGGTAGCGGGTGGAACGTACCGCCAGCCGCGCTTCGTCGGCGTTTTGCACCATCGGCACCAGCAGGGTTTGCGCGCCCACGTCCAGCAGCTGTTTGATCTGCACCGGGTCGTTCCACGACGGGCGCACCACCGGCTGGCTGGCGTACGGCGCGATGGCCTGTAATTGGGTTAAGACGGTTTGCACGCTGTTCGGCGCGTGCTCGCCGTCGATCAGCAGCCAGTCGAAACCTGCCCCCGCCAGCAGCTCGGCGCTGTAGCTGCTGGTCAGCCCCAGCCATAAACCGATTTGCGGGCGGCCCGCTTTCAGCGCCGCTTTGAATGCGTTTTGCATGGTTGTCTCCTAAACAAAGCGGCAGCTGATGGAGCCCATGTTGCCGTAGTCCACGTGGAAGGTGTCGCCTCTGCTGGCGGGCACCGGGCGGGTAAACGAGCCGCCGAGAACGATCTGGCCGGGCTCAAGCTGCACGTCGTACGGGGCGAGCTTGTTCGCCAGCCACGCTACGCCGTTCGCCGGGTGGTTAAGCACGCCCGCGGCAACGCCGGTCTCTTCGATCACGCCGTTGCGGTAGAGCAGGGCGGAGATCCAGCGCAGATCCAGCGCGTCGGGCTTAATCGGACGGCCGCCGAGGATCACCCCCGCGTTGGCGGCGTTATCGGAGATGGTGTCGAACACCTTGCGCGGGCGCTGGGTTTCCGGGTCAACGTTGTGGCAGCGGGCGTCGATCAGCTCCAGCGCGGGGATGACGTAGTCCGTCGCGTTGTAGACGTCGAAGATCGTGCAGTTCGGGCCGCGCAGCGGCTTTGCCAGCACGAACGCCAGCTCCACTTCGATGCGCGGAACGATGAAGCGGTCGACGGGAATATCGCTGCCGTCGTGGAAGAACATGTCGTCCAGCAGCGCGCCGTAGTCCGGTTCGCTGATCTGGGAGCTGGCCTGCATCGCTTTGGAGGTGAGGCCGATCTTGTGGCCCTTCAGCACGCGGCCTTCGGCGATTTTCAGGCTGACCCATTCGCGCTGGACGGCGTAGGCGTCTTCAATCGTGATCTCCGGGTAGTCCAGCGAGATCGCGCGGATCTGCTCCCGGGATTGTTCCGCCTGATGCAGACGATGGGCGATCAGGGTATGGGTATGTTTGTCGAGCATGGCGATATCCTGTTCTTGCCGGGTGGCGCTGCGCTTACCCGGCCTACGGTTTGGTGCTGCTGTTGCCGGGTGGCGCTTCGCTTACCCGGCCTACGTTCGGGGCCGTTGTAGGCCCGGTAAGCGAAGCGCCACCGGGCGAGCAGACGGCTACGTAAACAACGCGTGCACGTTGTTCTGTTTGTAATTGAGCGTCGGATGCAGTTCGTCGAGCTCGAACGACAGCGCCAGATAGCGGGCGGCCATCAGCTCCGCGAAGTGCGTTTTGATCAGCGCAAACAGCATCTCCCCCACGGCTTCCCGGCTCTCCAGGCTGCGCCCGGAACCAATCTTCAGCGTCATATGCACAAAGGCGTAATCGTGCCTGCCGTCGGCCATCTGCCAGGTGTCCAGCCAGTGGGCGCGGCTGCGGATACCGCCGATGGGGAAGATGCCCGTGGCGGCGAGCGCCTCGTTCACTTTGGCGAACAGCCCCGGCAGGTCGGCCTGCTCGCGGATGTTGTCGGTGCATTCAGCAATAAAGTGCGGCATGGTGGCTCCTTACGCGGGCAGCGGGAAAACGGCGTTAACCTGGCCGGTGCCGGAGCTGGCGAACAGCTCGGTGAGGAACTCCACCTTGCCGTCGTAGTTGTCCCAGCCGAGCATCCCCAGCAGCATCACCGTGTCGTGCATATTGCCCTCGCCGTAGCAGTAGTCGGCGTACTCCGGCAGCATGTTGCAAAACTCTTTGAACTGGCCCTCGCGCCACAGCTTCACCACGCGCTCGTCCATCTGACGGTCAAACTCGCGGGTGTAGCTGTTCATCCCTTCTTCCGCGCGCTGGTCGTCGATAAAGCGGTGCGACAGCGAGCCGCTGGCGAGCACCGCCACGGTGCCGTCGTATTTCTCAATGGCGCTGACGATGGCCTCGCCCAGCCTGCGGCTGTCGGCGAAGTCGTGAACTGTGCAGAACGCCGAGATGGAGATCACCTTGAAGTGTTTATCCGCGTTCATGTAGCGCATCGGCACCAGCGTGCCGTACTCCAGCTTGAGGCTCGGGATGTTGTGCGCTTTGGCGCGCACGCCGAGCTTCACCGCCTCGTCGGCGATCAGCTGGCCGAGCGCCGGGTTGCCGTCGTAGTCGTAGGTCATATCGCGGATAAAATGCGGCAGCTCGTTGCTGGTGTAGACGCCCGCAAAATGGTCCGCACAGTTGATGTGGTACGCGCTGTTCACCAGCCAGTGGGTGTCGAATACGATGATGGTGTCCACGCCCAGCTCGCGGCAGCGCTTGCTGATCTCTTTATGCCCGTCGATGGCCGACTGGCGGCAGCCGTGGTTTTTCCCCGGCAGCTCGGAGAGGTACATCGACGGTACGTGGGTGATTTTTGCCGCTAACGCTAATTTACCCATGATCAGATCCCCCACTTTGGAATCGGATGGTCGCCCATGGAGATGCAGACGTTCTTCATCTCCGCGAACACCTCGAAGCTGTACTCACCGCCCTCGCGGCCGGTGCCGGAGGCCTTCACGCCGCCAAACGGCTGGCGCAGGTCGCGCACGTTCTGGGTGTTCACGAACACCATCCCGGCTTCGATGCTGCGCGCCAGGCGCAGCACCTTGCTGACGTCCTGTGTCCAGATGTACGACGCCAGGCCGTACTCCACGTCATTCGCCAGGCGCAGACCTTCCGCTTCGTCCTTAAACGGCAGCAGGCAGGCCACCGGCCCGAAGATCTCCTCCTGCGCCACGCGCATGCGGTTGTCGACGTCCGCCAGCACGGTTGGTCGCAGGAAGTTGCCGCCCTTCAGGTGCGCAGGCAGATCGGTTGGTTTGTCCGGGCCGCCCGCCAGCAGGGTTGCGCCTTCTTCAATGCCGAGGCGGATGTAGCCGGAAACCTTCTCCCAGTGCTGTTGGCTGATGAGCGCGCCAATCTGGGTGTTCGGATCGGTCGGGTCGCCCACGCGCAGGCGGTTGGCGCGCTCGGCAAAGCGCTTCACGAATTCCGGGTAGATGCTCTGCTGGATAAAGATGCGCGAGCCCGCGGTGCAGCGCTCGCCGTTGATGGAGAAGATGGTGAACAGGGCGGCGTCCAGCGCGCGCTCGATGTCGGCATCTTCAAAAATCAGCACCGGGGATTTGCCGCCCAGCTCCATGGAGTATTTCTTCAGCCCGGCGTTTTTCATGATGTTGCGCCCGGTGGCGGTGCCGCCGGTGAAGGAGACGGCGCGCACGTCGTGATGGCGCACCAGCGCGTCGCCCGCCGTCGCGCCGTAGCCCTGCACCACGTTCAGCACGCCCGCCGGAATACCCGCCTCCAGCGCCAGCTCGCCCAGACGGTCGGCGGTCAGCGGCGAGAGTTCAGACATCTTCAGCACCGCGGTGTTTCCGAGTGCCAGGCACGGCGCGACCTTCCAGGTGGCGGTCATAAACGGCACGTTCCACGGCGACACCAGCGCGCAGACGCCCACCGGCTGCACAAGGGTGTAGTTGAGCATCTTGTCGTCGACCGGGTAGGTTTTGCCGTTCATCTGCTGGCACACCTCGGCGAAGAACTCGAAGTTGTGCGAGGCGCGCGGAATGAGCACGTTTTTGGTCTGGTGGATCGGCAGGCCGGTGTCGGCGGTTTCCATGGCGGCAATCTCGGGCACGTTCTGGTCGATGAGATCGCCCAGACGACGCATCAGGCGCGCGCGCTCCTTCATCGGCAGGTTAGCCCACTTCGGGAACGCCTCTTTGGCGGCGGCGACGGCCTGGTGAATTTCAGCTTCCCCGCCGGAAGCGACTTCCGCTAATACCTCGCCGGAGGCCGGGTTGGTGGTGTGGAAGTACTCGCTTCCCGCGACGTTTTTACCGTTGATCCAGTGGTTAATCTTTTTCATTTTGCAGTCTCCTCGCTGACAATTCGGTTCACCAGGCGTCCCACGCCCTCCACTTCCACCACCACTTCGTCGCCCGGCACCACGTCGGACAACCCTTTCGGCGTGCCGGTGGCAATCATGTCGCCCGGCTGCAGGGTCATAAAATCGCTCAGGTACGCAATCAGGAACGGAATGCTGAAGATCAGATCCGCCGTGGTGCCTTCCTGACGCAGCTCGCCGTTGACGAAAGTGCGCAGGGTGAGGTTGTGCGGGTCGGGAATGGCTTCTTTCGGCACGATGTGGGGGGAAATGGGCGTCAGCCCGTCGCGGCTTTTTACCCGCAGATTCGGGCGATAGTAGTTTTCCAGGTAGTCGCGGATGGCGTAGTCGTTGCAGACCGTATAGCCCGCAACATAGTCCATCGCCTCGGCTTCGCTGACCTTACGCGCGGTTTTACCGATGACCACCACCAGCTCCGCTTCGTAATGCATGTATTCGATATTGTTCGGGCGCACCGACGTCTGGCTGTCGCCGTTGAAGGTGTTCGGCGCTTTGATAAATACCAGCGGCTCGGTGGGCGGCTTGAAGTCCAGCTCGCTGGCGTGATCGGCGTAGTTCAGACCGAGGGCAAACAGCGTGGCGTGCGGCGGCGTGTGGTGCGCGAGAGTGACGTTGCGCTCATCCACCACCGGGTTTTCCAGCGGCGGAAAACCTGCCGCCAGAATACGCACGCGATCGCCCGGGCGGATCTCAACGCGGCTTTGCGGGGTACCGAGCAATATCGCATCGCCTGGATTGAGGGTGGCGAACTCGCTCAGGGCGCTCAGCAGTTCAGCAGCGCTGCGCTGAAGATCGGCCGTGTTCCAGTGGTCCGCTTCGCGGCCGTTGATCTCGGTGATGATGGTCAGGTTATCCACGCTTTCAACGGCGACCAGTTCGCCGAGCGGGCAAAATCCGTCCCGGCATTTGGCCTTGATGGCCGGGCGGTAGAAGCTCTCTTCCGGCAGGCTCACCTCGTTGGCCAGCGCGTATCCGGCGATGTAGTCCGCCGCGTTTTCTGCGCTAACTTTGCTGGCTTTTTTGCCGACGACCAGCGCCACCGTCGCACCGCTCAGCACCGTTTCCCCCTGCGGGAAGGGGATCGGCTCGCCCGCGCGAATCACCGTGTTATGCGGCTTGATAAACCACACCGCTGTTTTCGGCGGCGTGTTGTAGGGGGCTTTTTCAAACGCCTCACGCCAGGCTTCACGCTGGCTTTGATGGTTGAGGGCGACGGCAAAAACTGTACCTTTCATTCACATACTCCTCACCCCGGCGGTCCGGGTTGCGATTTCATTAATATGTTAATGATCTGGTTTTATGCTTTTGCTGTTTATTTCGCAATCAGAAGTGAAAATTTTGTGATAGGAATAACAATAAATTTACATTATTGGTTTTATTTATAGTTAAATCATCGTGTTAATGAAATTGACTGGTTTCTGTTAGACTTTTTGACGGAAAACATGTTGTTTATAAAAGCATCTTTTTGTGATTGTTTACTTGTTAATGATGTGAAGGGGAGAGGCTATGCATGATTCATTAACCATCGCGCTGCTGCAGGCGCGGGAAGCGGCGATGTCGTACTTCCGTCCGATTGTGAAGCGCCATAATCTGACCGAGCAGCAGTGGCGAATTGTGCGGGTGCTGGCTGAACATCCGTCGATGGATTTTCACGATCTGGCGTTTCGCACCTGCATTTTGCGCCCGAGCCTGACCGGCATCCTGACGCGCATGGAGCGCGACGGCCTGGTGCTGCGCTTAAAGCCGGTGAACGACCAGCGCAAGCTGTACGTGTCGCTGACTAAAGAGGGGAATGCGCTGTATGAACACGCCCAGGCGCAGGTCGAAGAGGCGTATCAGCAAATTGAGGCGGAATACACGCCGGAGAAGATGAAACAGCTGACGGCGCTGCTGGAAGAGTTTATTGAACTCGGAAACCGGCATAACGCAGCGCGGGAAGAAGAGTAAAAACCACAAATTCCAGGATGATTTTCGTAAAGTTTTCCCTTTCCAGGCCGAAAATTCTGTATCTGTCTGAGGAAAGAGAAAACATGTTAAACCGTATCAAGATTGTCACCAGCTTAATGCTGGTTTTAGCGATATTTGGCCTTTTACAACTCACATCCGGTGGTCTTTTCTTTAATGCCCTTAAGAATGACAAAGAGAATTTCACCGTCCTGCAAACCATTCGCCAGCAACAATCCACGCTGAACGCCAGCTGGGTCGCGTTGCTGCAAACCCGTAACACCCTGAACCGTGCGGGTATCCGCTACATGATGGATCAGAGCAATATCGGCAGCGGCGCGACCGTTAACGATTTGATGCAAATTGCGTCTACGTCTCTGAAACAGGCGGAAAAGAACTGGGCTGCCTACGAAGCCCTGCCGCGCGATCCGCGTCAAAGCGATGCGGATGCCATGGAGATCAAGCGTAACTATGATATTTACCACGGCGCGCTGGCGGAGCTGATTCAGCTGCTGGGGGCAGGCAAAATCAACGCCTTCTTCGACCAGCCGACCCAGAGCTATCAGGACGGTTTTGAGAAGCAGTACGTGAGCTACCTGCAGCAGAACGACAAGCTGTACGAAACGGCGGTCAAAGACAGTAACAGCTCTTACAGTCAGGCTATCTGGGTGCTGATCAGCGTCCTGATTGCCGTGCTGGTGGTGATCGTGGCCGTCTGGCTGAACATCAAGCAGACGCTGATCTCTCCGCTGAATCGTCTGATCGACAACATTCGCCATATCGCCAGCGGCGACCTGGTGAAGCGCATTGAGGTTCAGGGCACCAACGAGATGGGTGAACTGGCCGACTCGCTGCGTCATATGCAGGGTGAGCTGGTGCGTACCGTTGGCGACGTGCGTAACGGCGCCAACGCGATCTACAGCGGCGCGAGCGAAATTGCGATGGGCAATAACGACCTCTCCTCCCGTACTGAACAGCAGGCCGCTTCCCTGGAAGAGACCGCGGCCAGCATGGAGCAGCTGACGGCGACCGTTAAGCAGAACGCCGAAAACGCCCGTCAGGCGAGCCATCTTGCGCTGAGCGCCTCTGAAACCGCGCAGAAAGGCGGCAAAGTGGTGGATAACGTGGTGCAGACCATGCGCGATATCGCGGGCAGTTCGCAGAAAATTGCCGATATTATCAGCGTGATCGACGGCATTGCCTTCCAGACCAATATTCTGGCACTGAACGCGGCGGTAGAAGCGGCGCGTGCGGGCGAGCAGGGCCGTGGGTTTGCGGTGGTGGCAGGTGAAGTGCGTAACCTGGCCCAGCGCAGCGCCCAGGCTGCTCGTGAGATCAAGAGCCTGATTGAAGACTCCGTGGGCCGCGTAGAAGTGGGCTCGACGCTGGTAGAAAGCGCCGGTGAAACCATGGGTGAGATCGTGAGCGCGGTGACCCGCGTAACGGACATCATGGGTGAAATCGCCTCTGCGTCTGACGAGCAGAGCCGCGGTATCGACCAGGTGGGTCTGGCGGTAGCGGAGATGGATCGCGTGACCCAGCAGAACGCCTCGCTCGTTGAGGAATCTGCCGCAGCGGCGGCCGCGCTGGAAGAGCAGGCGAGCCGTCTGACGCAGGCCGTGGCGGTGTTCCGCATTCAGCAGGAGCAGATGAAAGCGCGCGAACTCGCTGCGGCTAAAGCGGTTTCCACGCCGGTGATGGCGCGTAAAACCGCGACGGCCGATTCAGGCGATAACTGGGAAACGTTCTAACTCTGCGCGTTGTGCCGGGTGGCGGCTGCGCCTTACCCGGCCTACGGTTCGTGGTTTTTGCCGGGTGGCGGCTGCGCCTTACCCGGCCTACTGTTCGTGGTTTTTGCCGGGTGGCGGCTGCGCCTTACCCGGCCTACGGTTCGTGGTTTTTGCCGGGTGGCGGCTACGCCTTACCCGGCCTACGGTTCGTGGTTTTTGCCGGGTGGCGGCTTCGCCTTACCCGGCCTACGGTTCAGGGTTTTGTAGGCCCGGTAAGCGAAGCGCCACCGGGCGATATCAAAGCGGCAGGCGCATGGCGCAGCGGGAGTTATACGCTAAGCCGTGCGCTGCTTCTTCTTCACGTTTTTCACGCAGTTCAGGCGTGAGTTCAGTGACGTATTCAAACCCCAGCTTTGCATAGAAAGGCGCGTTCCACGGTACGTCCCGAAACGTCGTCAACGTTAGCGACGCCAGCCCCAGCCTGCGGGCATGGTCAGCCGCACGGGCGATGAGCTGCCGACCCATTCCGTTTCCCTGCCAGTCCAGATCGACCGAAAGCTCCACGATAAAAAGCGACGAAGAATGTGCTTCGGTGAGGATAAACCCTGCGGGGCGGTCGTTCACCAGCGCCAGCCAGCTTAGCCCACGTTCGGCATACTCAAGATGCTGCTCAGCGGAAAGGACCTCACCGTCGGCAAGCCAGGCGAATTTGGGGTCTTCACGAAATCGCTGACCCGCCGCGCGTTCAATGGCGGGCAGGGCAGTAACGTCGTTAGGGGTAGTGGGGCGAATATGAATGTGCATGGCGGCAAGTATAGCCTGACCCGTCGACATTATTCCGAGCAGACCAGCACCGGCGAGTAAAAATTGCTGATCACCAGCGCGTCTTCCGGCGTGCGCTCAATCGTCAGCAGCCTTTTATTGCCCAGCGTCAGGCCCGCGACGTACTTCTCAAAGACGCCGGGCGGCATGGCATCGTGGCTAAAACGCTCCACTTTTTGAATGACAATTTCATACAGTTCGCCCTCCACGTGACGCCATTTAAACATCTCCTGGCGGGAAACCTCCCAGCTGCGCGGCGCATTCACCACGCTGCCGTTTAGCGTGATGTATCCCGTTTTGTCGGGATGAAAACGCATAATGATCTCGCCGTCAAAGGTGAAATCGTGGCTGTCGCGCCTGTCGGAGAAGGTCAGGTTTCCATCGCAGGCCACCGAGAGCGGGGGCGTGTGGAAGTACCAGGCCAGCGCGGCGCCCAGCAGCAGCAGGTTCAGGATCAGAATTAGCCAAACTTTTTTGTGTCTCATATCACCACTCGTAATAGTAAAGCGTACGACAGGCGCTGGCTTTACCACGCGTGAGAGAACATTGGGAGAGTACCAGCCGCCCTTCGTGGCCGTAGAAAAGCGTTCTCTGAATGTGCATGTAGAAGATGGAATTTTTCAGGCACGGAAGATGGCCGTCCTGCTGAAGCGTCTGCGCCAGCCCAATCGCCTTCTCATGGAACACGTCCGCCAGCGGCGTAAAGGTGTAGACCGGACAGGTGCCGATATGCGTCAGCAGGTGGATCTCCCTCTGCGCGTTTTCTGGCTTGATGAGCGCGATCCAGATGCATAGCGCAACGACGACCAGCGTAAGTGCGCCGCAGAACAGCCATTCCGGGCGAACGCGCCATGCAGGTTTCGCCGTTTCGGCGGTCGCTGGGGCCTCCTCAAGCGGGGTGACCGTGACGTCTGCGCTGAGCATAAAGCCTGTTTTCGGTACGGTAACGATAAACAGCTCGTCGGGAAGCAAGGTCGCCAGCATCTTGCGCAGAATACTGATGTACTGGTTTAAGGAGTTGTTAGACCCCTGGAGCCCTCGCCGATCCCAGACTTCCTGGAGAAAGGTTTCCCGTTCGATCACGTTCCCATGATGCTGAACCAGCAGCCTCAGGATGGTATTAGCCGTACAGGTGAGGATCTGCGCATCCTCATCCGGCGCATTGATAAGAGAAACAGAACCGTCCTCGTCGTTATAGACGATGGCGTCAGCAAGCAGGTATTTCATAAGTTGTTGTAATACAGACAGAGATAACAAATAAAAAGAGAAGGCTTACGCCTTCCGGGCAGCACTGCTGGCTATTTTAACGCCACTGTTACCGATAACATTGATCCAGACAGGATTTTGGGTGGTTCAATAAGTCAGCGTGATAATCACGTCATCAATAAATTCCCCGGTACCGGTTAGCTGCTGCGCCGGGACCTCGCCGTAAACCGTGAAGTTCTGGGTGCCGCCAGCGGGATTGGTGACCTGCAGCGCATCGCCGCTGCTTTGATCCCCCCAGCGTTGCGTGGCCGCCTCATCCTGCCAGAGCCCGTAGCGCAGGCACTGGCCCTCGTTGTTGCAGAGCTGTCGCTGATTACCGCTGGCGTGGTTGCCTTTGCCCATGGCAAGGGTGAACGCGGTTCCGGACGGACAGCGCGTGGTGAGAGTGGCGGAGGATCGCGTCGGGCGCAGGGTTGCGGTGCTGGTCAGGGTGCCGAAGTTGAGCGGTGTCACGCGCTCGATGTAGCATCCCTGGCTGATTTCGGCCTGCGCGTTGGTGCCGCCCTGCACCTGCTCCCCCTCTGCGGAACCGTCCGAGCAGTTTTGCAGCGCATCCTGACGCATGGCGCTGTGCCAGGCGATGCGCAGATTCATGTTGTAGTTGTAATAGTGATATGCCGGAAGCTGGCTTTGCCCTGCCGGAATGGTAGCGATAAGCGGAAAGGTACCGCTGACGTTGGCATTGCTTTCCGCGGCCAGGGTCTGCTGAATCAGGTTCCCGCTGCTGGCAGGCCCCAGCTCCTGAGCGCGCGCTGCGCCGTTAAGCAGGCGGAAGAGGAGGGTGTACTGTTTCCCCTCCTGGTCCCCCGGCGAGATCATCTCAAAGGGCGGGGCGTCTACGCTGCTCAGGCAGACGTTGATATATTCCGTCCGGCCCTCGTTGTCGGCCTGGCAGCTAAATTTTACCTCGGTGTTGACGGAGGTGGTATTGCCCGCCACGACGTTGCCAAAGTTAATGGCGGGCGTGGAGGTTATCCAGCAGGCTGCCGCCATCGCCTTCACGGACAGGACGAGCAGCAATAATAACGGCGTTCTTAATGACACAGTTGTTCTCCGATATTCTGTATAGATGACGCGGTACGCGGCGCCGGAAGCGTGACCCGGCACTCTCCCTCACCGGTCTTCACCACCAGTTCACCCGGCAGGGGCGGATCTTCAAGCCAGATAAAACCGTCGCGTCCCACGATGGTGGCACCCTGCGGCGTTGACACGACGCTGCCCAGCGGGAGCGGCCTGCGGTGGCTGTCGACCAGTCTGGCCTGAACCGTGACGGCGTGATGGACGTTAAAATCGACTTTGACCGCGCTGCTGTTGCCCGGTCTGGCATGCATGTCGGTGACGGGAGCAATCACATCGGCAGGCAGATCGAGCGGGTCAATGCTGACTTTGCTGTTGTGGTAACGCGGCAGGTCGGTCAGCAGGAGATAACCGTTCTCATCCGTTTCACCGGCCGGGCGGTTTTCCAGCATCACCGGTACGTGCCCGATACCGCGCGTTGAGACCAGTGCCAGGCCCTGCTCGCTGTAGCGCAGGGCGTGCAGGCTATTATCCAGCAGCGTCAGGCTGCCTTCGGCTGAGGCATACTGATTGCCCACGTTAGCGCCTTGCTCCAGCCCCACATGCCACTCTCCGGCGTGACCCAGATAGCCCACGTCAGCATACTTTTCCCGGCGTTCGCCAACGCTTTGCCCCAGCTGCCATGACCAGCCGCCGGTCTGGTCGTCGGGCTGATGGCGATAGTCCATGCGCGGGGAGTCCTGGCTGGCCTGGAGTGAAAGGGTGTCCTGGCGGCCCAGCGGCAGAGAGAGCATAAGCTGAACGTTGCTCGACGCGTCCGTAAACGAGCGGGTATAGCTCAGCGTGGCGGAGAGATGCGCCGGTAAAAAAACGGACCAGGAGGCATTGAGATAGCGTTGTTTGTTACCCTGAATTTCTTGTTGTACCCAGCCCACGCCTGGCGTACCGACGCGGGAGAATGAATGGCTTAGCCACACGCTATCGCTGCGCCTGACGGGCACGGCACCGCTCATGCGGGCATTATCGGCGAAGGCGGCATCGGTACGGACAGTGCTGGCAGAAATGCCCATCCCGCCGCCGTTCCACTGCCAGCCAAGGCCCCACTGCATTCCCTGACCGTAGGGGCTGTCGCTCGCCGCGACGTGCTGGCTGATAATGCCTGCGTCGGGGGATATCAACCAGTCAACGCCTGTCCCGAGATTACGCAGTTTGCGCTGCTGCTCCGTATGCAGCGCCAGCGTCAGGTGGTTATTGACCCCATAGCGCCAGCCGGCGTCGAGCATCGGCGACGCGGCATAGTCGTCGGAACGCTGGGCGTAGTTTTGCCGCATCCAGCCGATATCCAGCGAGCCGCTGCTGAGCCCTTCGGCCAGCATTCCCGGTGCGCCGTACACGTCGAGCTGTACGGTGCGACGCTGGCCGTTGATGTCGGTAATGACTACCTGCGCCTGCCCGCTTCCGGTGAAGGCCGGCAGAGTATCCAGCGTAAACGCCCCCGGCGTCACGCGCTGGCTGCTCTGCTTAAGGCCGTCGATATACAAATCGACCGTGGAAGGCAGCACGGCCGTGTCGCTGAAGCGGCTGCGCGGTTCAGTATTGAGCTGCGGATCGAGTTCAAAATTACGCGCCCAGTGCAGCCCGCCAAAGCGCACCTGCCGGCTCCAGCGGGTGCCGGTGGTGATGCTGTCGCCCAGCGCCAGAGTGGTCAGCGAATCGGTGTTGTCCCTCTGCCAGCGGGTTTCGAGACGCGTGTGGGCTGGTCGACCGGCGCTGTTTTCCTCTCCGGCATGGCTTGAAAAACTGCTGCTGAACGTCCCGGGCAGCACCCCAGATGCGGTCAGCTGGGTCTGGGCATTCAGCTGGCGTTTACCCTGTGCATCGCTGGCGTAGAGGGCGTAGCCGAGCGTAAACGCGCTGATGGGCTGGGCCTCAGGATAGGCGTACTGCGGGGACGATTTTTCGAACGTCAGATGCTGCTGGCCCTCGAGCGCCTCTGCCTCGGCCATAATCGACACCTGCTGGGCAAGCAGGTCGATATCAACCTTCAGGCCCGGCAGGGCCGTCAGGTCTACCCATCCGCCGCGATCGTCCGGGGCGCGGAGCCCCAGTTTTTTGATGTCGCTGTCGCTAATCCACAGCGCATCGTCCACCACCCGACAGGCCCACAGATCCCCTCGCGGGGCGTGATTCACGGTGATGGCCAGCCATTGTACGGTGTCGGCGGTACCTTCAGTGCGGGCTGACAGCATCAGCGGTAGCCAAAGCAGGAGCGCGAGAAGCGAGCGGGCGCAGGGGTATCTGGCTGGCATGGTGGTCATCGTTGAGGTAGACGCGTAACGCGCTGAGCGTATGGCGTGACGCTTGCTTAAGTTTCACAAGAGCGGTCTGTCCCGGCAGTACATAGCCCGCCAGTCCTTTAATCGAGCCCGCAACCTGCCCACTGGCCGTCAGGGCCTCAAGATGGCTCAGGCGAATATGACTTTTTCCGGCGTTATAGCAGCGGATTGTCGCCGGGCTGTCCGCCTGTTCACAGCTCAGGGCATCGTGGTCGACGGGGGTATTCTGGGTTCCGGCAATGAATACCGGAATCGAATAGCGCAGCAGGAAGTGCACCGCCGTGGGATTGGCGGTACGGGACGTGGCGTCCGGCAGTTCGTCGATGACCAGCCGGTAACTTTGCTCCTGTGCACGGATGCCAGGCTGCATGACGATAATGCGCACCAGCTGCTGCTGGCCCGGCGCCAGCGCGGTCATCGCCGGGCTGCTGACGACCTCATTGGTGGCGACTAAGACATCCTGACCGTTTTTCTGGGTCCATTCGTACACCCGAATCTGCGCATGAATGGCCGCTTTTCCACTGTTGGTGAGGGTGACCGCCGTCGCTCTTTGACCGCTTTGCAGATCGAGCGTGACGGGCGCCACCTGCAGCGTGGCGGCCAGCGCGTAGCGGGACAGCAGCGTCAGCATCATGAGCCACAGAATGAGACAGGGAAGATAACGACGCACGATCAGTACACCAGGTTTAAGGTGATGTCGTCGCTGTAGGCTCCTGCCTGTGCGGTCGTCAGGGCGCCTGCGTCAATCACGCCAAAGAGCGTCTCTTTCTGCTCCTGACCGTTGCCGGTGTCGGTTAGCCCATCGGTGCTGGTGATTTGGGTCTGTTTGCCTTCGTCAGCAAAGAGTTTCCAGGCAATCTTCTGTGCGCCCGTTTCGCCGTTTTCCGGCTTCAGCCAGAAGGTGCCGTTCTCGCTGCTGTCGCTGCTGGTGGCGGAGAGAGTGAACGGGGTCCCGTTGGTACAGACGATATCGACCTGCGTGCTGGCCTGGATTTCACTCGATTCATCCGAGCCGTGGCGCGCGAAATTGAGGTCGTTGGCTTTGAGGGTGCATGACTTCACGACCTCAAGTGAGACGTGCATCGTCGCGCTTGCGGTACTGTCTCCGGCGATCGCGGCGGCAGGAAGCAGGAGAGCGGAACAACATACAGCAGTGGTGATAATTTTCATGATCTTATTTCCTGACGTGAGTAACAGTGCAATTACAAAGAGAATGACTGAGCGTCCAGCAGGCAGAGTTTTCGATGGAATTCCGCCAGGCTGTGACAGCAAAATTTGTTCATCGCGTTACGCTTGTGGGTGTAGATCGTTTTAGGTGACTTATTGAGAATTTTTGCGATGCGAACCGGGCTGAATCCTTTATGTAACAGCATGCAAACCCGCATCTCCTGATACGAGAGCGTGGCGGCGTTTTCAAAGGAAAATGTCGTGTCGCTAAAACAGTGGCTCAGCTGCGCAAGAGACAGGTTGTCCGCGACCACTCTGACCCGCTCGCTGTGCAGCCAGGCGTTTATGTCGCTGACCCAGGCCGCATCGGTAAAAATCAGCCAGTTCTGTGCGGCGGGCGTGCCGAGCAGCCGTTCCCGCAGGCGGGTAAGCCCGTGCGGATCAACGCTGTTGATCCAATACATCTCAGGACGGGGTGTCACGGCCGCCGAAATCATCGAATGGAGGCCAAGCCATAAAAAAGCATTGTCGCTCAGAACGATGACCTGATAGCCAGCATTAGGAATGAAGGGCGTCATTTTTTGCCCCACAGATAGCCCTGGCCGTAGTCGGCCACGCTGGCGCGGGCCAGCGCGAAATCCCCTGCGGTTTCGATGCCTTCTATCAGCACCTTGCTGGCGACGCGCTTGCACTGGCGGGTGAGATGCAGGAACTTCGCCTGCTCGGTGCGTCCGCTCCAGAAGGTATGTTTATCAATTTTGACGCCGCAGAAGCGGATCTGGCTGGTCATAAGATCGGGAAGAATGTCTTCGCAGACATCGTCAGCCCACACTTCGATCCCCCACTGATGGAGCGTTGAGATGCATCTCCGCAGAGCCCGGCTTTGCGTGTCGTCGAGCTGTACCAGCGTATGGAGGTCGGTGACCTCGATAGCAAGCCTCTCCGGGCAGGGGGTCTCTGCTTTTAGCCTGTCGAGGAAGTCCGTTTCCAGCAGCAAATCCGACGTTGCGTTGAGATAATACTTGTCGCCCTCCTCGCAAAACATGGCATGACGAAGCTGCGCAAAGAAGTGCGCCTTACGCTGCGTCGAGGGCATCGAGCCAAAGTAGTCTTCAAGATCGACGTGGGGCTTTGCCGTGGACAATACCTCCCAGGCAATCACATTTTCGCTGCGCAGTGCCCGGATGGATTCGAACTTATAGCCGGTTAGCATGATAAAAGTGCGTAATGCTCCGTGGTGATTCATGGAGCTGCACATGTTACGGATTTGTCTTTTGGCGGGATATTTATAAATTAAAATGGCTTATATAAAGTGTTTTTATCTAATTTATAATGTTTATATAGAATTATTTATTTTCATAAGTGCCCGGCAGAATGCCGGGCAAGCGCGCGTTAGCCTTCTGTACTGACAATTTTGATTTCTACCATGCCAATCCCGATCTCGCGCGGTGAGTGTCCAAGGATATTCCCTTCATTCGTCGACTGCGGGTCTGGCGGCACAATCACCAGCGTATTGCTGCGCGATGGGTTCTCAAAATGCAGCGTGTGCGTGGACATGTCGTTCCCGAGCGTCAGCGTCTGCTCACGATCGCCCACGCGCACCGGTACGGGCCTGTTAGCGTTAGGGCCATACGCTCTGGCGGTGATCACCAGGTCGAATTGTTCCGGCAGCGGGTGGGTGTACTCAATTTTCACCTCGTTGCCCAGCTGCGCGTTTGACCAGCGTCCCCAGGACTCCGGACGCGAGATGCCGCTAAACTGCTTCACTTCCTCGGGCGCGCCGGCCACGTTAAAGATAAAGCTGTCCGCTTTGTAGCGAATATCGTTATCGCTGATTTTCAGCATGTCGATGTTGTGCTGATAGCGCGCGGTATCAATCACCGTATCTTTAAACGCTGTTTTGCCTTTCCACTGGGCTTTATCCACGTGCTGAACGGTTTGCTCCCCGCCAAGCTGGCCCTGAGAGACGCACCAGTCGGTAGAGAGCGCCAGCGTCTGCGACCAGAGCTGGCCCATTTTGTAGCACCGGTCGACCCAGACGAAATTATCGCGTGGCGCAAAATCAGCCAGCTGATAGCGCAGCGGCGCGGAATACTCGCTTTCCGGCAGCGGCTCAACGCGACCCTCAGACACGCGCACCAGCAGCGGCAGACGGAAGTTGCTGCCCGAGAAGGCAATCGTGTTTTTATCCCGATCGACGGTGAAGTCCTTCATCTCTTTCGGGAAGTTCCACAGGCGGATGATGTCTGGCTTCCAGGCGAGGATTTTTTCCTTCATGTTGAGGAACACTTCCGACAGGGATTGCCCCGACAGCGTGCTGCGGCCCAGGCCAATAAAGTTGTCGCCGCCCAGAATGTCCAGCACGGTTGCGCCGTTATCCATGGAGTTGCGTTTGGTGGCAATTTCCTCCTGCTGCGGCTGGTCGCCTCGCAGGACGAAGAACAGATTGCTGCGATCCTGCTTGTTGAGCTGATCCCAGGCGCTGTTTTTCATCGCCAGATGGTCAGACGAGACGACGATGACGGTGTTTTTAAACCAGGGCGAGGCTTTGATTTTCTCGACCAGCGCGGCAATGTGCTCCTGGCTGCAGGTAACGGCGCTGAAAGACTTGTTGTTTTTGCCGTCAACGTCATAGCTTTTGCGCTTGCAGCTGCGCGAGACGAACCCGTCCGGGTGGTGGGTATCCACCGTCAGCGCAAAGAGGGAGAAGCGTTTGCCCGCGCGGGAAAGCTCCTCGAACTTCTTCCAGGTTTCGTCGAGTACCGTATCGTCATAGAAGCCCCAGTCGTTACGGTAGCTCGGATCGGCAACCGTCGTTTTTAACTCTTCTGAGCCATACAGGTGGTCAAAACCGTGGGATTTCAGGAACACGTCTTTTCCGGCAAAGCGCAGGTTTGCCCCCTGCATAAAATAGTTTTCGTAGCCGGAGTTTTTCAGGATATCGCCGAGGCAAATATTCTGCGGGAAGAACGTCGACATTGAGGCTGAGGCGTTACCTTCAAAAGGCGCGAACAGCGGGATACCGCACTGGGAGGCAACCATCCCGGCAATCGTGTAATCCGTACCGGGCAGCTGCATGGTGTGGCTGAAATCAAGACCTTCATTTTTCAGCGCACCCAGATCTGGCGTCAGGTTCGGGAAGGCATCGTTATCAAAGTACGTGCGTTCCAGGCTCTCACCGTAGATGTAGACCAGGTTGAGCTTCGGGTTAGCGATCGTTTTCGACGGTTCTTTATAGTAAGCCACGAAATCAGGATCGCCGTCGCGAGACTGGGATTTCACCAGCTCGGTGATCTGATGGAACGCCGGGCTGGCGTCGACGGAGGCCAGCGCCAGGAATAACGCCAGCAGGCTGTAGCCATGATGGTGAGGATGATGGCGACGTCGACGCAGCACCCAGGCCAGCGCGCCAAAAATCGTCACCAGCGCGACGATAAGGCCGAGCCCCGGAAGAATGTACTTGCCCACACCCGCGCCCGTCAGGCTGTTCGTCAGCGTGTAGAGCACCGCATCGTTAATGCCGTCACCGGTAAAGTAATCGCTGGCGTATAAGGTAATGTTTAAAATAATAAAAATGCCGAGCACCACCAGCGTGGCGATAAACCACCAGGTGTGACGGCCGGCTTTCCAGGCGTAAACGCCGACGGAAGCCAGAAAAAGGATAAGAGACATGAATTCAGACAACAGCATATCCTCATGACGCCAGATGGTTCGCTGGCTAACTGTTTATTTTTTGGGTCATACAATGTAATTGCGATGTCGTTAAGCTGCAATTTTAGTGTCACGAAAGTGTGCTGTTGTTAGGATTTGGTTTAGAAAATCGTTTTTATGAAGATGGACACATCCTGACAAACGGACGCTGAGACGGTGGCAGGTGGGAAAAACGCTCGTTTAGCGCCGCGCTGCAAGACTATCGCATTAAACGCGGCGTGTTGTGGCAGAAAATGGGATGGATCAGGAGAGGAAATTAACGCCTTGTTTCAGCACCAGATCGCAGGCTTTGGTTTTCACCTGTTTTGCCAGAGAAGAGTTGCCGAGGGTGCTCAGGTTAAGCTGCTGGCCGTTTTGCGCGTTAAGCAGGCCCTGAATGCCGTCCATATAGTTGGTGTCCGCTTTCTGCTCCTGGGTATCCAGACCCAGTTTACCCAGCACCTGGTTTTTCACGTTCTGCGCGTCGGTCACGGAGGCCAGCTTTTGCTTCGCGCAATATTCCAGAATCCCCGCCGCATTGTTCATCGTGCCCGCGCTGAGGCTCTGGGAGCTGTTGCCCAGCAGGCTGGTGAGGGAAGAGGCGGAAAGTCCACCCTGAGAGCTGCTGCTCTCTTTGGTCAGCTCATTTGCTGCGCTAGACAGGGACTCCTGCCAGGACGCCGCTTGCGCTGCGCCGGTAACCAGCAGAGCGCCTAAAAAGGTGCTGATAACAATCTGTTTTTTCATAATGGCTTTCTCAAAAAGGTCCGTTTTGGGCCGGAAAGGGTTCCAGTATATACCTGTGCCCGGTCCGCGATTCCTGGAACTGTCTTAATACTCTTTGCCGGTGACGCGGCTGCGGTAACTTTCCCAGTCAAAAATGACGTAAAGACTGTTACCCAGCTTCATGCGGTCCATGACGCGTTCCCCCAGCAGGCGGGTCATCTCGTCGATATTGTGGTTCGTCAGCATGCCGGTGGGGCGTTTGGACGAGGAGCGGCGATCGACAATCTGGTTGATGATCACTTTTTCGTAGCGGGATTCCGTCTGAACGCCAATCTCGTCGATGACCAGCAAATCCACATTGCTCAGATCGTTAAGCAGCTGTTCTTCGCTGGTTTCGCGGTTGCTGAAGGTATCTTTCATCGCGGACATGATATCGGCCACGGTGATGATAAGAACTGATTTACCCCGCAGAAGCAGCTCGTTGCAGATAGCGGCTGCAAGGTGGTTTTTTCCGGTGCCCGGCTTGCCGCTAAAGATAAAGCTGGCGATATTGCCGTCGAATTCATCCACGTACTGACGGGCGGCGGCCAGGGCGTTCATCTGTCCGTTGGTTTCGACTTTATAGTTATCGAACGAGCAGTTCTGGTGCAGGGGACGGATACCGGAACGGTTAAAGGTGCGCTGCATTTTCATCGCCCGGTTTTCCCTGGCGAGCGCGGCAGCGCGGATTTCACCTTGCTCTTTTTGCCACGCCAGCAGCTCTTCACCCGTGGTGAAAGCGGGCTTCACGTCGGCAGGCATCATTTTTTGCAGACGTTTCATCAGGTCGCCGACGTTCTTCATTTCGCACCTCGGAATCCGCTGGGGATCTGTTTATCCGGTTCTGAAAACGCGTTGATATCGCGTTTGGGCTGGCCGTTGTTGCCGGCGCGGGTAATTTGAAGATGACGCGCAAGCTTTTGCTGCCACTGAATGTGGGTAAAGACTTTACCTTCCGCCTGCCACCAGGCGGTAAACGCGGCGAGCTCTTCCGCGGTGGCCGGTTGGGTTAACGCAATGCCCCACAGCGCCGCCTGCCGCTGAAAATCCGCATCCGGCTGCCAGCCCGCGTATAGGGCAAATTTTCCCATCGGAACGGTAACGGGAACGTTGACCGGTTCATCAAAGAACTGGTTGTCCAGCGCGACATCGCTCGCCGGGCGTGACAATTGCGCTTCGATCTCCAGAAGCTGTGCCAGACGTTCCGGCGTGATTGCGTAAAACGCCGGCGCGTTGTCGGCAAAAACCGCAACCGTGCCGCCTTCGGCGTGGGTCAACACACCGCGTGGGTCGCGCATAAAGGCATCAATGCCAGCAATGCTGGTGGTCAGAATTCTGGAGGACATAACGCTTACTCTACTGATTACTACGGGCGTGATATGGGCTTATGGTAGCACAGAGAGGAGAAAGGGAAGGAGGGGATTTCCCCGGTGGCGCTGTGCTTACCGGGGCTACAGTCGTAGGCGCTGATAAGCGCAGCGCCATCAGGTATTTATCACGCGATGATATTCAGGGTCACGTCGATGTTGCCGCGGGTCGCGTTAGAGTACGGGCAAACAATGTGCGCTGCGTCGACCAGCTTTTTGGCTTCCGCAGGATCCATACCCTCAACGTGGATGTTCAGTTTCGCTTCGATACCAAAACCGGTTGGCAGCGGGCCAATACCCACTTCGCCTTCAATAAAGGCCTCTTTTGGCAGGGCAAATTTGTCGCGCGCCGCTACGAACTTCATCGCGCCCAGGAAGCAGGCAGAGTAGCCCGCGGCAAACAGCTGCTCAGGGTTCGTCACTTCTCCCCCCATGCCGCCCATCTCTTTTGGTACGCCCAGTTTTACGTCCAGTACGCCATCGGAAGAGGTGGCACGACCGTCACGGCCACCGGTTGCTTTGGCTTTGGCGGTATAAACAACTTTTTCTAAAGACATGGCAGGTTCCTCATCTTGTTTTAATGTGTGCTATTAAATAGCGTGCGATATATATGGTTAAATAATAACGCGTAAAGTATAGTCTTACGCGCGGTGTAGCTGTTGTCGAAAAAGTTCGAGCTGCTGTTTGAGCGCCAGCAGGGTGTCGGTATCACACTGCGCTGCGCATCCCACCGCATGGGGGATACCCAATGCCTGCTGCTGCAGTTCACGTCCCGCGTCACTCAGGGTGACGGCGACCTGACGTTCGTCTTTGCGCGAACGGTGACGGTTGATTAACCCGGCACTTTCCAGCCGTTTCAACAGCGGCGTCAGGGTCGCTGAGTCCAGAAACAGCCGTTCGCCGATGTCCGACACCGTCATATCATCCTGCTCCCACAGCACCAACATCACCAGGTATTGCGGGTAAGTCAGGTTCAGCGGTGCCAGCAGTTGCCGGTACAGCTTATTAAGCGCCAGATTTGCCGAATAGAGGGCAAAACAGAGCTGGTTATCCAGCTTGAGCGCAGCGGTTGCGTCGTTCGTTTTCGCGTTCATGAGATGAATATAGATAGTGCACGATTTAATTGCAAGCAATTTTATGGGCAGGTGTAGCGGAGCGCTACCTGAACGGCCATTTTGCGGTAGTGCTGGCGCTGGGCCTGTTCGTCCGCACCGTCTTCAAACAGAAGCGTGAAGGTGTAGCTGTTGGCAACGTAGTGAAAGCTGAAGCTGCTTATCAGGCGGTGAAGATCGCGGGCGTCAACCGTCTGGCTGAAGAGCTGTTTTTCTTTGCCCCGGCGCAGGATCTCCTCCAGCAGGTCAAGCGCGCTGCGGTTGACCTGGCGAAGATAGCTCGACTGCTGCATAAAGCGGCCACGCTGCATGTTTTCCATGCAGATAATCCGGATGTAGTCTGGATGGTCGGCATGATAGTCAAAGGTGGCTTCAACCAGGTCGACCAGCGCTTCGACGGGGGGCATTCCCGCCAGGCTTAGCGCTTTTTCACTGGCGCGAATCTGGGTGTAAACGTGTTCCAGTACCAGGAGATAGAGATTCTCTTTATTCTTAAAATGGTAAACCACCATGCGTTTGGTGGTACCCGCTTTCTCCGCGATCTGCTCCATGCGGGCACCGTTCAATCCATACTCGGCAAAAAGCGCGATGGCGCTCTGAAAAATTTTCTCTTTCAGGCTGGATTCTTCGCCGTGCTCGGGGTGTTCGCTGCCAGGGTTAGCCACATCCTTTCCTTATTTTTCACCAAACGGACCAGAAGGATTATCTCCATGGCAGCGAAATAACACAAATATCAAACGCGTGGGCGTTTGCGGTACAGCCACAGTCCGGGGATCGATAGCCCGATAGAGAGCGCGCCGACGATGGATGACGCCTTAAGAAAGTTGCTCAGGAGGAGGATCATCTGAGGCTCGGTGTAGCCAAAATGGCTGATTTTCACCGCGGAAATCATCGCCGTATACGCAGATATGCCCGGGAACATCGGGATCACGGCGGCGACGGTGAATACTTTGGGATGCGCCAGATACCAGCGCGACCACTGGATGCCGATACTGCCGACAAGCATAGAAGCCATGAACGTTGACCATTCGATGTTAAAACCCGCGGTCATCATCGCCATTCGCGAGCCATGGCCAATCGCGCCCAGCAGCGCACACCACGGTAGGGCGCGTTGCGGAACGTTAAATACCATCGCAAAGCCGACGGCAGGAATGGCGGCCAGAAGCATGTCCTGTGCCAGCGCCAGCAGAAAATCTATCACGCCCATCCGCGTAACCCCCAGAGTGTCATAGCCATAACCACGCCGATGCAGGTCGCCAGCGTCAGCAGGCTTGCGATAGCCCAGCGTGCCAGGCCGGTATTGATGTGCCCTTTAAACATGTCGGCGACGGCATTGATCAACGGAAAGCCCGGGACCAGCAGAAGCACGCTGGCTGCCATAGCAATCGTCGGGGTGTTAGCAAACTGCGGCAGGCGCAGAAGCAGGCCGGAAACCGTAGTGGCGACAAACGCGGTAATGCAGAAGTTAATCTGCGGATGCAGCTGCCGGTGCGTCAGCATCTGGCGAACATACATGGCGATACTGCTGGCAAAAAAGGTGACGATCGCACCGTCCCAGCCGCCTTTATTGAGCTTGCAAAAGCAGGCGCATGACAGGCCTACCATCAACACGACAAGCCAGCGCGGATAACGTAATGGCTTAATTTGGTTGAACCGCTTTTCAATTTCATGGAGATCGAGAAGCTTGTGTTCAGCGAGGATCACGATGTGCTGCACTTCGGTCACGACATGCATGTTAATGCCGCGGTCATGGTTTTTGCGGGTGGAGGTCAGGCACTGACCGTCTTTGATCGTGGTCAGCACAATGGCGTTGGATGAGATCGCGCTTTCAACGCTATCCATACCCAGCGCCACACCCAGCCGGGTGGAAAGCTCCTCAACCAGCGCGCTTTCCGCGCCGTGCTGGAGCAGAAAAAGACCGCACTGAATACATAGCCGCGTGATAGCACGCTGCGTTGACCGATCTGCCTGCATGTATTGTCCTGAAGAAGATGGAAAGTTGCCGGTTGGCCCATAGTGATTACTTTTAGCACAAAGTGCAGTGCCTCTTGCTGTGGGCCAGATCAAGGTTTATGCAAACAGTTTCAGCCCGTATCGCGAAAGGATATTGGATTAATTTATCAGTGCGGTGAATTATTAATATGGAAATATAGAATTTTTGTATTTAGTTATTCTAATTTTATATTGTCGTTATTTTAATGGCTCCGCAATTAAATTTATTTGCGCTTTATGAGATATTACCGCTGTTTTAGGCATTTCTTAAACTAAGAACATATCTCATCTTCTGCTTGTATTAATCAGTTTTACACTCAGGGACGAAAATACTCATACATTGATGCGTTTTAACGTTACTCATCAAATGAAGAATGGACACGGAGGGTCTATGTTGTCATTGCATGGTAAGCACGGCGTTGTCATTAGCCGGATACCCGTGATGCAAAACGGGTTAGGGGGCTTGATGGCTCGCCATTTTCCGGATTTTGAATTGACCTATTGCCGCTCACTGCAGGAGCTAACGCTGCTCCAGTTACGCCGTGCGGATGTCATCATTGCCGATATTTCAGGTGAATACAGGAATCCTCGGGGTACCCTCGAAGAGTATTACGGTTTACTGAATCAATACCGGGACATTCACTGGATCTTTTTAGTATCGCGGCCGCTTTACCCTATTGCGGTTGAGTTGCTTATGCGCCCGGAAAGTACGCTGCTGTCTGATATGGAGCCTATTGAAGGCGTGGTTAATGCTATTCGGGCAGGTAGCGAGCGGGCAGAGCGAATAAGCCAGACGTTATTAACCCCGGAACCTCAAAGTACGGAGGATGAAGACGAACACGTTATCGCGCTCACGCACTCTGAACGTAAGGTACTGCGTCTGTTAGGTAAAGGATGGGGGATTAACCAAATCGCCACGTTGCTCAAGAAGAGCAATAAAACCATCAGTGCGCAGAAAAACAGTGCGATGCGACGGCTGTCATTACGCAGTAATGCCGATATGTACGCCTGGATCAACAGTACGCAGGGAATGAGAGAGCTGAATTTGATGTCAGCCTATGGAGAGTTCGAGGAATGGAAAAAACCGATTCAACAAGACATATCGCCATCGTCGAAAATTGCACGATGAGTGCGGTTGGGCTACAGCATCTTTTTGCTATGCCCGGTCTGAATCATTATCAGCTGCATCTGTTTAGCGAATTTGACAGCTTTAAGAAAGCACTTCAGCACGTCAATTTTTTCTCGCTGATCTATTCACTTTCCGATGCGCGAGAGGAACGTCGTAACTGTCTGGCGCACCTGCGGGATCTCGCATTTACGCATGGTCATATCCAGCGCATTATCCTGGTCGCTGATGAGACGGAAGCACGGTTAATTAGCCATCTTTCGCCGTCACGCCTTCACGGTGTGGTCAGTAAATCGCTGACGCTTGAGCACCTGCAGCAGGAACTCATGGTGTTGTTGAGTGAAACGGTGCGCATCAATGACAATATGATGAATCACTGGTACCGGAGTCAAAACAGGATGTTAAGCCCAACGGAACGGGCAATATTGCGTTATATGTCCTGCGGCTATTCTATTCCTCAAATCGCGGCGCAGCTTGAACGTAATATTAAGACCATCCGGGCGCATAAGTTTAATGCGATGGTGAAGCTGGGGGTGAATTCTGACGTCGGGTTGCTCGATGCGGCGGATATTATTACTCACCTTCCGGCAAGAGAACCGCGAAGTTCGGCACTCAGCAAGCCGACCTTTTTATAACCTGCCAGTTGTGCGCCAGACAGGCTCTGGCGCATCAATCAGATGCAAACATCAACCCACTTTGCGGAAGTCAGCTCTGCCATTCTGTCAGGTGAAATACGCACGGCACTATGAATTGCGCCTGCGGCGGGCAGGACTTCGGCGTACTGCTTTAATGAGATATCGCAGTAAACCGCGAGCGGGTTTTCCAGCCCGAACGGGCACACGCCGCCAACGGGATGACCGGTGATGGTCACCACTTCATCACTGCTGAGCATGCGCGCTTTCGCACCAAACGTGTCTTTCAGCTTTTTGTTATCCAGGCGCGCATCGCCTTTCGCCACCACCAGTATCACCTCATTTTTCACCTTTAATGACAAGGTCTTGGCGATTTGTCCCGGTTCAACACGATGGGCGGCAGCAGCCAACGCAACGGTAGCGGTACTCTGGCTAAGTTCAATTACGTCTATATCTGGCGCGTTGTCGGCAAAAAACTGCTGTACAGACTGCAAACTCATTGTTTCCTCCTGACAAATATCCTGCGTAATCTGTCATAAGAATTTATGCTCTGTAAATATCTCTTACGTAACAAATATCCCGAACGGCTGATTTCTGGATCCTCTTCACATTCACAGAAACCGGTTACAGTAACCGGTTGCAGAGCGTGATGCGTCGATTAATACTGAGTACGTAACGTTCCCTGTATCCAATAATAAGAGCAAATTATGAAACCATTTCGTCTGAGCAGTACCACTGGTACACAAGCCAGCAAGGTTGTGAAGCTGATTTATGGAACAACGTGCGGCGCGAAAGTGCCCGTAACAAACGTCTGACAGGAGATCTGCCATGTCTGCCAACCATGCTGCGTTTAACCTGATATTCCGTTTCGTTGAAAATTACGTGAGCCCAATTGCCGGGCGGATCTCTTCCCAGCGTCATGTCATGGCTATTCGTGATGGGTTCATCTCCGCGATGCCATTTATGATTGTGGGTTCATTTTTGTTAGTGTTCGCTTACCCACCTTTTTCGCCTGATACCACCTGGGGTTTTGCCCGCGCCTGGCTGGATATGGCGAAGCAGTTTGAAGGCCAGATCCTGACGCCGTTTGATATGACGATGGGCATTATGTCCATTTATATCTGTGCGGCCATTGCCTATAACCTTGGCAAACACTATGTCAAATCGCACCAGTTAGACCCGTTTATGTGCGCCATGCTATCGCTGATGGCGTTTCTGCTGGTCGCGGCTCCGAAAACCAAAGGCACGCTTCCTGTCGACAGCCTGGGTGGGACGGGTATTTTTACCGCGATTCTGGTGGCAATCTACTGCGTTGAGATGATGCGTTTCCTCAAGGCGCATAACATCGGTATTCGCCTGCCGGACCAGGTTCCTCCGATGATCAAAAACTCTTTTGATCTGCTGATCCCGGTGCTGGTGGTGGTGTTAACGCTCTATCCCCTGAGCCTGGTCATTCAGTCTCAGTTTGGCATGCTGATCCCGCAGGCCATTATGTCGGTCTTTAAACCTTTGGTTTCCGCAGCGGATTCCCTGCCTGCGATCCTGCTGGCCGTGTTGATTGGCCATCTGCTGTGGTTCGCCGGGATCCACGGAGCCGCCATCGTCTCCGGGATGCTGCAGATGTTCTGGCTGACTAACCTTGGCGCTAACCAGACCGCGCTGGCTGCCAGCCAGCCTCTGCCGCATATTTTTATGGAGGCGTTCTGGACGTTCTTTATCGTGATTGGCGGGTCGGGCGCCACGATGGGGCTGGTGATTTGCTATCTGCGTAGCCGTTCAGCGCATTTACGCTCTATCGGGCGTTTGAGCGTGGTACCCAGCTTCTTTAACATCAACGAACCCGTCATTTTTGGTACGCCGATTGTGATGAACCCGGTGTTCTTTATTCCGTTCCTGCTGGCACCGATGGTAAATGCCGTGCTGGCCTGGGCGGCGATGACGTTTGACCTGATTGGCCGCGTCATCTCTGTGGTCCCCTGGACGGCACCGGCGCCGATAGGCGCAGCGTGGGCTCTGGGCTGGGATTTCCGCGCGGCTATTCTGGTTGTGGTTCTGGCCTGCGTATCGGCAATCATCTACTACCCGTTCTTCAAAGTGTACGAGAAGCAGCTGCTGGAGCAGGAAGCGGAAGAAGCGCAGCGTAACGCGGAAGAGGACAATCAGCAGGTGGCCTAGGTAAAAGCAAAACGGCAACATGAGTTGCCGTTTTTAGTGTTTGTTCCCTCTCCCTGTGGGAGAGGGTCAGGGTGAGGGCATCAGGCCGGGCCAGTGTTTGTAGGCCCGGTAAGCGAAGCGCCACCGGGCAATTCACTGCACTACTTCAGCGTGCAATCCCCGCACTGCTTAACGTCCGGCAGGCGGTAGCGCTGGCAGCATGTGCGGCGAACCAGAAGCCCATCGCGGAGCACGACGGTACGGAATAACGGGTTGTCACGGCCATCGGAAAGCTGTTTTGCAAAGAAACAGGACTGACGCAGGGCGTCAACGTTCTCATCACCAAGCAGAGGCTTCATTTCCGTTAAATACCAGTGGATTAAATAGCCCGTATTGCTCCAGATAAGCTTCCCATTAATCTCTCCCGTCGCTTCAAGCGCTTCCACCACCGGGATCAGGGCCTGCGTGATAAGCCGCTCCATACGTTCCTGAGCCGTCAGGCGTTCCGCGTTCTGGTCTTCGTGAAGATCGATCCAGAAGCAGGCTGCGCGCCCGGTTTCGTGAAACTCGACGTGGAAGTTATCCGGCGCGAGTTCCAGCATGCTCTTCTGCGTTAACAGCGCCAGCATGAGGGGAGGCACCATCAGCCCGATATACCACTGCGCCCAGAGTGAGAGCAGAGGTTTATTTTCCCGCGTAAGGGTGGGCTGATTGCGATAGATATGGTCGGAATAGGTGGCCAGCAGCGATTGCAGTTTTGTCGGCTGTCGCCACTCTGAGAGCGTCATGGCGTGGTTCGGGTGCGCTTCATCAAGTCGGATAAAGTCCAGCAGGTGGGCGCGCGTCTCCGCAATCTTGTCCCGTATGGCATCCGCAAGCGAAGCATTCCCGCTGGTGAGGGGCGCTCGCCAGAGGAGGGGTTCGACGATGTGTGCGGTATGCGTGGCCATAGTATAGATAGAAATCTAAATGATAATGATTGCCAATCCTAACTATTGCTCATACCAATGGCAAGACTTTTGTCCTGGTGACTCGCCGTGATGTTTATGCCGTCTGCAGCTCTTCACTCAACAGAATGTTATTACGCCCCATATGCTTTGCTTCGTAGAGGGCTTTGTCCGCTTTTTCCAGCGCGCCTTCCACGTCTTCATCCTCGAAAATGGCAATACCAATACTGATGGTGACGTTTGTCGCGACGCTCTCGTTAAACAGATGCGGGATTTTCAAATCGTAGACTTTCTGGCGGATCCGCTCGGCCGTCAGGCGAGCATGCTCGAGTGAAATATTGGTCAGCAGCACCATAAACTCTTCCCCGCCAAAACGCGCCACAATATCGCGAGAACGCACGGCGTCGCGGATGGCCGCAGAGACGCGCTTCAGCGCCTGGTCGCCCATCATATGGCCATAATGGTCGTTATAGGCTTTGAAGTGGTCGATATCCATCAGCAGGACAAAGTGCTCGCCATTTTCTACCGTCGGCAGGTTCTCCAGACGGCTTTGCAGACCGCGACGATTATAGAGCCCGGTAAGCGGGTCCATCATGCTGAGATCGGTAAGGGTTTCTCGCTCTTCCAGCAGGCGAGAGAGCAATTCCTGAGCGAAACGATCGTTACGTGTTTGCAAAATGTTATGAATAGCGATTGCCACCACAGGAAGTGCGAAGGAATAGGTCATTCTCAGCCATATATCGTGATCGCTTAGCCACAGGCAGACAATAAAGGTGGGCAATGAGTGCAGCGTAAATGCTTTGATATTACTGGCGAATGCCAGCGTTCCGATAAAAAGCACCGTTAACAGGGCAATTAACAAATACGTCGCATGGTCGTGGGTAATTAAGGCGAATTTCGACACAATTTGCCAGGCCCATAAAATACCGAAGATCCCTGAAACGACAGGAATATTTATCTTCCGCGCGCGCTTTCTCCAGTGCCAGACGAACAGCCCTGTGCTGATGGAGAAAATAGCTATAAGCGGGGCAGATAACAGGCGTACAGAATTGAGCGGGTTTGTTACCGAGAACACTGCCGAGGTTGCGTTCAGAAATAAAAACAAACGTAACGACAATTGATATTTTCTGTGAACCAAAGACCGCCAGGATTGTGATGTCATAGTCGTGCGTTTTTATTAATATTTAATTAAAACAAATAAGTAGGTGTTGTTTCGCAATAAAATATGCAAAAAACTCAAAGAGTAATTATCAGAAAATCTTTAGATGTTGTTAACAGGTGTGCAATTTATCACCTTAGGCAATTCCTGTCATTACGCGAAAGGTAAAGGTCGATGGATTTTGATTCATTCAGCTGACAAATGATAATACCTGTCATATGATATTGGTTATCATTATCGTTGTGAGGGCAGATCATGTTGAACAGGGCGCTGGGAAGTGGTTGGGGGGTATTGCTACCGGGAGCCATTCTCGGCGGTTTGATGTTTGCCGATCTCTCCCTTGATACCTGGAAAGCGATCATTGTGTCAGGCCTGTTAGTCACGTCAGGCATGATCTGGCATAAGCAGCTACGCCACTTTGTTTTACTGCCATCCTGCGTAGCACTGGTCAGTGGAATTCTGGTGATACTGATGAGTTTGAAATAACAGGGAAAACAAGAGGAACTTCAGAAGGGATGTAAGATAATTGGTGCGAGGGGGGGGACTCGAACCCCCACATCCTAAGGACACTAACACCTGAAGCTAGCGCGTCTACCAATTCCGCCACCTTCGCACAGTCATCTTACTATTGTTGATATCGCCTCGTTGGTGCGAGGGGGGGGACTCGAACCCCCACATCCGTAAGGACACTAACACCTGAAGCTAGCGCGTCTACCAATTCCGCCACCTTCGCCCAGTGCGAGCAATATCATTGTGATTTATGGTGCGAGGGGGGGGACTCGAACCCCCACATCCGTAAGGACACTAACACCTGAAGCTAGCGCGTCTACCAATTCCGCCACCTTCGCATACCATCGATACTGTAAAAGTATCGTAACCACGGAGGCGCATTCTAGATGTTTTCAGCTTTACGTCAACTGAAAAGTGCTCACCTTTTATTGATTGCTGCAAAAATGGCCGGAACGGAGACGCCTGCTTGCCGGATGGTGATTGCGCTTATCCGGCCTGCAGGAGTGGAGATTACTTTTTGGCCTGACGCGTCATCACGGTACGGTAGACCTTAAAGCGGCCGGTCTGGGCGATCACTTCGTGGAAGCCGAAGGTTTCGTCGAGCACTTTCGGGTACGCCAGGAAGGCGTTCGCAACGATACGCAGCTCGCCGCCGCTGTTAAGGTGACGGGTTGCGCCACGGATCAGCGTTTGTGCCGCTTCAAGACTGGTCTCCATGCCGTCGTGGAACGGCGGGTTGGAGATAATCATGTCGAAGCGGCCGGTGACGTCAGAGAAGACGTTGCTGGCAATCACCTCGCCTTCAATGCCGTTTGCGGCAAGCGTTGCGCGGCTGGCTTCTACCGCCGGGGCGCTGACGTCACACAGGGTTAAGCGCACTTTTGGTGAATGGCTGGCGAGCACGGTAGAGAGCACGCCCGCGCCGCAGCCCACGTCCAGCACTTTGCCTTTGGTGTGCGGCGTCAGGGTGGAGAGCAGCAGCTTGCTGCCCGTATCCAGCGCGTCACGGCTGAACACGCCCGGCAGGGTTTTGATGGTCAGGCCGTCAAGCTGGTACTCGTCCCAGTAAGCCTGTGGATCGAACGTGGTCTGTTTTTCCAGACGGCCATGGTACAGACCACAGCGGCGAGCGCTGTCGACTTTATTCAGCGGCGCGTAGCCTTCCAGCATCTGTTCTGCACTGCGCACGCCGCTGCGGTTCTCACCCACCACGAAAATATCGCAGCCGACCGGCAGCAGGGAGAGCAGGTTCATCAGCTGGAACTGGGCTTCCGGTTTGTTCTTCGGCCAGTAGTAAATCAGCGTATCGCAGTCGGCGATATCGCTCTGCTCCGCCACCAGGCTAAAGCGCGCGCGCTCGCCCATCTGGCGGCTCAGCACCTGCCAGTGGTGGTAGTATTGGGTGTGGGCACGGCTTTCAGCACAGTCGAAACGCGCAGGCAGGTCATCCTGCATATCTCCGGCAAACAGAATACGGCTTTCTTCGAAATCATCACTGTGACGCAGCAAGACTTCACTTGCCGGGGTAAATGCAGACATGAATTGTTCCTCAATAAACTCAGGCGGGGATTATAGTAGGTAGATGGCGCACTTTCGACACATTTGCTATATTTGCGCGCCTGAGAGACAGGAGTTTTCCCTATGACATCCCGACGAGACTGGCAGTTGCAGCAGCTGGGCATTACCCAGTGGGCTTTGCGTCGCCCGACGGCGTTGCAGGGCGAAATCGCCATTTCCATCCCTCCGCACGTGCGCCTGGTGATGGTGGCGGAAGAACTGCCTGCCCTGAATGAGCCCCTGATCGATGATGTCCTTCGCAGCCTGAAGATGACGGCCGACCAGGTTTTACAGCTGACGCCAGAGCGTGTCGCGATGCTTCCTCCTGATAGCCGCTGTAACAGCTGGCGTATCGGAGAGACAAACGAGATCCCCCTCCAGGGGAGCCAGATCTGCACGCCAGCGCTGGACGAACTGAAAGCCAACCCAAAAGCGCGCAGCGCGCTATGGCAACAAATCTGCGAATATGAACACGATTTCTTCCCTCACGACGCCTGACCTGACCACCGCGTTTGCGATTGAAACACGCGCCCACGCGTTTCCGTGGAGCGAAAAAACCTTCGCCAGCAATCAGGGTGAACGGTACCTGAACTACCGCCTGGACGTTGACGGCACCATGGCCGCCTTCGCGATTACGCAGGTTGTTCTTGATGAAGCGACGCTGTTTAATATCGCGGTTGATCCCGCGTTCCAGCGCCGTGGGCTGGGAAGAGAACTGCTCGAGCACCTCATCCGTGAGCTCGAAACCCGTGACGTTTTCACCCTGTGGCTGGAGGTGCGCGCGTCGAATGTCGCCGCCATCGCGCTCTATGAAAGCTTAGGCTTTAACGAGGCGACAATCCGCCGTAACTACTACCCCACCGCAGAGGGACGTGAAGACGCCATCATAATGGCTCTGCCGATTGGATAATAAAAAATAAGGTTGTAACGATGAAATGGGACTGGATTTTCTTTGATGCCGACGAAACGCTGTTTACGTTCGATTCGTTCGGCGGTCTGCAGCGGATGTTTCTCGACTATAGCGTGACCTTCACCGCTGAAGATTTTCAGGACTATCAGGCGGTAAACAAGCCGCTGTGGGTGGATTACCAGAACGGTGCCATCACCGCGTTACAGCTTCAGCACCAGCGTTTTGACGCCTGGGCGGAACGCTTAAAGGTAAGTCCGGGGACGCTAAACGAGGCGTTCCTGAACGCGATGGCCGATATCTGTGCGCCACTGCCTGGCGCGGTTTCCCTGCTGAATGCGTTGAAAGGCAAGGCGAAACTGGGGATCATCACCAACGGTTTTACCGCCCTGCAGCAGATCCGCCTCGAGCGCACCGGCCTGCGCGATCATTTCGACGCGCTGGTGATCTCCGAAGAGGTGGGTGTACCTAAACCGGATCCGCGTATTTTCGATTATGCGCTGGCGCAGGCCGGCGATCCTGACCGCGATCGCGTACTGATGGTGGGTGATACGGCAGAGTCAGATATTCTGGGCGGCATGAATGCCGGTCTGTCGACCGTCTGGCTCAATGCGCATGGCCGCGTGAAGCCTGAAGGCATTGAGCCGACCTGGACCGTAACGTCGTTGAACGAACTGGAGCAACTCCTGTGTAAACAATGATTGCCTGCCCCCCATTGATGGGTAAAATAGCCGCAATTTTGTATTCCATGATGCGTGGCGTGCTGCCGCGCTTATAAAAGAAGATTTAATTATGACGTTGTCTCCTTATCTGCAAGAGGTGGCCAAGCGCCGCACTTTTGCCATTATCTCGCACCCGGATGCCGGTAAAACGACCATCACTGAGAAGGTGTTGCTGTTCGGACAGGCGATCCAGACTGCGGGTACCGTTAAAGGCCGTGGCTCCAGCCAGCATGCAAAATCTGACTGGATGGAGATGGAAAAGCAGCGTGGTATTTCGATTACCACCTCCGTGATGCAGTTCCCGTATCACGACTGCCTGGTGAACCTGCTGGACACCCCGGGCCACGAAGACTTCTCCGAAGATACCTACCGTACCCTGACGGCGGTGGACTGCTGTCTGATGGTGATCGACGCCGCGAAAGGTGTAGAAGACAGGACCCGTAAGCTGATGGAAGTTACCCGTCTGCGCGATACGCCGATCCTCACCTTTATGAACAAACTCGACCGTGACATCCGTGACCCGATGGAAGTGATGGACGAAGTGGAAAGCGAGCTGAAAATCGCCTGTGCGCCCATCACCTGGCCAATTGGCTGCGGTAAGCTGTTCAAAGGGGTATATCACCTCTATAAAGACGAAACCTACCTGTATCAGACCGGTAAAGGCCACACCATTCAGGAAGTCCGCGTGGTGAAAGGTCTGGATAACCCTGAGCTGGACGTGGCAGTCGGCGAAGAGCTGGCCGCGCAGCTGCGCGACGAGCTGGAGCTGGTGAAAGGCGCCTCTCACGAGTTTGATAAAGAGCTGTTCCTGGCTGGCGAAATTACTCCGGTCTTCTTCGGTACCGCGCTGGGTAACTTCGGCGTTGACCACATGCTGGACGGTCTGGTGGAGTGGGCGCCGCGTCCGATGCCGCGTAAAACCGACACCCGTGAAGTGGAAGCAAAAGAAGAGAAATTCACCGGATTCGTGTTCAAAATTCAGGCCAACATGGACCCGAAACACCGCGACCGCGTGGCCTTTATGCGCGTGGTGTCCGGTAAGTATGAAAAGGGCATGAAGCTGCGCCAGGTGCGTACCGGTAAAGACGTGGTGATTTCCGACGCGCTGACCTTTATGGCGGGCGACCGTTCGCACGTTGAAGAGGCGTATCCGGGCGACATCATCGGTCTGCACAACCACGGCACTATTCAGATCGGTGATACCTTCACTCAGGGTGAAATGATGAAGTTCACCGGTATTCCGAACTTCGCACCGGAGCTGTTCCGTCGTATTCGTCTGCGCGATCCGCTGAAGCAGAAGCAGCTGCTCAAAGGCCTGGTTCAGCTCTCCGAGGAGGGCGCCGTCCAGGTGTTCCGCCCAATCGCGAACAACGATCTGATCGTTGGCGCGGTCGGTGTGCTGCAGTTCGACGTGGTTGTTGCTCGTCTGAAGAGTGAGTACAACGTGGAAGCGATTTACGAGTCTGTGAACGTCGCGACCGCGCGCTGGGTTGAGTGTTCTGACGTGAAGAAATTCGAAGAATTTAAGCGTAAGAACGAAATTCAGCTGGCGCTGGATGGCGGCGATAACCTGACCTATATCGCGCCAACCATGGTGAACCTGAACCTGACCCAGGAACGTTATCCTGACGTTCAGTTCCGTAAAACCCGCGAGCACTAATCCCCTCTCAGAGCACGGCAGCCGCCGTGCTCTTCTTTAATTCCTGTCTTATTAATCCCTTGCGGAATGTTCTTAATTCAACGCAATTTCACGCTATTCGCGCATTTTTTACCCAATTCTGAAAGCGGCTCTGTGAGAGTGATCTATATTTAACTCAGTGTTTAACACCGGGCATGGATAAATTAACTGTTCAATGCATGACTTTAGGTTGTCCATTTTGCCCGCGTGTTTATTCGCAATATATAAAACTACTAAGGAAGTATGTAGCCCGAATAACGGGTAAACACAGGAATAGATCGATGAATATGACAAGACTGAAGATTTCGAAAACTCTGCTGGCTGTAACCCTGGGTAGCGTTCTGGTGAGCGGTTCCGCTCTGGCGGAAAGCAGCACAATGGATAAAGCACAGTCCACGGCCGATAACGCAGGGCAAAAAATCGATAGCTCTATGAATAAAGTCGGCAACTTCATGGATGACAGCTCAATCACAGCAAAAGTGAAAGCCGCATTGGTGGATGATGAAGCCATCAAAAGCACCGATATTTCCGTTAAGACCGACAAGAAAGTGGTCACGCTGAGCGGCTTCGTGGAAAGCCAGGCTCAGGCCGAACAGGCGGTGAAAGTGGCGAAGGGCGTCGAAGGTGTTGCCTCCGTCAGCGATAAGCTGCACGTACGTGACGGTAAAAACGCGTCGGTGAAAGGTTATGCCGGTGATGCGGCTACTACCAGCGAAATCAAAGCTAAACTTTTAGCTGATGACATCGTGCCGTCCCGTAAGGTGAAAGTAGAAACCACCGATGGTGTGGTTCAGCTTTCCGGTACGGTAGATTCGCAGGCGCAAAGTGAACGTGCCGAGTCCATCGCGAAAGCGATTGACGGTGTGAAAAGCGTTAAAAACGATCTGAAAACGAAGTAAATCTGGACCATTCGCCCGTTTGGCTAACACCAGCGGGCGAAATAAGAACGACTCTGGAAGAACGCCGGTGAGTGACCTGAGCGCTCACGTTTAGCGGCCGACATTAACTATGGTAAAGGAGAAGCTTATGTTTCGTTGGGGCATTATATTTCTGGTTATCGCGTTAATTGCCGCCGCATTGGGCTTTGGTGGACTGGCAGGTACAGCGGCATGGGCAGCTAAAATTGTCTTCGTTGTGGGTATTATTCTGTTCCTGGTCAGCCTGTTTACGGGTCGTAGACGTCCGTAGCAAACGCAATATTCCTTCAACAAAAAAAAGCCAGTCGCTGTGACTGGCTTTTTCTTATTTGCGTAACAGGTCGGGTGCGTTACTGTGGTGTTATAAAATAATCAAAACAGGAAAGCAGAGGTGGGGCAACGAATTCCCGTTACGCTCGGCAATATTGCGCCGCTGACGTTAAAACCGTTTCTCGCAGGTCAACTCGCGCTGGTCTGCGAAGGTGGAGGACAGCGCGGCATTTTCACCGCCGGCGTGCTGGATGAATTTATGCGCGCGCAGTTCAACCCTTTTGACCTTTACTTCGGCACCTCTGCCGGGGCGCAGAACCTCTCTGCCTATGTCTGTAACCAGCCCGGCTACGCGCGAAAGGTCATTATGCGCTACACCACGGCGAAAGAATTTTTTAACCCGGTGCGCTTTGTGCGCGGCGGCAACCTGATCGATCTCGACTGGCTGCTGGAAGCGACCTCCAGCCAGATGCCGCTGGCCATGGATACTGCCTCCCGTCTGTTTGATAGCGGCAAAGAGTTCTGGATGTGCGCCAGCCGGGGCGATGACTATTCGCCGGGCTATTTTTCTCCTCAGAAGGAGAACTGGCTGGACATCATCCGCGCCTCCAGCGCGATCCCCGGCTTTTATCGTACCGGCGCCCTGCTGGACGGCATTAGCTATCTGGACGGGGGGATCAGTGACGCGGTGCCGGTGCAGGAAGCCGCCCGGCGCGGGGCGAAAACCATTGTGGTGATCCGTACCGTACCGTCGCAAATGTATTACACGCCGCAGTGGTTTAAACGGATGGAGCGCTGGTTGGGCGACAGCAGCCTGCAGCCGCTGGTGAACATCGCGAAGCAGCATGAAACCACCTACGGCGCGATGCAGCGCTTCATTGAAAAACCGCCGGGTAAGCTGCGTATTTTTGAAATCTATCCGCCTAAGCCGCTGCTGAGCATGGCCCTGGGCAGCCGGGTTCCTGCGCTGCGCATGGATTACAAAACGGGGCGGCTGTGCGGGCGCTATTTCCTGGCGACGGTGGGGAAAATGCTGGCGGAGCAACCGCCGCTTCATCGCCATAAACGCATTATTATGCCCCCTGCGATTGTCGCCAACGACGCCCTGACGATGCCGCTGGTGGATATTCCGCAGGCGAATGACGCTTTACTGGATAACGAGGATCTGGCGTGACGCACCGCTTTGTCGATACCCACTGCCACTTTGATTTCCCGCCGTTTACGGGGGATGAAGCGCAAAGCATTGCGAGAGCTGCCGAGGCAGGCGTTCAGGCCATCATTGTGCCGTCGGTTGAAACGGCCTATTTTTCCCGTGTGCTGGATCTTTCCATGCGGCACCCCGCGCTCTATGCCGCGCTCGGCCTGCATCCGATTGTGATTGAGCGGCATCTTGATGAGCACATTGAGAGGCTTGATGAGGTAGTGCAGACCGCAGGAGACAAACTTGTCGCCATCGGTGAGATCGGCCTCGATCTTTATCGCGAGGATCCGCAGTTTGAGCGCCAGCAGACGATCCTCGACGCGCAGCTCAGGCTGGCAAAGCGCCACGATCTGCCGGTGATCCTCCATTCAAGACGCACGCACGATAAGCTGGCGATGCACCTGAAGCGCATCGATCTGCCGCGCAGGGGTGTAGTGCACGGTTTCTCCGGCAGCCTGCAGCAGGCGCAGCGGTTTATCGAGCTGGGCTATAAAATCGGCGTCGGTGGCACCATCACCTACCCGCGAGCCAGCAAAACCCGGGACGTGATGGCACGGCTGCCGCTGTCGGCGCTTCTGCTGGAAACCGACGCGCCGGATATGCCGCTGAATGGTTTTCAGGGCCAGCCGAATCGCCCGGAACAGGCGGCGCGCGTGTTTACCACCCTGTGTGATCTGCGAAAGGAGCCTGAAGAGGTGATTGCCGACGCGCTGCTTGAGAATACCCGTTCGGTATTTGGCATCACGCTATAGGTAAAGCGCCGGACGGATCACCGTTATCTTCTGTTTTTCCAGCGCCAGCGCCAGCGGTTCAACGTCCTCGGGCGTGGCGCTGCGCCATGAGGCCGCCTCACCGTAAACGCCATGGGCATGAAATGCGTTGATGCGCACCGGCACGTTCCCAAGCCCGTGGATAAAGCTCGTTAGCGGTTTGAGATGTTCCAGATAATCACACTGCTCCGGAATAACCAGCAGGCGGAGTTCCGTCAAACGGTGACGATCGGCCAGCCAGCGGATGCTCTGTTTAATCAGCGGGTTTTCGCGCCCGGTCAGGAAGCGGTGATGCTCGTTCCCCCACGCCTTCAGATCCAGCATCGCACCATCCAGTACCGGCAGCAGCTTTTGCCAGCCGGTTTCGCTTAACAGACCGTTGCTGTCGACCAGACAGGTCAGGTGACGCAGGGCAGGATCGGCTTTGATCGCTGAGAATAGCGTCACTAAAAACGGCAGTTGCGTTGTGGCTTCGCCGCCGCTCGCGGTGATGCCTTCAATAAACGGTGCGGATTTGCGGACCTGCACGAGGATCTCCTCCACGCTCAGGCGGTACGCCATAGGCGTTGCCTGCTGCTGGCACAGGTGCAGACAGGTGTCGCACTGCTGGCAGTCGCTCTCCTGCCACCAGACGCGTCCGGCCTGAATGGTCAGCGCGTCGTGCGGGCAGTGGGGAACACAGTCCCCGCAGTCGTTGCAGCGGCCGATCGTCCACGGGTTGTGGCAGGTTTTACAGCGCAGGTTGCAGCCCTGCAGGAACACGGCCAGGCGGCTGCCCGGCCCGTCCACGCAGGAAAAGGGAATGACCTGACTAACTAAAGCGCATCTGCTGTTCATGGCTAATCACGCGCGGCTGACGTTCCAGAATACGGGTATTGCGTGCGGCCTCTTCACCCAGCCACGTGGTATTGGTGCGCGATCCGGCTTCCCGGTATTTTTCCAGATCTGACAAGCGAACCATATAACCGGTCACGCGGACCAGATCGTTACCCGCTACGTTAGCGGTAAACTCACGCATACCCGCCCTGAACGCGCCCAGGCACAGCTGAACCACCGCCTGCGGGTTGCGTTTAACCGTCTCCTCCAGCGTCAGGATATCGCTGATTCCGGAGTGATAATGTTTGTGGTGCGGTGCAACGGCCAGCAGATGGCTGATGGGATCCGGCTCGTCGCCGTAGGGCAGGCGCGCGCCCGGCGTGGTGCCCGAATCAGAGCTGATCCCCGACTGCGCGTGCAGCATCGCGCGCTGCTTCCAGCCGTGCTTCACCGGCGTGTTTTCCACAAACGCCGCAAGCTGTTCGCTGATGCGATAGCCCAGCGCGGTGGCCTGTTCGTCCTTTCCGTAGCGTCCCGCTATTCCTGCTTTCTCACAGAGCGCGTTTACCGCTTCCGCCAGGCCGTACATGCCAAACATTGGCACAAACCGCTCGGCATCTATCAGCCCCTCTTTTACCAGGAAGCTATTCTCAAAGAAGCCAGATTGCCCGTAAAGGAAACCGCAGCGTGCATCGATGATGGCAATTTGCTGCTGGCAGTAGTGCGGAAGCGTGCGGGTGAAGAAGTCTTCAATGGATGTGCTGCGTTCAACAATGGCTTTGAGGTTAAGGCGCACCAGGGTGCTGCCACCGCCTGCAAGCGGCAGGGAGTTGTAACAACTCACCACGCCATAACGGCCTTTTGTGAAAATTTTATCATTCATCGGGCCATTAGAAATATGCGGTTTGCTGCATTCACATATGTTTTTTGCCACCTCAAGCAGCAAATCGTCCGGGGTGATCTCGGGATCGTAGATAAAGGTCAGGTTCGGCGCGACCTGCTTCAGCTCTGCATCGGCACGCAGAATGGCGCGGGTAATGGGGCCGTCAGCAGGCCCGATGTTGGCGTGCATAAACGCATCCGGCAGCGTACGGTCGAGATAGCGCCAGAAACGTTTTATTCGGCTATCGATCTCTTCTTGTGTTAGAATTCTAACATATGGAGTTAATATCGCATCAAGCTGACCGAGATAGACCGGCATCGATGTGACGGACGGAACATGATGGTAGAGGATGGTTAACAGCGAGAGGGCGTCGTCGAGATCTTTCGCCCCTTCCAGCTCCAGCCATTCTGAACCGTTAGCTAAGAATTTTGCGTAATCCGGCAGAACGTAACGGGGTTTGTAAGGCGCGTGGCCTTCGAACATGTCGCAGATAACCCCCTCGTCCAGCGCGGCTCGCGCGGCCTCAGGAAGTGCCGGATAAGACAGGTTGTTTTCCGCTTCCAGCGCCAGAAAATGACGTTTTTGTTCCGGGGTTAACACCGGGCTTGTCACAATGTGCTGGCAACGTTGTTGCAGGGCGTCGGGGCTGGAGTGGGGCATATTCGCTTCCTTGAGTGTTCTGCGGATGATGAACGGATTGTAGGAAGCCAGCCTGTCGGGGCTTTTGATCCGACAGGGGGTATCGCTGCTTTAGTCGACAATTTACGCGCTAAAGTTTGAAGAAGATCTCATTACAGTAATGCAAATTTGTACGCAGTTTTCATTAACTGTGATGAATGTCGAAGTGTGGATGCGGGTGAATGTTAGAATACTCACAGACCCGCAAGGTAAAATTTATACGGCACTGCCGTTGGAGAATGTTATGACCGATTTAACTGCAAGCAGCCTGCGCGCGTTGAAACTGATGGACCTGACCACCCTGAACGATGACGACACCAATGAAAAAGTCATCGCCCTGTGCCATCAGGCGAAAACGCCGGTGGGTAACACCGCAGCCATCTGTATCTACCCGCGCTTTATCCCGATTGCCCGTAAGACGCTGAAAGAGCAGGGTACGCCGGACGTGCGCATTGCAACCGTAACTAACTTCCCGCATGGCAACGATGATATCGAGATTGCGCTGGCAGAAACCCGCGCGGCGATTGCTTACGGCGCAGACGAAGTGGACGTGGTGTTCCCGTACCGCGCGCTGATCGCCGGCAACGAGCAGGTTGGTTTTGACCTGGTGAAAGCCTGTAAAGACGCGTGCGCGGCGGCAAACGTGCTGCTGAAAGTGATCATCGAAACCGGCGAGCTGAAAGAAGAGGCGCTGATTCGTAAAGCGTCTGAAATCTCCATCAAAGCCGGTGCGGATTTCATTAAAACCTCTACCGGTAAAGTGCCGGTGAATGCTACCCCAGAAAGCGCGCGCATCATGATGGAAGTGATCCGCGACATGGGCGTATCCAAAACCGTTGGTTTCAAACCTGCGGGCGGGGTGCGTACCGCTGAAGACGCGCAGCAGTTCCTGGCGATTGCCGACGAGCTGTTTGGCGCCGACTGGGCTGATTCCCGTCACTACCGCTTCGGCGCGTCCAGCCTGCTGGCAAGCCTGCTGAAGGCGCTGGGTCACGGCGACGGTAAGAGCGCAAGCAGCTACTAAGTTTGAATTGCCGGGTGGCGCTACGCTTACCCGGCCTACCGGATCGTGGTCGGGTAAACCGTACCCGCCGCCATTCACCCGATTCCTCATGGGGGTTACCGTGTTTCTCGCACAAGAAATTATTCGTAAAAAACGTGATGGTCATGCATTAAGCGATGAAGAGATCCGCTTCTTCATCAACGGCATTCGTGATAACACCGTCTCAGAAGGGCAGATTGCGGCTCTGGCGATGACCATTTTCTTCCACGATATGTCGATGCCTGAGCGCGTGTCGCTGACCATGGCGATGCGAGATTCAGGAACCGTTCTGGACTGGAAAAGCCTCAACCTCAACGGCCCGATTGTGGACAAACACTCCACCGGCGGCGTGGGCGACGTGACGTCTCTGATGCTCGGCCCAATGGTGGCAGCCTGTGGCGGTTACATCCCGATGATCTCCGGGCGCGGCCTGGGCCACACCGGCGGTACGCTCGACAAACTGGAAGCCATTCCGGGCTTCGATATCTTCCCGGATGACAACCGCTTCCGCGACATTATTAAAGACGTTGGTGTGGCGATTATCGGCCAGACCAGCTCTCTTGCTCCGGCAGACAAGCGTTTCTATGCGACCCGCGATATCACCGCGACCGTTGACTCCATCCCGCTGATCACCGCCTCTATCCTGGCGAAGAAGCTGGCAGAAGGGCTGGACGCGCTGGTGATGGACGTGAAGGTGGGCAGCGGCGCGTTTATGCCGACCTATGAACTTTCTGCGGCGCTTGCCGAAGCGATCGTTGGCGTCTCCAACGGCGCGGGCGTGCGCACCACCGCGCTGCTCACCGACATGAACCAGGTGCTGGCCTCCAGCGCCGGTAACGCGGTCGAAGTGCGTGAGGCGGTACAGTTCCTCACCGGCGAATACCGTAACCCGCGTCTGTTCGACGTCACCATGGCGCTGTGCGTTGAGATGTTAATCTCCGGCAAGCTGGCCAAAGACGATGCAGAAGCGCGCGCGAAACTGCAGGCGGTGCTGGACAACGGCAAAGCGGCGGAGATCTTCGGCCGCATGGTTGCGGCGCAGAAAGGCCCGACCGATTTCGTCGAAAACTACGCGAAATACCTGCCAACCGCGACGCTCAGCAAAGCGGTGTATGCCGATAGCGAAGGGTTTGTCTCTGCGATGGACACCCGTGCGCTCGGCATGGCGGTGGTCTCGATGGGCGGCGGCCGCCGTCAGGCATCGGACACCATTGATTACAGCGTCGGCTTTACCGATATGGCCCGTCTGGGCGACAGCGTTGACGGTCAACGTCCGCTGGCGGTGATCCATGCAAAAGACGAAGCCAGCTGGCAGGAAGCGGCTAAAGCGGTGAAGGCGGCCATTGCGCTTGACGATAAAGCGCCGGAAACCACACCGACCGTCTATCGCCGTATCACCGAATAGCGGTATACTGATCTGATCAATCATTTTTAAGCACTACGTACGGAGAACAATTATGAAACGTGCATTTATTATGGTGCTGGACTCATTCGGCATCGGCGCAACCGAAGATGCAGAACGTTTTGGTGACGTGGGTTCCGATACCATGGGTCACATCGCGGAAGCCTGTGCTAAAGGCGAAGCGGACAACGGTCGTAAAGGCCCTCTGACTCTACCCAACCTGACCCGCCTTGGTCTGGTGAAAGCGCATGAAGGCTCTACCGGTAAAATCGCAGCCGGTATGGACGGCAACGCGGAAGTGGTGGGTGCCTACGGCTGGGCGCACGAGCTCTCTTCCGGTAAAGACACCCCGTCTGGCCACTGGGAAATCGCCGGTGTGCCGGTACTGTTCGACTGGGGTTATTTCTCCGATCACGAGAACAGCTTCCCGCAGGAGCTGCTCGATAAGCTGGTGAAGCGCGCCAACCTGCCGGGCTACCTCGGCAACTGCCACTCTTCCGGTACCGTGATTCTGGATGAGCTCGGCGAAGAGCACATGAAAACCGGCAAGCCGATTTTCTACACCTCTGCTGACTCCGTGTTCCAGATTGCCTGCCACGAAGAGACTTACGGCCTGGATAAACTCTACGAACTGTGCGAAATCGCCCGTGAAGAGCTGACCGAAGGCGGCTACAACATTGGCCGCGTGATCGCGCGTCCGTTTATCGGCGACAAAGCGGGTAACTTCCAGCGTACCGGTAACCGTCACGACCTGGCCGTTGAGCCACCGGCGCCAACCGTGCTGCAGAAGCTGGTTGAAGAGAAAGACGGCCACGTGGTTTCCGTAGGTAAAATCGCGGATATCTACGCCAACTGCGGCATCACCAAAAAAGTGAAAGCCACCGGTCTGGATGCGCTGTTCGATGCCACCATCAAAGAGATGAAAGAAGCGGGCGACAAGACCATTGTCTTCACCAACTTCGTGGACTTCGACTCCTCCTGGGGCCACCGTCGCGACGTCGCAGGCTATGCGGCCGGTCTGGAACTGTTCGACCGCCGTCTGCCGGAGCTGATGGAGCTGGTGGGTGAAGATGACATTCTGATCCTGACCGCGGACCACGGCTGTGACCCAACCTGGACCGGTACCGACCACACCCGTGAGCACATTCCGGTGCTGGTGTACGGCCCGAAAGTGAAGCCGGGCTCGCTCGGTCACCGTGAAACCTTCGCGGACATCGGCCAGACTATCGCGAAATACTTTGGTACGTCTGACATGGAATATGGCAAGGCCATGTTCTGATGTCATTGCCGGGTGGCGGCTGCGCCTTACCCGGCCTACAAAACCGTAGGCCCGGCAAGCGAAGCGCCACCGGGCAAAAAAATTCAAATGAAAAGGAACTGAAGATGGCAACTCCTCACATTAATGCAGAAATGGGTGATTTCGCTGACGTCGTATTGATGCCGGGCGACCCGCTGCGCGCGAAGCACATTGCTGAAACCTTCCTCGAAGATGTGCGTGAAGTGAACAACGTTCGCGGCATGCTGGGCTTCACCGGTACCTACAAAGGCCGCAAAATCTCCGTGATGGGCCACGGCATGGGTATCCCATCCTGCTCCATCTACACCAAAGAGCTGATCACCGACTTCGGCGTGAAGAAAATCATCCGCGTGGGTTCCTGCGGCGCGGTGCGCATGGACGTTAAGCTGCGCGACATCGTTATCGGTATGGGTGCCTGCACCGATTCCAAAGTTAACCGCATGCGTTTTAAAGACCATGACTTCGCGGCGATTGCTGACTTCGGCATGGTGCGTGACGCGGTTGACGCGGCAAAAGCGCTGGGCGTTGAAGCGCGCGTGGGTAACATCTTCTCTGCTGACCTGTTCTATGCACCGGACGGCGGCGAGATGTTCGACGTGATGGAGAAATACGGCATTCTGGGCGTGGAAATGGAAGCGGCAGGTATCTACGGCGTCGCGGCTGAGTTTGGTGCGAAAGCGCTGACCATCTGCACCGTGTCCGACCATATCCGTACCCACGAGCAGACCACCGCTGCCGAGCGTCAGACCACCTTCAACGACATGATCAAAATCGCGCTGGAATCCGTTCTGCTGGGCGATAAAGAGTAAGAGCTGTTGTGCCGGGTGGCGGCTTCGCCTGACCCGGCCTGCGGTTTTGTAGGCCCGCTAAGCGCAGCGCCAGCGGGCTTTTTTACTAGCGCACGGCCTGCGCAATCCATGCCGACAGCTCCCGCAGCTCTTTTTCCTGCTCCGGAAAATCCCCAATCAACGCGTCGCATTCCTGCTGCAGCATATCTGCCCGGTACAAACAGCCCTGCAAACGTGCCGCGAGTGCTTCTAGCGGCGCCGGGTTCAGGCTATCGGTAAACACCTGCGTGCGGGTGATATGGCCTTTCTCCACGTCAAAATGCAGCTCCACGCCGCCCCAGGTAAAACGCTCGTCCAGCAGGTGAGAAAACGCAGGAGCCTGACCGAAGTTCCACTCCCAGCTGCTCTGACGGGCGAAGGTTTCGGCGAAGTTGGGCAGGTCCGGGGTTTTGTCAGGAGAGATCACCTCTGCTTCCACGCGCTCGCCGTAATGTTCAAAGAATGCCTCACGGATCGCATCGCAAATCTGCTCGTGAGTAATGCCCGGCAGCAGCTCCACCAGATTTGCCACGCGTCCGCGCACGGAGGTAATTCCTTTTGCCTGGAGCTTTTTCTTATCAGGATTCAGGTAGTTAGCCAGACGGCTCAGATCGGCGTTCAGCAACAGGGTGCCGTGGTGGAAGCCGCGATCCATCGTTTCGCGGTAGGCGGAGCCGGAGACCTTCCGGTCGCCCTCGGGGGTTTTCACCACCAGATCGTTACGCCCGGAGGCTTCAGCCGTCACGCCGAGTGAATTCAGCGCATTGAGGACAATTGAAGTAGAGATGGTTTTGTCGTATTCCGGTTTGCCCGCCATAAAGGTAAAGCAGGTGTTGCCCAGATCGTGAAACACCGCGCCGCCGCCGCTGCTGCGGCGTGCGAGACGGACGTTATCCTCTTCCATGCGTCGCGTATTGCACTCTTTCCACGGGTTTTGCGCGCGGCCAATGACCACCGTATCGGCGTTACGCCAGAGAAACAGTACGCGCTGGGTAGCGGGCATCTGGCGGAAGATGCACTCTTCTACCGCGAGATTAAACCAGGGATCGTAAGAGTCAGAGATAAGCAGGCGTAACGTCGTCATGGCAAAGTTCCTTTTCCGAATCGTTCGCCTACTTTATCACTATTCTTTCTTCTCGCTCTCTTCGTCTTCGGGGACCGACCGGCTGGCGGTCAGCAGGAACGGGGATTGCTGCCAGCGCGAGCGCTTGCCGCGAAGCAGGGTGCGTGCCAGCACAACGCCGATGGCGAGTGAAAGCAGCAGCATCAGGCGCAGAATATTGGTGGTATTATCGACCTGTTTGGCTTCAGTGGGCAGGGTGTGGGTATCGAGGGTCAGGCGCAGATAGCCCAGCGGGCCATTCTTCCCCTGAATAGGTTCGACGATCTGCTGGTTAAAATAGCCCCCGGCTTTTTTACCGTCCAGCGCCAGCCTGTCGCGCACGTCGACGTGCTCGCCCGCGCGGGCAATCAGGTTGCCTTGCTCATCATAGACGCCGGCATCAAGAATGCGGCTGTTCTCCGTGAGCAGGCGTAAAACCTGGCCTATCCGCTTATCGTCCGGCGTTTCAGTACGCATGGACGGCGCGACGTTGAGCGTCACCTGGCGTGCCAGCGTGCGGGCCAGTTCTTCAAACTGCGGGTTGCGTTGCCGTTGATGGTTCTGGCTAAACCACGATGCCCCTTGCATCAGCACAACTAATAGTGCGAGACAGGAAAGGACAATCACGGCGCGATGAAGCCGGAATTTCAGTTTTGCGCGAGCCATATTCCACCTGCTGAAAATTTACGGCTTAATGTTGCCAGAAGTGATGGTTACAGGGTAGCCTCATGCGTTATTTTCCCTCTGCAACCTTCCGGCGCGAACGAAATTACAGGAGCTTTAATGCCGAACATTACCTGGTGTGACCTGCCAACGGATGTCTCTTTATGGCCAGGATTGCCGCTCTCTTTAAGTGGCGATGAGGTGATGCCTCTGGATTACCACGCCGGTCGTAGCGGCTGGCTCCTCTACGGACGCGGTCTGGATAAGCAACGACTGACCCAGTATCAAAGCAAGCTGGGTGCGGCGATGGTCATCGTCGCCGCCTGGTGCGTGGAAGACTACCAGGTTATTCGCCTGGCGGGTTCCCTGACGCAGCGCGCAACGCGTCTGGCGCATGACGCCGGGCTGGACGTCGCGCCGCTGGGTAAAATTCCACACCTGAAAACCCCGGGCCTGCTGGTCATGGACATGGACTCTACCGCCATTCAGATCGAGTGTATTGACGAGATTGCGAAGCTGGCGGGCAGCGGCGAGCTGGTAGCGGAAGTCACCGAGCGTGCGATGCGCGGCGAGCTGGATTTCACCGCCAGCCTGCGACAGCGCGTGGCGACCCTGAAAGGGGCCGATGCCAATATTCTCCGCCAGGTGCGCGACGTGCTGCCGCTGATGCCAGGGCTGACGCAGCTGGTGCTGAAGCTTCAGTCCCTCGGCTGGAAAGTGGCGATCGCTTCCGGTGGCTTCACCTTCTTCGCGGATTACCTGCGGGAGAAACTGCACCTGACCACCGTGGTAGCCAATGAGCTGGAGATCATGGACGGCAAGCTGACCGGCCAGGTGATCGGCGATATCGTGGATGCCCAGTACAAGGCCAACACGCTGACCCGTCTGGCGGAAAAATATGAAATTCCGGTCGTCCAGACCGTCGCCATCGGGGACGGCGCGAACGACCTGCCGATGATCAAAGCGGCCGGGCTGGGCATTGCCTACCACGCCAAGCCAAAAGTGAATGAAAAGACGGAAGTGACTATCCGTCACGCTGACCTGATGGGGGTGTTCTGCATTCTCTCCGGCAGCATTAATCAGAAATAACGGTCTGCTTTGTAGGCCGGGTAAGCGTAAGCGCCGCCCGGCACGCAGGCCGCACAGAAATAACGAGGTAAACCGTGGCGAAAGCTCCAAAACGCGCATTTGTCTGTAATGAATGTGGTGCGGATTATCCGCGCTGGCAGGGGCAATGCAGCGCCTGCCATGCCTGGAACACCATCACCGAAGTGCGTGGTGTGGCGGCTTCGCCGAGCGTAGCCCGCAACGAGCGCCTGAGCGGCTATGCCGGTAACGCGGGCGTGGCGAAGGTGCAAAAACTCTCGGACATCAGCCTCGAAGAGCTGCCGCGCTTCTCCACCGGGTTCAAAGAGTTTGACCGCGTGCTCGGCGGCGGCGTGGTGCCGGGCAGCGCCATTCTGATCGGCGGTAACCCGGGCGCGGGTAAATCGACCCTGCTGCTGCAAACGCTCTGCAAGCTCGCCGAACAGATGAAAACCCTGTACGTCACGGGCGAAGAATCACTGCAGCAGGTGGCGATGCGCGCGCACCGTCTGGGCCTGCCGACCGGCAACCTGAACATGCTCTCCGAAACCAGCATCGAGCAGATCTGCATGATCGCCGAAGAAGAGCAGCCGAAGCTGATGGTGATCGACTCCATCCAGGTGATGCACATGGCGGACATTCAGTCCTCGCCGGGCAGCGTCGCGCAGGTGCGTGAAACCGCGGCTTATCTGACGCGCTTTGCCAAAACGCGCGGCGTGGCGATTGTGATGGTCGGCCACGTTACCAAAGACGGCTCGCTGGCGGGGCCGAAGGTGCTTGAACACTGTATCGATTGCTCCGTGATGCTCGACGGCGACGCGGATTCCCGTTTCCGTACCCTGCGTAGCCATAAGAACCGCTTTGGCGCGGTGAACGAACTGGGCGTATTTGCCATGACCGAACAGGGGCTGCGCGAAGTCAGCAACCCGTCGGCCATCTTCCTGAGCCGTGGCGATGAGATCACCTCCGGCAGTTCGGTGATGGTGCTGTGGGAAGGGACGCGCCCGCTGCTTGTCGAAATCCAGGCGCTGGTGGACGTGTCGATGATGGGCAACCCGCGGCGCGTGGCGGTTGGTCTGGAACAGAACCGTCTGGCGATCCTGCTGGCGGTGCTGCACCGTCACGGCGGGCTGCAGATGGCGGATCAGGACGTCTTCGTGAACGTGGTCGGCGGCGTCAAAGTCACTGAAACCAGCGCAGACCTGGCGCTGCTGCTGGCAATGGTCTCCAGCCTGCGCGACAGACCGCTGCCGCAGGATCTGGTCGTCTTTGGCGAAGTGGGCCTCGCCGGGGAAATCCGTCCGGTGCCCAGCGGTCAGGAGCGTATCTCCGAGGCAGCAAAACACGGCTTCCGCCGGGCGATCGTACCCGCCGCCAACGTACCGAAAAAAATCCCGGAAGGGATGCAGGTATTTGGCGTGAAGAAACTCGCAGATGCGTTAAATGTCTTTGACGACTTATAATTACGTAAATTTGATTTTGCAGGAGGCACCGTAATTTATGTCATCATTTGACTACATCAAGACCGCAATCCGCCAGAAGGGCTGCACGCTGCAGCAGGTGGCGGACGCCAGCGGCATGACCAAAGGCTACCTGAGCCAGCTGCTGAACGCCAAAATCAAAAGCCCCAGCGCGCAGAAGCTGGAAGCGTTGCACCGCTTTCTGGGGCTGGAATTCCCGCGTATGCAAAAGAACATCGGCGTGGTGTTCGGCAAGTTTTACCCGCTGCATACCGGGCATATCTATCTGATCCAGCGCGCCTGTAGCCAGGTTGACGAGCTGCACATCATCATGGGCTATGACGAAACTCGCGACCGTCAGCTGTTTGAAGACAGCGCCATGTCGCAGCAGCCGACCGTGCCGGACCGCCTGCGCTGGCTGCTCCAGACCTTTAAGTATCAGAAAAACATTCGTATTCATGCTTTTAACGAAGAGGGCATGGAGCCGTATCCGCACGGCTGGGACGTGTGGAGCAACGGCATCAAAGCGTTTATGGAAGAGAAGGGTATTGCGCCGAACTGGATCTACACCTCTGAAGAGTCCGACGCGCCGCAGTTCCGCGAGCATCTGAGTATCGAGACGGTGCTGATCGATCCGAAACGCACCTTTATGAACATCAGCGGGGCGCAGATCCGCGAAAACCCGTTCCGCTACTGGGATTACATTCCGACCGAAGTGAAGCCGTTCTTCGTGCGCACCGTTGCGATCCTGGGCGGCGAGTCGAGCGGTAAATCAACGCTGGTCAACAAGCTGGCGAACATCTTCAACACCACCAGCGCGTGGGAGTATGGCCGCGATTATGTCTTCTCGCACCTCGGCGGCGACGAGATGGCGCTGCAGTATTCCGACTATGACAAAATTGCGCTCGGACACGCCCAGTACATTGATTTTGCGGTGAAATACGCCAACAAAGTGGCGTTTATTGATACCGATTTCGTCACCACGCAGGCGTTCTGTAAAAAATACGAGGGGCGCGAGCACCCGTTCGTGCAGGCGCTGATTGACGAATATCGCTTTGACCTGGTGATCCTGCTGGAGAACAACACTCCGTGGGTCGCTGACGGCATGCGCAGCCTCGGCAGCTCCGTGGACAGGCGAGAGTTTCAGACCATGCTGGTGGAGATGCTCAACGAAAACAACGTTGAGTTTGTGCATGTGGAAGAGTCGGACTACGACTCCCGCTTCCTGCGCTGCGTCGAGCTGGTGAAGGAGATGATGGGGGAGCAGGGTTAAGCGTTAACCTCCCTCTCCCTGTGGGAGAGGGCATCAACCCACTCAGAACTCAACCACCACTTTCCCCCGCATATGCCCGTCCAGCACCTTACGGTGCGCCTCGGTAATGCTTTCCACGCTCAGCCCGCGCAGCGTTTCACTCAGCGAACTTTCCACCACGCCGTTATCCACCAGCTTCGCCACCTCATTGAGGATCTCCCCCTGACGCGCCATATCCGCCGTCTGATACATGCTGCGGGTATACATAAATTCCCAGTGCAGGGCGGCGGATTTGGACTTCAGCTTGTCCTGGTTCAGCGGACGTTCATTCTCGACGATAGAGCAGATATGCCCCTGCGGCGCAATCAGTTCGCTGACCGCATCCCAGTGCCCGTCGGTGTCGTTGAGGATGAAAATGTAATCCACAAAGGTAAGCCCGTGTTTCGCCAGCTCGCCTTTCAGGTCGCGGTAGTTGACGACAACGTCAGCCCCGCGATCGCGGCACCACCGGGCGGAATCTTCTCGGGAAGCGGTTGCGACGATCTTCACCTTGCTGTTGTGCTTCGCAAACGGGATCGCCAGCGATCCCACGCCGCCGGCGCCGCCGATGATCAGTAGCGTTTTGTCCTCCCCGGCGTCCTGAATGTTCAGCCGTTCAAACAGGCCTTCCCACGCGGTGAGCGCGGTTAAGGGCAGTGCAGCGGCAGCTGCCCAGCCGAGGCTGGCAGGCTTGCGCCCGACAATCCGCGCATCGATCAGCTGATGCGTGGTGTTGCTGCCCGGGCGAGTGATGTCGCCCGCGTACCACACTTCATCTCCCGGTTTGAATCCGGTGACGCCAGCCCCAACGGCTTTGACGATCCCGCTGGCGTCCCACCCGAGAATGCGCGGCGCGTTAAGCCCGTTCCTGGCAATGCCCGCGTGGACTTTGGTATCGACCGGGTTAACGGAGACGGCCTTCACCTCTACCAGCAGATCGTGCTCGCCGGGCTGCGGCATCGGCGGGGTGATTTCAATGAAGGTGGACGGATTTTCTTGGTTAACGGCGATGGCTTTAACAGACATGGTGTGCTCCTCAATGGAATGCGTTTTGTTGAGGCTAGTCTATTAAGTGGCCAGCTGCATGATAAGATGGACAATCAAGAACTCAGCGTTCGTACAGGATGAACAATCATGTTTAAACAGCTGCAGGATATGGCGCTGTTCGCGCTGGTGGCGGAGATGGGCAGCTTTACCGCGGCGGCGCAGAAGGCGGAACTGCCGAAATCCAGCGTTAGCCAGCGGATTAGCCAGCTGGAGCAGCAGGTGGGTATCCGCCTGCTCAACCGCACCACGCGCAGGATCAGCCTGACATTTGCGGGCGAGCACTATCTGGTGCACTGTCGTGAGATGCTGGCGGCCAGCGAGCGGGCGGAGTATGCCATTCAGCGGCTGCGCGAAAACCCGAGCGGGCGTCTGCGGATCACCTGTCCGGCGGGGATAGGGGCGACGCTGCTGGCGCATATGAACGCCGAGTTCCAGCTTCGCTATCCTGACGTTTCGCTGGATGTGTCGATCTCTGATGACGTGGTGGATCTGGTCGAGGCCGGTTTTGACGTGGCGCTGCGCACCGGCAAGCCGCAGGACTCCTCCCTGATTGGTCGGATGATCGGGCACTGCCCGCGCTACATGCTGGCCTCCCCGGACTATCTGGCGCGTCGGGAGCCGTTAATTCATCCCCGTCAGCTGGTGGAACACCGCTGCATTACGCACCGGGCGTGGTCGGAGTGGCTTCTGCGAAGCGAAAGCGAGGATTACCGCTACCTGCCGGATAACGCGCACATGACCGATAATCTGGTCTACGCCCGTGAGTGTGCGATTGCCGGTGCGGGGATCACGCTATTACCCGCGTTTCTGCTGGAAGATAAGATCGAAAAGGGGGCGCTGGTGAAGGTGCTGCCGGAGTGGAACGTTGAAGGCAACGATCTCTGGCTGGCCTACCCGAGCCGCAAGCTGAATTCGCCTGCGCTAATGAGCTATATCGAGTTTGCGATGCAGTTCGATGAGGTGAAGCGGTATTACGTGGGCAAATAAAAAAGCCGGGTGGCGGCTTCGCCTTACCCGGCCTACAAACAGCGCAGAACCGTAGGCCGGGTAAGCGTGAGCGCCACCCGGCTTTTTGGGCACTTACTTAGCAATACGCTTGTACTTAATACGCTTCGGCTCCAGCGCGTCGGCGCCCAGCGTGCGTTTCTTGTACTCTTCGTATTCGGTGAAGTTACCTTCGAAGAACTCCACTTTACCTTCGTCCTGATAGTCCAGGATGTGGGTCGCGATACGGTCCAGGAACCAGCGGTCGTGCGAGATCACCATCGCACAGCCCGGGAACTCAAGCAGGGCGTTTTCCAGCGCGCGCAGGGTTTCAATGTCCAGGTCGTTTGTTGGTTCATCAAGCAGCAGAACGTTACCGCCCACCTGCAGCAGCTTCGCCAGGTGCAGACGACCGCGCTCACCGCCGGACAGCTCGCCCACGCGTTTGCCCTGGTCGGTGCCTTTGAAGTTGAAGCGGCCAACATAGGCGCGGCTTGGCATCTCGGTGTTGCCGATACGCATGATATCAAGACCGCCGGAGACTTCTTCCCACACGGTTTTGCTGTTATCCATCGCGTCACGGAACTGGTCAACGGAGGCCAGCTTCACGGTTTCACCCAGGGTGATAGAGCCGCTGTCAGGCTGTTCCTGACCGGACATCATGCGGAACAGGGTTGATTTACCCGCGCCGTTCGGACCGATGATCCCGACGATAGCGCCTTTCGGTACGGAGAAGGTCAGGTCGTCGATCAGCAGACGGTCGCCGTAGGACTTACGCAGGTTGGTAACTTCAACCACTTTATCCCCCAGACGTGCTCCTGGCGGAATAAACAGTTCGTTGGTTTCGTTACGTTTCTGGTATTCGGTGTTGTTCAGCTCTTCGAAGCGTGCCAGACGGGCTTTGCCCTTAGACTGACGGCCTTTCGCACCCTGACGAACCCACTCCAGCTCTTTCTCGATAGACTTGCGACGGGCCGCTTCCTGAGAAGCTTCCTGCGCCAGACGCTGATCTTTCTGCTCCAGCCAGGAGGAGTAGTTGCCTTCCCACGGAATACCTTCGCCGCGGTCCAGCTCCAGGATCCAGCCAGCGACGTTGTCGAGGAAGTAACGGTCGTGGGTGATCGCCACAACGGTGCCTTCGAAGTCGTGCAGGAAGCGCTCCAGCCATGCCACGGATTCCGCATCCAGGTGGTTGGTTGGTTCGTCGAGCAGCAGCATGTCTGGTTTTTCCAGCAGCAGGCGGCACAGCGCCACGCGGCGGCGTTCACCCCCGGAGAGCTTCTCAACTTTTGCATCCCAGTCCGGCAGACGCAGGGCATCAGCCGCGCGCTCCAGCTGCACGTTCAGGTTGTGACCGTCGTGCGCCTGGATGATCTCTTCATACTTGCCCTGCTGCGCGGCCAGCTTGTCGAAGTCCGCATCCGGCTCGGCGTATTTGGCATACACTTCATCCAGACCTTTCAGCGCGTTAACCACTTCGGAAACCGCTTCTTCAACGGATTCGCGAACGGTGTGTTCCGGGTTCAGCTGAGGTTCCTGCGGCAGGTAACCAATCTTGATGCCAGGCTGCGGACGGGCTTCACCTTCGATGTCTGTATCAATCCCGGCCATGATGCGCAGCAGGGTGGACTTACCGGCACCGTTGAGACCCAGAACACCGATTTTTGCGCCCGGGAAGAAGCTCAGCGAGATATTTTTAAGAATATGACGTTTCGGCGGGACAACTTTGCCGACACGATGCATGGTATAAACGAATTGAGCCACGTTGGACTTCGCCTCTTTTATCGTAATGAGAAGGAATTTCAGCCTCGAAGTGTAGCCTTTTTCACGTCCTAATCCCAGCCAGGAACGTCGGGAGTGTTAAAACGCGCAAGAAAGGTAAAAAAGTGTCCATGACGTGGCGCGTTGAAGGATGCCTGGTTAGCATAAGTTAATTAGACTTTGACGTGGCAAGACGCTGCAATTGACGAAAAAACAATGAGGAAGAGCTTGTGGAAAAAGCCAAACGGGTGGTCTGGCGTCTGCTGGCTGCCAGCGTATGCGTAATGGCGGTAAGCCAGGCGGTGCATGCCGATTCACTGGATGAACAACGTAACCGCTACGCCCAGATTAAACAGGCGTGGGACAACAAGCAGATGGATACCGTGCAGGCGCTGATGCCGACGCTAAAGGATTATCCGCTGTATCCGTATCTGGAGTATCGCCAGATCACGGACGATCTGATGAACCAGCCTACCGTCACCGTGAATAACTTCATTCAGGCGAACCCGACCCTGCCGCCAGCCCGAAATCTCCAGTCTCGCTTTGTGAATGAGCTGGCGCGTCGCGAAGACTGGCGCGGACTGCTGGCGTTTAGCCCTGAAAAGCCGAACGCCACCGAAGCCCAGTGTAACTATTACTTCGCGAAATGGGCGACCGGCCAGCAGGAAGAGGCCTGGGCCGGGGCGAAAGAGCTCTGGCTGACCGGGAAAAACCAGCCGAACGCCTGTGACTCCCTGTTCGGCGCATGGCGCGCTTCCGGCAAGCAGGATCCGCTGTCCTACCTTGAGCGCATCCGTCTGGCGATGAAAGCCGGTAACACGCGTCTGGTGACCACGCTGGCGGGGCAGATGCCGTCCGATTACCAGACGATCTCCACCGCGGTTATCTCGCTGGCTAACGATCCAAACAGCGTGCTGACCTTTGCCCGCAGTACGGGCGCGACCGATTTTACCCGCCAGATGGCGGCGGTGGCCTTTGCCAGCGTGGCGCGTGACGATGTGGAAAACGCGCGGCTGATGATCCCGCAGCTGGTGCAGGCGCAGCAGCTCAATGAGGAGCAAACCCAGGAGCTTCGCGACATCGTGGCGTGGCGACTGATGGGCACCGATGTGACCGATGAACAGGCGCGCTGGCGTGACGATGCCATTATGCGCTCGAACTCCACGTCGCTGGTGGAACGCCGCGTGCGCATGGCGCTGGGCACGGGCGATCGCCGTGGGCTGAACACCTGGCTCGCGCGGTTGCCGATGGAGGCCAAAGAGAAAGACGAATGGCGCTACTGGCAGGCCGATCTGCTGATGGAGCGCGGTCGTGATGATGAGGCCAAAGAGATCCTCCATACGCTGATGCAGCAGCGCGGGTTTTACCCGATGGCCGCCGCGCAGCGTCTGGGCGAGGAGTACACCTTCCGCATTGATAAAGCGCCCGCTAACGCGAACCCGGCGCTGACGCAGGGGCCGGAAATGGCGCGCGTTCGCGAGCTGATGTACTGGAATATGGATAACACCGCGCGCAGCGAGTGGGCGAATCTGGTGACCAGCCGCACCACCGACGAGAAAGCCCAGCTTGCCCGCTATGCCTTTGATAATCACTGGTGGGATCTCAGCGTGCAGGCGACGATCGCCGGCAAGCTCTGGGATCATCTCGAAGAGCGTTTCCCGCTGGCCTATAAAGATCTTTTCGATCGCTACACCAGCGGCAAAGATATCCCGCAAAGCTACGCGATGGCGATTGCCCGCCAGGAGAGTGCCTGGAACCCGAAAGTCCGTTCCCCGGTGGGTGCCAGCGGCCTGATGCAAATCATGCCGGGCACGGCGACGCACACGGTGAAGATGTTTAATATTCCGGGGTACAGCAGCCCGTCACAGCTGTTAGATCCGGATACCAACATCAACATCGGTACCAGCTATCTCCAGTACGTGTATCAGCAGTTCGGCAATAACCGCATCTTCTCTTCGGCGGCGTATAACGCGGGCCCTGGACGCGTGCGTACCTGGCTCGGCAACAGCGCTGGGCGCATCGACGCCGTGGCGTTTGTCGAGAGCATCCCGTTCTCGGAAACGCGCGGCTACGTGAAGAACGTGCTGGCCTATGACGCCTACTATCGCTACTTCATGGGTCAGAAAGATACCCTGATGAGCGATGCCGAGTGGCAGAGACGTTACTGATCGGCGCGGGTTGTGTTATGCTGTACTCGCTAATGAGTACAAGAGGCAGCATAACATGACCCAGCATTCCCCGTATTCCTCGGCAATGGCCGAACAACGTCATCAGGAGTGGCTTCGTTTTGTGGAGCTGCTTCGCCAGTCTTACGAGCAGGATTTGCACTTGCCCCTCATGCAGCTGATGCTCACGCCGGACGAGCGCGAGGCGCTGGGCACGCGCGTGCGGATCATTGAGGAGTTGCTGCGCGGCGAGATGAGCCAGCGCGAGCTGAAAAATGAGCTTGGCGCGGGTATCGCAACGATCACCCGCGGCTCGAACAGCCTGAAGTCGGCACCGGTTGAGCTGCGCCAGTGGCTGGAAGCGGTATTGCTGAAAAACGCCGGATGACGGCTACGCCTTATCCGGCCTACAAACTTACCGATAAATCGCGTTATGGAACGGGCTTAACGCCAGAATCACCGCCTGGTGGTAAACGCCTGAACGCGTCAGCGCGCCTGCGGTAAAGACGCCAATTGCCCCTTCTTTACGACCAATCTCATCGATGCCGGTGTACTGCGACATCACCGGCCCGAGCGCTTCACCCGCACGGACTTTTTCCAGAATGATCTCCGGCAGCGGCAGGGTGGCCGAACGCGCTTCACCGCGCTGCTCGCGGCTTTCAATGACCACCCAGCTAAAGGTTGCGCCTTCGTCGATACCTGCTTCAATCGCTACCCAAAAGTCAGCATTCGGTGCCGCGGCCTTAGCGTTTGCCACGCGATTTCGTGCGCCAGCGCGCGTTTCCTCGCTGCCAAACGGCTGTTCAGGTACGCCGCTCTCGACGCCGATGGCCTCAATATGGCAGGATCCTGCGCCGAAGATCTCGTCAAATGCCCTTAGAATTGCCTGAATTTTGGCAGGATTAGTGGTAGCAGAGACAACATGGTGCATAATTAAGCTCGATTCAAAAAAAACTCATCGCAGTATAACGGAAAAAAAGCATGTTACAGGTATACCTTGTTCGCCACGGTGAAACGCAGTGGAACGCCGAGCGACGTATTCAAGGCCAGTCAGACAGTCCTCTCACTGAGAAGGGCGTGCAGCAAGCGTGGCAGGTGGCGGAACGCGCCAGAACGCTGGGCATTACCCACGTGATTACCAGCGATTTAGGTCGCACACAGCAGACGGCGCGCATCATCGCAGATGCCTGCGGCTGTGACGTCACGCTGGAGCCGCGCCTGCGCGAGCTGGATATGGGCGTGCTGGAAAAACGCCATATCGATACGCTGACGGAAACGGAGGAAGGCTGGCGCCGCACGCTGGTGAACGGCACCGAAGATGGCCGTATTCCTGAAGGGGAATCCATGCAGGAGCTGAGCGTGCGCATGCATGCCGCACTGGCGGAATGCCTGAAGCTTCCGGCTGGAAGCCGTCCGCTGCTGGTGAGTCACGGGATTGCGTTGGGTTGCCTGGTGAGCACCATTCTGGGGTTACCTGCTTACGCTGAGCGCCGTTTGCGTCTGCGCAACTGCTCCATTTCCCGAATTGATTATCAGGAAAGCGCGTGGCTGGCGTCGGGCTGGGTAGTGGAGATGGCAGGGGACATTTCGCATCTTGATGCCCCTGCGCTTGACGAACTGCAGCGTTAACGACGTATTGGAATCAAGAATTCCATACGCAGATTGATGGGGCCTTCTTCCGGTTTGGCATCCTGCGCCGGGTAGTAGCGCTCAATGTCCTGACCTTTACGGCGATTCAGATTCAGCATCGGCATGCAGGTTCCGTAAACGGTCAGGATAAACTCCTGAACCCCCGTTCCCAGCCCTTCATAGGCGAACATCACGTATTCGCCGCCTTCCAGCACGACAGGCTTCGAACCCTGAATATACCCATTGGCCATCTCAGGCGTCAGCGCGGTGGTGTAGAACACTTCCTGCTCGTCGTCTTTTTCCTGGCTTGGGTGCGTTTCGTTGAGGCCATACAGGATTGGCGGGATCGCCGGTGCGTGGCTCAGGAAGTCGCGCCAGAACTGGACGCGCATCTGATGACGGAACTCAGAAATCTGCTCCAGTGAACAGGAGTAGCTCTGCGTCGTGCCGATGAGATGGGTTTCCGGCAGTGTAATAAAGTCGTATTTCGGCATCGCGAATTCGCCCAGACGCAGCGGCGGACGCATGCCAAACGAGCTCCAGTCAGGCGAGCGACGATATAGCGCTGGCGTCAACGAGAACTGTTTTTTAAAGGCGCGGGTGAAGGTCTGCTGCGAATCGAAACGATATTGCAGGGCAATATCCAGAATCGGCCGCGCGGTCAGCCGCAATGCCACCGCAGATTTTGATAAACGACGTGCGCGAATATAGGCCCCGATAGCATGACCGGTGACATCCTTGAACATCCTTTGCAGATGCCACTTGGAATAGCCTGCTTTAGCCGCCACATTATCCAGTGACAAAGGCTGGTCGAGATGACCTTCCAGCCAGGTGAGCAGGTCGCGAATAATTCCAGCCTGATCCATATACTATCCTCATCCTTAAAACAGCAGGTGCCTGATAACAGGTTAGCGGATAATAGCATTTTTTGATGTTTTAGCATTCAGTGTTTTTTTTGCGCATTCATGCTTTTTAGAGCACATTACAGGCAGATATATTCTAATCCTGTGATCTTGCTACATTTTTGTCTAAAGTGTTGAATAATCGCTCAGTGTAATTTTAAAGAATGGTAACAATATGAAATACAAGACTTTGATCTTCACCGCGTTGATGCTGATGGTCGGGCGCGCGGCGCAGGCAGAACAGATTGGCTCCGTCGATACCGTGTTCAAAATGTTTGGCCCAGACCACAAAATCGTGGTGGAGGCGTTTGACGATCCGGACGTGAAAAACGTCACCTGCTACGTCAGTCGCGCGAAAACGGGCGGTATCAAAGGCGGCCTGGGACTGGCGGAAGATACCTCCGATGCGGCGATTTCCTGTCAGCAGGTGGGGCCGGTTGAGTTGAGCGATAAAATTAAAAACGGTAAAGCGCAGGGCGACGTGGTATTCCAGAAACGGACCTCGCTGGTGTTTAAAAAGCTGCAGGTGGTGCGTTTCTATGATGCCAAACGCAACACCCTGGCTTACCTTGCCTATTCTGACAAAGTGGTGGAAGGCTCGCCGAAAAACGCGATCAGCGCGGTGCCGATTATGCCGTGGCATTAATTCAGGGATGAACCATGCAACAACCTGTGGTCTGGCTGGTGGAAGACGAAACCAGTATCGCCGATACGCTGATCTACATGCTTCAGCAGGAAGGATTCGCGGTAAAGGCGTTTGAACGTGGTTTACCCGTGCTGGAGGAGGCGCGGCGGCAGGTTCCGGCGCTCGCCATTCTGGACGTCGGGCTGCCGGACATCAGTGGATTTGAGCTTTGCCGCCAGCTGCTGGCGCAGCATCCCTCACTGCCCGTGCTGTTTCTGACGGCGCGCAGTGATGAGGTAGACAAGCTGCTTGGCCTGGAAATGGGCGCTGATGACTACGTTGCGAAACCTTTCTCCCCTCGTGAAGTCTGCGCCCGGGTAAGGACGATTTTACGGCGCATGCAAAAATCCGCCGCGCCATCAGAAACGTTGCGTATCGGGCAGTTTGAGCTGAACGAGCCTGCCGCGCGAATCAGCTGGTGCGGGGAAGCATTGCCCCTGACCCGCTACGAATTCTTGCTGCTCAAAACCTTGTTGCAGGCCCCCGGGCGGGTCTTTTCTCGTCAGCAGCTCATGGACAAGGTGTGGGGTGAAGACGGCGACAGCTTTGACCGTACCGTGGACACCCACATCAAAACCCTGCGCGCCAAGCTGCGGGCGGTGAACGAGGAACTGTCACCCATCAGCACCCATCGCGGTATGGGCTACAGTCTGGGCCTTTACTGATGCGCATTGGGATGCGGCTATTGCTGGGATACTTCCTGATCGTGGCCATCGCCGCGTGGTTTGTGCTGTCGATCTTTGTTCAGGAAGTAAAGCCCGGCGTGCGCAGGGCAACAGAGGGCACGTTGATCGACACCGCGACCCTGTTGGCTGAAATTGGACGTGATGATTTGCTTTCGGGGCATGCGCAGCAGGGCAAACTGGCGCAGGCCTTTTCTCAGCTTCATCAGCGCCCCTTCCGCGCCAATATCGGCGGGATTCATAAAGTGCGTAACGAGTATCACGTCTACATGACCGATGCGCAGGGCAGAGTGGTATTTGATTCCGCCGGTCTGGCCGTGGGGCAAGATTACTCGCGCTGGAACGACGTCTGGCTGACGCTTCGCGGCGAATACGGCGCGCGCAGTACTCAAAGCCATCCCGACGATCCGGAAAGCACGGTGATGTATGTTGCCGCGCCGGTTGTGGATCAGGGCAAGATTATCGGCGTGCTGTCGGTCGGGAAACCTAACAGCGCGATGGCACCGGTTATCCATCGCAGCGAGCGAAGGATCCTGTGGGCAGGCGGGGCGCTGCTCGGCATTGCCCTGCTAATTGGTCTCGTTGTGGCCTGGTGGATCAATCGTTCTATCAGTACGTTATCGCGCTATGCCGACTCGGTGACCACGGATACGCCTCTCCCGCTGCCTAATCCTGGCAGTAGCGAACTGCACAAGCTGGCCCTGGCGCTGGAGAATATGCGCATTCGCCTGGAAGGGAAAAACTACATTGAACACTACGTCCATGCGCTGACCCACGAGCTGAAAAGCCCGATTGCCGCTATACGCGGCGCGGCGGAAATTCTCGCCGAGCAGCCGCCGCCGCAGGTGGCCGCACGGTTTATTGATAATATTCTGGTGCAAAACGCGCGCATGCAGTCGCTGGTTGAAAAACTGCTCACCCAGGCGCGGCTTGAAAATCGGGTCGAGATTACGCCTCAGACCGTCCGCGTCGATCTGCTGTTTACGCGTCTTGTCGACGCGCGCTCGGCGGTGCTGGCGGCAAAAGAGATTGGGCTGACCCTCCAGCCCGCTTCGCTTCATGCTGAAGGCGATCCCGACCTGCTCGAGCAGGCGCTCGGTAATTTGCTGGATAACGCTATCGATTTTACGCCGCAGGGCGGCGCCATTGAACTGGCGGCCCGGGAAGAGCACGGGCAGATACAGCTTATCGTCACCGACAGCGGAAGCGGGATCCCGGATTACGCGCTGGCGCGTATTTTTGAACGCTTTTATTCCCTGCCGCGCGAGAACGGGTTGAAAAGCAGCGGACTCGGGCTGGCGTTTGTCCAGGAGGTGGCGCGTCTGCATCAGGGAGAGATTACATTGCGTAATCGTGATGAAGGCGGCGTGATGGCCACGCTGATACTTCACCGTCCCTTCACATAACTTCAAACTGACCCCACATGGCCTGGTTACGCTCTCCTCATCACAAAGGAGACGTAATGATGAAATCCCCCCTGTTCTGGAAAGTAAGCACCCTGCTGGGGTGCATCCTGCTGCTGTTAGTCCCGCTTTTTATGGTCAGTAACCTGATATCAGAGCGGGAGAGCTACCGCAACGATGTCGAAAATACGCTTCGCCAGAGTACCAGCGGACCGCAAAAGCTGGTCGGTCCGATGATTGCGATTCCGATGACGGAGATCTTTTACAAGATAGAGGACGAGAAGAAGGTCGAATACAAGAAAAGCTATATGCATTTCATTCTGCCGGAATCTCTGGTTGTGGAAGGTAACCAGCGCGTGGAGTCCCGCAATATTGGCATCTACGACGGGCAAATCTGGAACACTGACCTGAAGATAAAAGCGCAGTTTAATACCGACGAGCTGAAGCAGCTGAAAGGAGAAACGATCGCGACAGGGCAGCCGTTTATCGTGACGGGCGTTGGCGACGCGCGGGGCATTGGCACGGTCAGTATCTCTAAAATCAACGGTGAGACGCTAAGCGTGGAACCCGGCTCAGGGGTCTACGGGGCGCTAGCAGGGATCCACATCCCGCTGACCGACAAAGCGCTGGAAGCCAAAACGTTTGCGCTTGAGATGTCCCTCAGCCTGGCGGGAACCGGCAGTTTTGCGGTGGTGCCGGTAGGGCGTAATAGCGAAATGACGCTCAACAGCAACTGGCCGCACCCGGGCTTTATGGGCGATTATCTCCCTGTTAAGCATCAGATAGGCGAGTCTGGTTTCCAGGCGAACTGGCAGAGCAGCTGGTTTGCAAATAACCTTGAAAGCTGGTTCTACGCCAAGGAGTCGCCGGAGTGGGAGGCACTCCCGGCCTTTAGCGTCACGGTAGCCACGCCAGCCGACCAGTATCAGCTGACTGACCGGGCGATCAAGTACGCCATTTTGCTGATTGCGCTGACGTTTATGGCCTTCTTTGTCTTCGAAACCTTAACCGGATTACGCCTTCACCCGATGCAGTATCTGCTGGTGGGGCTGTCGCTGGTCCTGTTCTATCTGGTGCTGCTGGCGCTGTCTGAACACGTCGGGTTTACGCCAGCCTGGGTTGTTGCAAGCCTAGTTGGCGCAGCGATGAACGGAATGTACCTGCAGGCCGTGCTGAAAAGCTGGAAGCGCAGCGGGCTGTTTGTGCTGGCGCTGCTCGGGCTGGACGTGGTGATGTGGTTCCTGCTGCGCTCGGAGGACAGCGCGCTGCTGTTGGGGTCAACGGTTCTCGCGCTGGCGCTGTTCGCCGTGATGTACCTGACCCGGCATTTCGACTGGTACTCGCTCTCTCAGCCGAAGCGACCTGAGCCACCCGCAGCACCGGATGACGATACGATGCGGATCTGGAAATAAAAAAAACGGCGCAAATGCGCCGTTTTTTAATGCGTTAACTGCGGGATTACTCCTGCAGGTCACCGCAGAAACGGTACCCTTCGCCGTGGATCGTGGCGATGATTTCCGGCGTATCTGGCGTAGATTCGAAATGCTTACGAATACGACGGATGGTCACGTCTACGGTACGGTCATGCGGCTTCAGCTCACGGCCGGTCATTTTCTTCAGCAGCTCTGCACGGGACTGAATTTTGCCCGGGTTTTCGCAGAAGTGCAGCATCGCGCGGAATTCACTGCGCGGCAGTTTATACTGCTCACCGTTCGGGCTAATCAGCGAACGGCTATTGATATCAAGTTCCCAGCCGTTGAATTTGTAGCTATCTACGCTACGACGCTCTTCGCTGACCGTACCCAGGTTCATGGTGCGGGACAGCAGGTTGCGTGCACGAATGGTTAACTCGCGAGGATTGAACGGCTTGGTGATGTAGTCATCCGCACCGATTTCCAGGCCAAGAATTTTATCAACTTCGTTATCACGGCCCGTCAGGAACATTAACGCGACGTTCGCCTGCTCGCGCAGTTCGCGCGCCAGAAGAAGGCCGTTTTTGCCCGGCAGGTTAATATCCATGATCACCAGGTTGATATCATTTTCAGAAAGGATCTGATGCATCTCTGCGCCATCAGTCGCTTCAAAGACATCGTAGCCTTCTGCTTCGAAAATGCTCTTTAACGTGTTGCGTGTTACCAACTCGTCTTCAACGATAAGAATGTGCGGGGTCTGCATGTTTGCTACCTAAATTGCCAACTAAATCGAAACAGGAAGTACAAAAGTCCCTGACCTGCCTGATGCATGTCGCAAATTAACATGATCGGCTTAACGTGACTAAAGTACGTAATTGCGTTCTTGATGCACTTTCCATCAACGTCAACAACATCATTAGCTTGGTCTTGGGTACTTTCCCTTTGGACCCGACAGTGTCAAAAACGGCTGTCATCCTAACCATTTTAACAGCAACATAACAGGCTAAGTGACACCAGACACCCAATAAAACTACGCTTCGTTGACATATATCAAGTTCAATTGTAGCACGTTAACAGTTTGATGAAATCATCGTAGCCGAATGCTAGCCTTTGTCACAATTTTTCAATAAACCAACTAGTTGCGGGCATTGATTTATAAACGAAGTGAATCCTATCAGAATAGAGTGTTCATATCACTATTATCATTATAAAACATAGGGATAATAGTGTTCTGTTAACATTCTAACTGATTGTTCAGGCACAGAATAGTTTAGCGTTTTTAATTTGTTATGAAACGCTATTTCGGTGATTTGTGTTGCAATTTTGTAAATTCGCGCTGCGTAATATGTTGAAGCGCATCACATTTTTACCCGCTAACTGATTAAAAAGAGAGCATAAATGCATCTGTCGATTGTACTGGTCGCCCCAGCCAGAGCCGAAAATATAGGCGCTGCCGCGCGTGCCATGAAGACCATGGGTTTTACCGATTTACGTATCGTGGACAGCACGGCCCACCTGGAGCCTGCGGCACGGTGGGTGGCACATGGTTCAGGGGATATTCTCGATAATATAACCACTTACGCGACGCTGGCTGATGCGCTGCACGACATCTCTTTTACCGTTGCGACTACCGCGCGCAGCCGGGCGAAGTTCCATTACTATGCCACGCCAGCGGAGCTGGTGCCGATGCTGAGCGAGAAAAGCCAGTGGCTGGATAAAGCCGCACTGGTGTTTGGTCGCGAGGATTCCGGATTAACCAACGAAGAGCTGGAGCTGGCAGACGTGCTTACCGGTGCGCCGATGGTTGCCGATTATCCCTCCCTGAATTTAGGCCAGGCGGTCATGGTCTACTGCTATCAATTAGCCTCCCTAATACAAATCCCCCGGCCTGCGGCAGAAGGGGCAAATGAAAATCAGCTGGCTGCGCTGCGGGCGCGCGTTGAGCAACTGTTGTCTCAGCTGGGAGTGGCGGACGATCAAAAAATGGCTGACTGGCTGCAGCAGCGTTTGGGGCGTCTTGAGCAGCGGGACACCGCAATGCTGCACCGTTTGCTGCACGATATTGAAAAAAAATTGGCCGAGTAAAATACTGTCATAAGTTTTTACTATGGCGAATAAGTCTGTCCAGAAGGGTTGCTATTGGGCGAATCGGATGAAAATAAATCTGCAAGCAGCGGGACGTGAGAGTCTCCCGAATTGTGATCAAATTAAAAATTCGTTGACTTAAGGTGCCCGATCCTTTAACCCTAAAAGAATACAGCACAGACAGATAATAATGACAGAGTACACAACATCCATGAAACGCATCAGCATCACCACCATTACTACAACCATCATCATTACCACAGGTAACGATGCGGGCTGACGCGTACAGGAAAAACCAAAAAAAGCCCGCACCTAGACAGTGCGGGCTTTTTTTTCGGCTAAAGGAAACGAGGTAGAACCATGCGAGTGTTGAAGTTCGGCGGTACATCAGTGGCAAATGCAGAACGCTTTCTGCGTGTTGCCGATATCCTGGAAAGCAACGCCAGGCAGGGGCAGGTTGCGACCGTGCTCTCTGCCCCGGCAAAAATCACGAACCATCTGGTGGCGATGATTGAAAAAACTATCGGTGGCCAGGATGCACTCCCGAACATCAGCGACGCAGAGCGTATCTTTGCTGACTTACTGCAAGGGCTGGCAGAGGCGCTGCCTGGCTTCCCGCACGCTCAGCTGAAGTCCTTCGTTGAGCAGGAATTCGCGCAAATCAAACACGTCCTGCACGGCATCAGCCTCCTCGGCCAGTGCCCGGACAGCATCAACGCGGCGCTGATTTGCCGGGGCGAAAAACTCTCTATCGCCATCATGGCGGGCGTGCTGGAAGCGCGCGGCCATAGCGTGACCGTGATCGACCCGGTTGAAAAACTGCTGGCGGTGGGCCACTACCTCGAATCCACCGTTGATATTGCCGAATCAACCCGCCGTATCGCCGCAAGCAAAATTCCCGCTGACCACATGATCCTGATGGCAGGCTTCACCGCCGGCAACGAGAAGGGCGAGCTGGTGGTGCTGGGCCGTAACGGCTCCGACTACTCCGCCGCCGTGCTGGCCGCCTGTTTACGCGCGGACTGTTGTGAGATTTGGACTGACGTCGATGGCGTGTACACCTGCGACCCGCGCCAGGTTCCGGACGCCAGGCTGTTGAAGTCGATGTCGTACCAGGAAGCGATGGAGCTTTCCTACTTCGGCGCCAAAGTGCTTCATCCGCGTACCATCTCCCCGATTGCCCAGTTCCAGATCCCTTGCCTGATTAAAAACACCGGTAACCCGCAGGCGCCGGGTACGCTGATTGGCGCGAGTACCGATGAGGACGGTCTGCCGGTGAAAGGCATCTCCAACCTCAACAACATGGCGATGTTCAGCGTCTCCGGTCCGGGAATGAAAGGGATGGTCGGCATGGCGGCGCGCGTGTTTGCGGCCATGTCCCGCAACGGTATCTCGGTGGTGCTGATCACCCAGTCCTCTTCCGAATACAGCATCAGCTTCTGCGTGCCGCAGGCCGACTGCCTGCGCGCCCGTCGCGCGCTGGAGGAAGAGTTCTATCTGGAGCTGAAAGAAGAGCTGCTGGAGCCGCTCTCCATTCAGGAGCGTCTGGCGATCATCTCTGTGGTCGGCGATGGCATGCGCACGCTGCGCGGTATCTCGGCCAAGTTCTTCGCCGCGCTGGCGCGCGCCAATATCAATATCGTGGCGATTGCCCAGGGCTCGTCAGAGCGTTCAATTTCTGTTGTCGTGGACAACGATGACGCGACCACCGGCGTGCGCGTGGTTCACCAGATGCTGTTCAACACCGATCAGGTTATCGAGCTGTTCCTGATTGGCGTGGGCGGCGTGGGCGGCGCGCTGCTGGAGCAGGTGAAGCGTCAGCAGGAATGGCTGAAGAAGAAACATATCGATCTGCGCGTCTGCGGGATTGCCAACTCCAGAGCGCTGCTCACCAACGTTCACGGTCTGAACCTGGAGAACTGGCAGGCCGAGATGAACGAGGCGAAAGAGCCGTTCAACCTGGGCCGCCTGATCCGTCTGGTGAAAGAGTACCACCTGCTTAATCCGGTGATTGTCGACTGTACCTCGAACCAGGCGGTGGCCGATCAGTACGCCGACTTCCTGCGCGAAGGTTTCCACGTGGTGACGCCGAACAAAAAGGCCAACACCTCGTCGATGGATTACTATCACCAGCTGCGTCTGGCGGCGAGCAAGTCGCGCCGCAAGTTCCTGTACGACACCAACGTGGGCGCGGGGCTGCCGGTTATTGAGAACCTGCAAAACCTGCTCAACGCGGGCGATGAACTGCAGCGTTTCTCCGGCATTCTCTCCGGCTCGCTGTCGTTTATCTTCGGCAAGCTGGATGAAGGGATGAGCCTGTCGGAAGCGACCCGCGCCGCGCGCGAGCTGGGCTATACCGAGCCGGATCCGCGTGACGACCTTTCCGGTATGGACGTGGCGCGCAAGCTGCTGATCCTCGTGCGTGAAACGGGCCGTGAGCTTGAGCTTTCGGATATCGTGATTGAGCCTGTACTGCCGGCAGAATTTGATGACGGCGGTGACGTCAGCGCCTTTATGGCGAATTTGCAACAGCTTGACGACGCTTTTGCCGCGCGCGTTGCGAAAGCCCGTGATGAAGGTAAGGTATTGCGCTATGTTGGCAACATTGAAGAAGATGGCGTGTGCCGGGTGAAGATTGCCGAAGTGGATGGCAACGACCCGCTGTACAAAGTCAAAAACGGCGAAAACGCCCTCGCGTTTTACAGCCACTATTATCAGCCACTGCCGCTGGTGCTTCGCGGCTATGGCGCAGGGAACGATGTTACGGCGGCGGGTGTGTTTGCCGATCTGCTGCGTACCCTGTCATGGAAGTTAGGAGTTTAACATGGTCAAAGTTTATGCCCCGGCTTCCAGCGCGAATATGAGCGTCGGATTTGACGTGCTGGGTGCGGCGGTGACGCCGGTGGATGGTTCCCTGCTGGGCGATACGGTCACGGTGGAAGCGGCAGAGAGCTTCAGCCTGAATAACGTGGGCCGCTTCGCCAGCAAACTGCCGTCCGAGCCGCGCGAAAATATCGTCTATCAGTGCTGGGAACGCTTCTGTCAGGAAATCGGTAAAAACGTGCCGGTTGCCATGACGCTGGAAAAAAGCATGCCGATTGGCTCGGGACTGGGTTCCAGCGCCTGCTCGGTGGTCGCCGCGCTGGTGGCGATGAACGAGCACTGCGGCAAGCCGCTGAACAACAACCGCCTGCTGGGGTTAATGGGCGAGCTGGAAGGGCGCATCTCCGGCAGTATTCACTATGACAACGTGGCGCCGTGCTTCCTCGGCGGCATGCAGCTGATGATCGAAGAAAATGGCATCATCAGCCAGCAGGTGCCAGGGTTTGATGAGTGGCTGTGGGTGCTGGCCTATCCGGGTATTAAAGTGTCTACCGCGGAAGCGCGTGCGATCCTGCCCGCGCAGTATCGTCGTCAGGACTGTATCGCCCACGGACGTCATCTGGCAGGCTTTATCCACGCCTGCTACACCCGTCAGCCGCAGCTGGCGGCCAAACTGATGAAGGACGTCATTGCCGAGCCGTACCGCACGAAGCTGCTGCCGGGCTTTAACGAGGCGCGACAGGCAGCGATGGATATCGGCGCGCAGGCGTGCGGCATCTCTGGCTCCGGCCCGACGCTGTTCGCCCTGTGCGACAAGCCTGACACCGCGCAGCGCGTGGCGGACTGGCTCTCTAAACACTACCTGCAAAATCAGGAAGGCTTTGTTCATATTTGCCGTCTGGACACGGCTGGCGCACGAGTACTGGGATAATTAATGAAACTCTATAACCTTAAAGATCATAACGAGCAGGTCAGCTTCGCGCAGGCGGTAACTCAGGGGCTGGGCAAAAACCAGGGGCTGTTCTTCCCGCATGACCTGCCGGAATTCCAGCTGACCGACATCGACGAGTTGCTGAAGCAGGACTTTGTCACCCGCAGCACCAAAATTCTCTCGGCGTTTATCGGCGATGAAATCCCGCAGGAGCTGCTGGAAGAGCGCGTGCGTGCGGCGTTCGCTTTCCCGGCGCCGGTGAAGCAGGTTGAGCCTGACGTTGGCTGCCTGGAGCTGTTCCACGGTCCGACTCTGGCCTTTAAAGACTTCGGCGGCCGCTTTATGGCGCAGATGCTGACCCACATCAGCGGCGATAAACCGGTGACCATCCTGACCGCAACCTCCGGCGATACCGGGGCGGCGGTGGCACACGCGTTCTACGGCCTGAAAAACGTCCGCGTGGTGATCCTCTATCCGAAAGGCAAAATCAGCCCGCTGCAGGAAAAACTGTTCTGTACGCTCGGCGGCAACATTGAAACCGTGGCAATTGACGGCGATTTCGATGCCTGCCAGGCGCTGGTCAAGCAGGCCTTCGACGACGAAGAGCTGAAGGTGGCCCTGGGTCTGAACTCCGCCAACTCCATCAACATCAGCCGTCTGCTGGCGCAGATCTGCTACTACTTCGAAGCGGTGGCGCAGCTGCCGCAGGAAGCGCGCAACCAGCTGGTGATCTCCGTGCCGAGCGGTAACTTCGGTGACCTGACGGCGGGCCTGCTGGCGAAATCCCTGGGTCTGCCGGTGAAACGCTTTATCGCCGCCACCAACGCCAACGACACCGTGCCGCGCTTCCTGAAAGACGGGAAGTGGGCGCCGAACGCCACGCAGGCGACGCTCTCTAATGCGATGGATGTGTCGCAGCCGAACAACTGGCCGCGCGTGGAAGAGCTGTTCCGCCGTAAAATCTGGCGTCTGGGTGACCTGGGCTACGCCGCGGTGACGGATGAAACCACCAAAGCGACCATGCGCGAGCTGAAGGCGGTGGGGTATACCTCTGAACCGCACGCGGCGATTGCCTACCGCGCGCTGCGCGACCAGCTTAACCCGGGTGAATACGGCCTGTTCCTGGGCACCGCGCATCCGGCGAAGTTCAAAGAGAGCGTGGAAGCGATCCTGGGCGAAACGCTGCCGCTGCCGAAAGAGCTGGCCGAGCGTGCCGACCTGCCGCTGCTGTCTCATGAACTGCCGGCAGATTTTGCCGCGCTGCGTAAGCTGATGATGGCTCGAGCGTGATTTTTTGCCTGGTGGCGGCTTCGCCTTACCGGGCCTACAACGACGCACTCATCGTAGGCCGGGTAAGCGCAGCGCTACCCGGCAACAGCAGCACTCAACCGAGGCCGGGTAAGGCGTAGCCGCCACCCGGCTTTTTTGTGAAGAAATTAAGGAGAAATAAAGCAGGAAAAAAGCAGAAATTCCCAATAAATGCGGTCACTTAGCGTTTAGGATTGCAGAGAATAACATCCCCCGTTCCCCTCGCGTAATCTCCTTACATCGGCCCACGTTGGGCAAGAAGAATAAGGAGTCACCTGTGTCTACACTGAAACCTGTACTCATCGCGCTTTCACTGATGCTGGTCGCCCCCATGGCGGTTCAGGCATCTGAAATTACCCTCGTACCTGCGGTAAAACTGCAGATTGGCGACCAGGATAACAACGGGCATTACTGGGACGGCGGCCGCTGGCGCGACCACGACTGGTGGAAAGCGCACTATGACTGGCGTGATAACCACTGGCGTCCACATGATGAGCATCGTAAACATGACAATCGCCATGATGACCATCACCACGATGACCACCGCGACGATCGCGGCCCGGACTGGAAACACCATTAATGCAAAACCCCGCCTGCTGGCGGGGTTTGTTTTTACTGCTCGTGGCGCTTAAACACCAGCTCGCCTTTCCCTGACGACGCCTCGTCAAAGAAATAGCCTTCGCTGTTAAAGGCGGTCAGCTGCTCCGGCTTCGTCAGGCGGTTCTGGATGATGTAGCGGCTCATCAGGCCGCGCGCTTTCTTGGCGTAGAAGCTGATCACCTTGAACTTGCCGTTTTTCTCGTCGAGAAACACCGGTTTGATAATCTCCGCATCCAGCTTTTTCGGCTTCACGGACTTGTAGTATTCGTCGGATGCCAGGTTAATCACCACGTTATCGCCCTGAGCGCGCAGCGCCGCGTTCAGCTTGTCGGTAATGATATCGCCCCAGAAATGATACAGGTCTTTGCCCTGGGCGTTTTCCAGGCGAATACCCATCTCCAGACGATACGGCTGCATCAGATCCAGCGGGCGCAGTACGCCGTACAGGCCCGACAGCATGCGCAAATGCTGCTGGGCGAAATCGAAATCGGCTTCGCTAAAATCTTCCGCCTGCAGGCCGGTATAGACATCGCCTTTAAACGCCAGAATCGCCTGACGGGCGTTAGCCGGGGTGAAATCCGGGTGCCACTCGTGAAAGCGGGTCGCGTTAAGATCGGCCAGCTTGTCGCTGATGCTCATCAGCGAGGCGATTTGCGGCGCAGAAAGTTTACGCGCTTCGCGGATTAGCTGTTGCGAGTAATCCAGCAGTTCAGGCTGGGTATAGCGCTCGGTGGCGAGCGGGCTCTGGTAGTCGAGCGTTTTTGCAGGTGAAATCAGAATCAGCATATCCAGTCCTTGCAGGAAATTTAGAGCGACTTTAGCAAAAAATCGCCCTGAATTGATCGATAGCTGTTATTGCCGCGGCAAATCATCCCACGTGCCGGGGGCAAGCTGCGCCTTAATATCGGGATAGCGGGCAGGATCAAATACCGGCGGAACGCCGAGTTTGCGCTGACGCAGATAGTCTCTGGCAATCAGGGTCACAACGGGCGAGAGCAGCAGGATCGCCGTGAGGTTAGTGATCGCCATCAGCGCCATAATGATATCGGCCAGCTGCCAGACCAGCGGCATACTGAGCAGGGAGCCTGCTATCACCATCAGTATGACCCCCAGGCGCAGGGTTCCGATTGCAGCGCGGGAGTCGAGTTTAAGGAAAATAAGGTTATTTTCGGCGTAGAGGTAATTCACCACAATCGAGCTGAAGGCAAACAAGATCAGGATGAGCGAGACAAACCCTGCACCCCAGCCGCCGGTCAGGTTCACCAGCGCCTGCTGGAGAAGCTGTATCCCGGCGGTTCCCGACGAATGCGGTACGGGACCTGCCAGCAGCAAAATCATGGCGCTGGCGGAACAGATGATAATGGTATCGGTGAAGACGCCAATCATCTGCACAATGCCCTGTGCGGCCGGGTGCGGCGGCCAGGAAGAGGCGGCGGCTGCCGCGTTGGGGGTTGACCCCATACCGGCTTCATTGGAGAACATTCCCCGCTGAAAACCCGCCATCAGCGCCTGGCTGAAGGTGTAGCCCAGCGCCCCGGAGGCCACCTCGCGCCAGCCAAAGGCGCTTTTGACGATGGTCACAATCACGCCCGGCACCAGGTCGATATGCAGTGCGGCGACGAACAGACTCGCGGCAACCCAGAGCAGCGCCATAATGGGAACCAGCCACTGCATCAGGCGGGCGATGCCCTTAAGACCGGCAGAAATGGTGAGCAGAACGACGAGGGCTAAAGCAATACCGGCGACCCACTCCGGGCAGGAGAAGGCGTAGCTCAGGGCATTGGCGACAGAATTTGCCTGGACGGTATTAAAAATAAGACCGTACGCGAGCAGTAAAAAAAGCGAGAACAGGATGCCCATCCAGCGCATCCCTAAGCCACGCGCCATGTACCAGGCAGGACCACCGCGAAACTGACCGTTTTTATCTTTCTCTTTATAAAGCTGGGCGAGCGAACTTTCGGCAAAGGAGGTGGCCATCCCGAGTAGCGCCGTCACCCACATCCAGAAGACCGCACCTGGCCCGCCCGCGCTGATGGCCAGCGCAACGCCCGCCAGATTACCGCTGCCGAGCCGTGCCGCCAGGCTGGTACAGAGTGCCTGGAACGACGTTAATCCGCCCGGCTGGGGCGTGATGCTGTTTTTCAGACTTCTGCCAAACTTGCGAATATAACGAAACTGGATAAACCCACTGCGTAGCGTAAACCAAATACCTGCTCCCAGAAGCAGGTAAATCATTATCGAACCCCAGAGGACTTCGTTAATAAAGAAAAAGAAATCAGGCATTAACGTCCCTCTTGTTGATGCCAACGTGAATATGTAAGCGCTACCACTGATTGGGCATGCTGTTGCTTAGCAGCCTGTTAATCTTCCGAGTTTACCATACTCTGCCTAAGCGCACTGTCTGCGGTTGCGCTACCCCTCCGTCGTGTTATCATCAGGGCAGACCGGTTACATCCCCCTAACAAGTAAACCTGTCATTTTTCCGCTGCAGGCATGCTGTCGGTAGCGTGAATTATCCAGGGCACGTTAAAAGAGAAACACTATCATGACGGATAAATTGACCTCCCTTCGTCAGTTCACCACTGTCGTAGCTGACACCGGAGATATCGCGGCAATGAAGCTGTACCAGCCGCAGGATGCCACAACTAACCCTTCTCTGATCCTTAACGCCGCACAGATCCCTGAGTATCGCAAACTGATTGACGACGCAGTGACCTGGGCGAAAGCACAGAGCAACGACCGCGCGCAGCAGGTTGTGGATGCCACCGACAAACTGGCAGTGAACATCGGTCTGGAAATCCTGAAGCTGGTTCCTGGCCGTATCTCTACCGAAGTGGATGCGCGTCTCTCCTACGACACCGAAGCGTCTATCGCCAAAGCGAAACGCCTGATCAAAATGTACAACGACGCTGGCATCAGCAACGACCGTATTCTGATCAAACTGGCTTCTACCTGGCAGGGTATCCGCGCGGCAGAGCAGCTGGAAAAAGACGGTATCAACTGTAACCTGACCCTGCTGTTCTCCTTCGCGCAGGCGCGTGCATGTGCAGAAGCAGGCGTATACCTGATTTCTCCGTTTGTGGGCCGTATTCTGGACTGGTACAAAGCCAACACCGATAAGAAAGAGTACGCACCGGCTGAAGATCCAGGCGTGGTTTCTGTGACTGAAATCTACGAATACTACAAACAGCACGGCTATGAGACCGTGGTTATGGGCGCAAGCTTCCGTAACGTCGGTGAAATCATCGAGCTGGCTGGCTGTGACCGCCTGACCATCGCGCCTGCACTGCTGAAAGAGCTGGCTGAAAGCGAAGGTACCCTGGAGCGTAAACTGTCTTACACCGGTGAAGTGAAAGCACGCCCAGAGCGCATCACTGAATCCGAGTTCCTGTGGCAGCACAACCAGGATCCAATGGCTGTAGATAAACTGGCGGACGGTATCCGTAAGTTTGCTGTTGACCAGGGCAAACTGGAAAAAATGATCGGCGACCTGCTGTAATCATTCTGCGTGACCGGGCTCCCGGTCACGCCTCTTACCCCCGCCTCTGTCTGAATTTCCTCTCTGCGTGTATCATTCCCTTTAATCAGTACTTTTTGAATGGAATGGATATGAATACCTTACGCATCGGCTTAGTGTCGATTTCTGACCGCGCCTCCAGCGGTGTTTACCAGGATAAAGGCATCCCCGCACTGGAAGAGTGGCTTGGCAGCGCGCTGACCACCCCCTTTGACATTCAGACCCGCCTGATCCCTGACGAACAGCCGATCATCGAGCAGACGCTTTGCGAGCTGGTGGATGAGATGAGCTGCCACCTGGTGCTGACCACCGGGGGGACGGGGCCTGCCCGCCGCGACGTGACGCCTGACGCAACGCTGGCTATCGCCGATCGTGAAATGCCGGGCTTCGGCGAACAGATGCGCCAGATCAGTCTACACTTTGTTCCGACGGCCATTCTCTCCCGCCAGGTGGGGGTGATCCGCAAGCAGGCGTTGATCCTGAACCTGCCGGGGCAGCCGAAATCGATTAAAGAGACGCTGGAAGGGCTGAAAGCAGAAGATGGCAGCGTCCTCGTTCACGGCATCTTTGCAAGTGTACCGTATTGTATACAGCTGCTTGACGGTCCCTATGTGGAAACCGATGAGAAAGTGGTAGCAGCTTTTCGTCCGAAAAACGCACGTCGCGAAACAATCTCCTGAAATTAATCAATATGTAACATTAGCTGAAGCGGCGATAGCGTGGTAAAGCTTTTACGGTATAGTAATTTTTTCTTTACGATTGCTGTAAAAATAAATCCACAACACACGCATAATGGTTCGCTATGTCACATAACACTCGACCTCTGAATCGACAGGACTACAAAACCCTCACGCTCGCGGCCTTAGGCGGCGCGCTGGAGTTTTACGACTTTATCATCTTCGTTTTCTTCGCCGCCGTGGTGGGAGAACTCTTCTTCCCGGCGGATATCCCGGAATGGCTGCGTCAGGTGCAAACCTTCGGCATTTTTGCCGCCGGGTATCTGGCGCGTCCGCTGGGCGGCATTATCATGGCCCACTTTGGCGATCTGGTCGGGCGCAAGAAGATGTTTACCCTTAGCATCCTGCTGATGGCTGTACCCACGCTGGCCATTGGTCTGCTGCCCACCTATGCCTCGATGGGCATCCTTGCTCCGCTGCTGCTGTTGCTGATGCGCGTCCTTCAGGGGGCGGCGATTGGCGGTGAAGTGCCGGGCGCGTGGGTGTTTGTCGCGGAGCATGTTCCGGCGCGGCGCATTGGTATCGCCTGCGGAACCTTAACGGCGGGGCTGACCGTCGGAATCCTGCTCGGCTCGGTGGTCGCAACGATTGTGAATACCAGCATGACGCAGCAGGCCGTGCACGACTGGGGCTGGCGTATTCCGTTCCTGCTGGGCGGGGCGTTTGGTCTGGTCGCGATGTACCTGCGCCGCTGGCTGCAGGAGACGCCGATTTTCCTCGAGATGCAGCAGCGCAAAGCGCTGGCGCAGGAGCTGCCGGTGAAGGCGGTCGTGGTACGCCATAAAAAAGCGGTGGTGGTGTCGATGCTGCTCACCTGGCTGCTCTCGGCGGGCATTGTGGTGGTGATACTGATGTCGCCGGTGTGGCTGCAAAAGCAGTACGGTTTCGCCCCTGCCGTGACGCTACAGGCGAACAGTATCGCGACAATCATGCTCTGCTTTGGCTGTCTGGCCGCCGGGCTGGCGGCAGATCGTTTCGGTGCCCGCATCACCTTTATCGTCGGTAGCCTGTTACTGGCCGCATCAAGCTGGGCGTTTTATCACCTGGCGGGCAGCCATCCTGAACAGCTGTTTCTGCTGTACGGCGTGGTAGGGCTGTGCGTGGGCGTAGTGGGTGCTGTGCCTTACGTCATGGTGCGAGCTTTCCCGCCGGAAGTTCGTTTCACCGGGATCTCGTTCTCTTACAACGTCTCATATGCCATTTTCGGCGGGCTGACGCCGATTGCGGTTACCGTGCTGATGGGCGTGTCGCCGATGGCGCCAGCCTGGTATGTACTCGCGCTCTCGCTGATGGGGCTGGTATTAGGATTTTGGCTTCGTCAGGCGGGGGGATGTCGTGCCCGCGAGGCGGGCACGACAGAGGGATCAGTGTTTTTCACCAATCGGTAGAATGGTGCGGTCAAACTGCTCGTTCAGCACTTCACCCATTGCGAGGTAGATAGCGCTTGCGCCGCAAACCAGACCAATCCAGCCTGCAACATGAACGATGCCTTCGTTATCCACCAGGTGACCAATCGCCAGCAGGGCGAACAGTACGGTCAGGCTCAGGAAAACGAACTGCAGCATGCGGTTACCTTTCAGGGTACCGAAGAACATGAACAGGGTGAAGACGCCCCACAGACCCAGGTAAACGCCCAGGAAATGAGCGTTTGCCGCGTCTGCCATGCCCATTTTAGGCAGCAGCAGAATGGCAACCAGGGTCAGCCAGAAAGAGCCGTAAGAGGTGAAGGCGGTTAAGCCGAAGGTGTTGCCTTTCTTATATTCCAGCAGGCCCGCGAAGATTTGCGCGATACCGCCGTAAAAAATGCCCATCGCCAGGATAATGCCATCCATCGGGAACATCCCGATATTGTGCAGGTTCAGCAGGATAGTGGTCATGCCAAAACCCATCAGGCCCAGCGGAGCCGGATTAGCCAACTTAGTGTTGCCCATAAGTCCTCAAAAAAATCATCATTAATATGGTGAAATGGTTAAACCCGCGTCAGTTCTCCCTGACTGGGCGCGGCATCATAATGGCCGCAATCGATGGCGTCTATGATCTCATCAGGGTGAAATTAAAATTTTTTTTATGCTTGCCCCTTGATGGATGCCGTCGCGACCCCATCTTGTAGTCAACCGCAGTGTGTGGACCTGAAAAAAATCAAATCTGGGCAGTTGAAAAAGCACGTTCTGCCCTTATTACAGGTACACAACCACATGTTGACTGAATTTTTAGTGGAGACGTTTAGATGGGTAAAATTATTGGTATCGACCTGGGTACTACCAACTCTTGTGTAGCGATTATGGATGGCACTACTGCACGCGTGCTGGAGAACGCCGAGGGCGATCGCACCACGCCTTCTATCATTGCTTATACCCAGGATGGTGAAACTCTGGTTGGTCAGCCGGCTAAACGTCAGGCAGTGACAAACCCGCAAAACACCCTGTTTGCGATTAAACGCCTGATCGGTCGCCGCTTCCAGGACGAAGAAGTACAGCGTGACGTTTCCATCATGCCTTACAAAATCATCGCGGCAGATAACGGCGATGCATGGCTTGATGTGAAAGGCGCTAAAACTGCACCACCGCAGATTTCTGCTGAAGTGCTGAAAAAAATGAAGAAAACCGCTGAAGATTACCTGGGTGAGCCGGTAACTGAAGCTGTTATCACCGTACCTGCCTACTTCAACGATGCTCAGCGTCAGGCAACCAAAGATGCTGGCCGTATCGCAGGTCTGGAAGTAAAACGTATCATCAACGAACCAACCGCTGCTGCACTGGCTTACGGTCTGGATAAAGAAGTTGGCAACCGTACTATCGCGGTTTACGACCTGGGTGGTGGTACCTTCGATATCTCTATTATCGAAATCGACGAAGTTGACGGCGAAAAAACCTTCGAAGTTCTGGCAACCAACGGTGATACCCACCTGGGTGGTGAAGACTTCGATACCCGTCTGATCAACTACCTCGTTGACGAGTTCAAGAAAGATCAGGGCATTGACCTGCGTAACGACCCGCTGGCTATGCAGCGCCTGAAAGAAGCCGCTGAGAAAGCGAAGATCGAGCTGTCTTCCGCTCAGCAGACCGACGTGAACCTGCCGTACATCACTGCAGACGCGACCGGTCCTAAACACATGAACATCAAAGTGACCCGTGCGAAACTGGAAAGCCTGGTAGAAGACCTGGTGAACCGTTCAATCGAGCCGCTGAAAGTTGCTCTGCAGGACGCTGGCCTGTCCGTATCCGATATCCAGGACGTTATCCTGGTCGGTGGTCAGACCCGTATGCCAATGGTTCAGAAGAAAGTGGCTGAGTTCTTTGGTAAAGAGCCACGTAAAGACGTTAACCCGGACGAAGCGGTCGCAATCGGTGCTGCGGTTCAGGGTGGCGTACTGACCGGTGAAGTGAAAGACGTACTGCTGCTGGACGTTACCCCGCTGTCTCTGGGTATCGAAACCATGGGCGGTGTGATGACTGCGCTCATCAACAAAAACACCACCATCCCAACGAAACACAGCCAGGTGTTCTCTACCGCTGAAGACAACCAGTCTGCGGTAACCATCCATGTGATTCAGGGTGAGCGTAAGCGTGCGGCGGATAACAAATCTCTGGGTCAGTTCAACCTGGATGGTATTAACCCGGCACCGCGCGGCATGCCGCAGATCGAAGTGACCTTCGACATCGATGCTGACGGTATCCTGCACGTGTCTGCGAAAGACAAAAACAGCGGTAAAGAGCAGAAGATCACCATCAAGGCATCTTCTGGCCTGAACGAAGCGGAAATCGAAAAAATGGTTCGCGATGCCGAAGCTAACGCGGAATCCGACCGTAAGTTCGAAGAGCTGGTTCAGACCCGTAACCAGGGTGACCATCTGCTGCACAGCACCCGTAAGCAGGTTGAAGAAGCGGGCGATAAACTGCCAGCGGAAGACAAAACTGCTATCGAAGCTGCACTGAGTGCGCTGGAATCCTCACTGAAAGGTGAAGACAAAGCGGACATCGAAGCGAAGATGCAGGAACTGGCGCAGGCTTCTCAGAAGCTGATGGAAATCGCTCAGCAGCAGCACGCTCAACAGCAGGCGGGCGCTGACGCTTCAGCGAACAACGCGAAAGACGACGACGTTGTCGACGCTGAGTTCGAAGAAGTTAAAGATAAAAAATAATCGCCCTGATGCAGGGTAATTAATCGGCACGGGCGTAGGAGAACTCTCCACGCCCGTGCTCGCATGTTAAGGGGCTTAAAAAAACCAATGGCAAAGCAAGACTATTACGAGATTTTAGGCGTTCCGAAAACTGCGGAAGAGCGTGAAATCAAAAAGGCGTATAAGCGCCTGGCCATGAAATTCCACCCGGACCGTAACCAGGGTGACAAAGAGGCTGAAGCCAAATTTAAAGAGATCAAAGAAGCCTACGAAGTCCTGACCGATGCACAAAAACGTGCGGCCTATGACCAGTACGGTCACGCAGCCTTTGAACAGGGCGGCATGGGCGGCGGTGGATTCGGTGGCGGCGGCTTTGGCGGCGGCGCTGACTTCAGCGATATCTTTGGCGATGTATTTGGCGACATCTTCGGCGGCGGCCGTGGTCGTCAGCGCGCGGCGCGCGGCGCGGACCTGCGCTACAACATGGAGCTGACGCTGGAAGAGGCCGTTCGCGGTGTCACCAAAGAGATCCGTATTCCGACGCTGGAAGAGTGTGACGTTTGCCACGGCAGCGGCGCGAAAGCGGGTACGCAGCCTCAGACCTGTCCAACCTGTCACGGCTCTGGTCAGGTACAGATGCGTCAGGGCTTCTTCGCGGTACAGCAGGCCTGTCCGCACTGTCACGGTCGCGGTACGCTGATTAAAGATCCGTGCACCAAATGCCACGGCCACGGTCGCGTTGAGAAAACCAAGACCCTGTCCGTTAAAATCCCGGCTGGCGTCGATACGGGCGACCGCATCCGTCTGGCGGGTGAAGGTGAAGCAGGGGAGCACGGCGCGCCGGCAGGCGATCTGTACGTTCAGGTGCAGGTGAAACAGCACGCCATCTTCGAGCGTGAAGGTAATAACCTGTACTGCGAAGTGCCGATCAACTTCGCGATGGCGGCACTGGGCGGTGAAATCGAAGTACCGACGCTGGATGGTCGCGTGAACCTGAAAGTGCCTGGCGAAACCCAGACCGGTAAGCTGTTCCGCATGCGCGGAAAAGGCGTTAAATCCGTTCGCGGTGGTGCGCAGGGTGACCTGCTGTGCCGCGTCGTCGTGGAAACGCCGGTTGGCCTGAACGACAAGCAGAAACAGCTGCTGAAAGAGCTGCAGGAGAGCTTTGGCGGCCCGACGGGTGAGAAAAACAGCCCGCGTTCCAAAAGCTTCTTCGATGGCGTCAAAAAATTCTTCGATGATTTGACCCGTTAATCTGTTCGCAGGTTTTCATCCGCAAAAGCCCGGAAGCGATTCCGGGCTTTTTCTATTTAGGGGTATTGCTCGGTAAAACTGAATATATACTCAATATTAATCTGTTTTTGTCGAGCTATCTGGCTTGGTATTATGGTTTTATCGAGGTATTGTTGTAACAGAGAGAATTAAAGTGAAATTACTACACCGTTTTTTTAGCAGTGAGGCGTCCGGCGGCGTGATCCTGATTATTGCCGCTGCGGCCGCGATGGTGCTGGCTAACCTTGGCATCACGCAGGAACTCTACCATGCATTTCTGGAAACGCCCGTTGAGCTGAAGGTCGGCGCGCTCGAAATTAACAAGAACATGCTGCTGTGGATCAACGATGCGCTGATGGCGGTGTTCTTCCTGCTCATCGGGCTTGAGGTTAAGCGCGAGCTGGTACTGGGCTCGCTTGCCAGCCGCCAGCGCGCGGCGTTTCCGGTGATTGCCGCCCTCGGTGGGATGGTGGTGCCGGCGCTGCTCTTCCTGGCGTTCACCTGGCAGGATCCGATTGCACGTCACGGCTGGGCGATCCCTGCCGCGACGGATATCGCTTTTGCGCTCGGAGTGCTGGCACTGCTGGGAAGCCGCGTGCCGGTGGCCCTGAAAATCTTCCTGATGGCACTGGCGATCATCGATGACCTGGGCGCCATTGTGATTATCGCGCTGTTCTACACCAGCGATCTGTCGATCCTGTCCCTGAGCGTGGCCGCTGGGGCGATTGCGTTGCTGGCGCTGCTGAACGTCTTCAATGTTCGCCGTATCGGTATCTATATCCTGGTGGGGATGGTGCTGTGGACGGCGGTGCTGAAATCGGGCGTGCACGCTACGCTGGCAGGTGTGATCGTCGGCTTCTTCGTGCCGCTTAAGCCGCAGGACGGCAGGTCGCCTGCCAAACAGCTGGAGCATGTGCTGCACCCGTGGGTCGCCTTTATGATTCTGCCGCTGTTTGCGTTTGCCAACGCGGGCGTTTCCCTCGGTGGCGTGACGCTGGACGGGCTGACGTCCGTGCTGCCGCTGGGCATTATTGCCGGGCTGTTTATCGGTAAGCCGCTGGGCATTAGCCTCTTCTGCTGGCTGGCGACGAAGCTGAAGCTGGCGTCTTTACCGCACGGCACCACGTTTAAGCAGATTATGGCCGTCGGCGTGCTGTGTGGCATCGGGTTTACGATGTCGATCTTTATCTCGACGCTGGCGTTTGGTGCGCATGCGCCTGAGCTTATCGTCTGGGCTAAACTCGGCATTCTCATCGGGTCATTACTGGCCGCGGTAATCGGTTATACCTTGTTGAAGGTGAAATTGTCCGGACAGGCCGTCCAGGCATAACGGAACACCGGGAGGAGGCGAGCCTTCTCCCGATACACACTCAGGGAGAGAAGACGCGATGTCTCATTTAAATTACAACCATCTGTACTACTTCTGGCACGTCTATAAACAGGGCTCGGTGGTGGGGGCGGCAGAGGCGCTCTACCTGACGCCGCAAACCATCACCGGGCAAATCAAGGCCCTGGAAGAGCGCCTGCAGGGCAAGCTGTTCAAGCGTAAAGGGCGCGGTATTGAACCCAGCGAACTGGGCGAGCTGGTGTTTCGCTATGCGGACAAAATGTTCACCCTGAGCCAGGAGATGCTGGATATCGTCAACTACCGCAAAGAGTCGAACCTGCTCTTTGACGTGGGCGTGGCGGATGCGCTGTCCAAGCGGCTGGTGAGCGGCGTGCTGGATGCGGCGGTGGTAGAAGATGAGCAAATCCATCTGCGCTGCTTTGAATCCACCCACGAGATGCTGCTGGAACAGCTGAGCCAGCACAAGCTGGACATGATTATCTCGGACTGCCCGATCGACTCCACCCAGCAGGAAGGGCTGTTCTCGGTGAAGATTGGCGAATGCGGCGTCAGCTTCTGGTGCATTAACCCGCCGCCGGAAAAACCGTTCCCCGCGTGCCTTGAAGAGCGCCGCCTGCTGGTGCCCGGAAGGCGTTCCATGCTCGGACGCAAGCTGCTTAACTGGTTTAACTCGCAGGGGCTAAAGGTAGAAATCCTTGGTGAGTTCGACGATGCGGCGCTGATGAAAGCCTTTGGCGAAGCGCATAACGCGATCTTCGTTGCGCCGACGCTGTACGCGCACGATCTCTATTCGGACGAGAAGATTACGGAGATAGGCAGAGTGGATAACGTGATGGAGGAGTATCACGCCATATTTGCCGAAAGGATGATTCAGCACCCGGCGGTACAGCGAATCTGTAACCGTGACTACGCGGCGCTGTTTACGCCACCGGCAATCTGAAGGCATAAAAAAACCCGCGTTAAGCGGGTTCTTTAAACAAGCAACAACAAATAGCGATTAAGCCAGTTTGTTGATCTGCGCGGTCAGGTTTGCTTTATGACGCGCTGCTTTGTTTTTGTGGATCAGACCTTTAGCAGCCTGACGATCCACGATTGGTTGCATTTCGTTAAATGCGTTCTGCGCTGCAGCTTTGTCGCCAGCTTCGATTGCTGCGTATACTTTCTTGATGAAAGTACGCATCATAGAGCGACGGCTTGCGTTGTGCTTACGAGCCTTTTCAGACTGAACGGCACGTTTCTTAGCTGATTTGATATTAGCCAAGTCCAACTCCCAAATATGTTCTATGTGGACAATTCAAAGGCCGAGGAATATGCCCTCTTTGCCTTCTTTTGTCAATGGATTTGTGCAAATAAGCGCCGTTAATTAGCGACGCTACGTTACGTAGTGATGGCGCAGGATTCTACCAGCTTGTCTTCCCTGAATACAGCCTTTCGGCATAAAAATCGCAGTTCACGAGCAGATTTTTTCGCTGCGAAAGGTCAGCCTGATGAAATCATTACGGCTTTCTGTTTTGCGCGAACAATCGCCGGTTAACCTTAACCGCTGTACAAGGTATACTTTGGCGATTTTCACTGTTTTGAGCCAGACATGAAGCTGATACGCGGCATACATAATCTCAGCAGCGCGCCAAACGGGTGCGTGCTGACCATTGGTAATTTCGACGGCGTGCATCGTGGTCATCAGGCGCTGTTGCAGGGATTGCGTAAAGAAGGGGAGGCCCGTGGCCTGCCCGTTGTAGTGATGATTTTCGAGCCGCAGCCGCTGGAGCTGTTCGCGGGCGATAAATCTCCCGCCCGCCTCACTCGCCTGCGCGAGAAGTTGCGCTATCTGGCGGAGTCCGGCGTTGACTATGTATTGTGTGTGCGTTTCGACCGTCGCTTTGCCGCACTGACAGCACAAAATTTCGTCAGCGACCTTTTGGTTAAGCGTCTTGGCGTGCAGTTTCTCGCCGTGGGGGATGATTTCCGCTTTGGCGCTGGTCGTCAGGGCGATTTCTTGCTATTACAGAAGGCTGGTCTGGAGTACGGATTTGACGTCACCAGCGCGATGACCTTCTGCGAAGGCGGCGTGCGCGTCAGCAGCACGGCGGTTCGTCGGGCACTGGCCGATGACGAACTGGATACGGCGGAAACCCTGCTGGGGCATCCGTTCACTATCTCTGGCCGCGTGGTCCATGGCGATGCGCTGGGCCGCACGATAGGCTTCCCGACGGCGAATATACCGCTGCGTCGTCAGGTTTCCCCGGTTAAAGGGGTGTATGCGGTAGAAGTGGCAGGACTGGGCGATAAGCCGTTTTACGGCGTCGCCAACATTGGCACGCGTCCGACCGTCGCCGGTGTGCGTCAGCAGCTAGAAGTGCACCTGCTGGACGTTGTAATGGACCTCTATGGTCGCCATATAGATGTGATACTGCGTAAAAAAATACGCAACGAGCAGCGATTTGGTTCGCTGGATGAACTAAAAGCGCAAATTGCGCGAGATGAATTGACGGCCCGCGAGTTTTTTGGGCTTTGAACCCGGCTTAACTGCCTACGTGATAAATACGGAACCGAGAATCTGATGAGTGACTATAAATCAACCCTGAATTTGCCGGAAACAGGGTTCCCGATGCGCGGCGATCTCGCCAAGCGCGAACCGGGAATGCTGGCGCGTTGGACCGATGATGACCTGTACGGCATCATTCGTGCAGCCAAAAAAGGCAAAAAATCCTTCATTCTGCATGATGGCCCTCCATATGCGAATGGCAGCATTCATATTGGTCACTCGGTTAACAAGATTCTGAAAGACATTATCGTGAAGTCCAAAGGCCTCACGGGATATGACTCGCCTTACGTTCCGGGCTGGGACTGCCACGGTCTGCCAATCGAACTGAAAGTAGAGCAAGAGTTCGGCAAGCCGGGTGAGAAGTTCACCGCCGCCGAGTTCCGTGCGAAGTGCCGCGAATACGCCGCGACGCAGGTTGACGGTCAGCGCGCTGACTTCATCCGTCTGGGCGTGCTGGGCGACTGGTCGCACCCGTACCTGACCATGGACTTCAAAACTGAAGCCAACATCATCCGTGCGCTGGGTAAAATCATCGGTAACGGCCACCTGCACAAAGGCGCTAAGCCGGTGCACTGGTGCGTGGACTGCCGCTCTGCGCTGGCAGAAGCGGAAGTGGAGTATTACGACAAAACCTCTCCTTCTATTGACGTGGCGTTCCATGCCGTCGATCAGGATGCGGTGAAGGCTAAATTTGGCGTGTCGTCCGTTAATGGCCCAATCTCGCTGGTTATCTGGACCACCACCCCGTGGACCCTGCCTGCCAACCGCGCGATCTCCCTGTCCGGTGAGTTCGAATACGCGCTGGTTCAGGTTGAAGGTCAGGCGGTTATCCTGGCGAAAGATCTGGTTGAGAGCGTGCTGAAGCGCGCACATATCACCGACTACACCGTGCTGGGCACCGTGAAAGGTGACGCGCTGGAGCTGATGCGCTTCAAACACCCGTTCCTGGACTTCGACGTTCCGGCGATCCTGGGCGACCACGTGACGCTGGAAGCGGGTACCGGTGCGGTGCATACCGCCGGTGGCCACGGCCCTGACGACTACAACATCAGCCTGAAGTACGGTCTGGAAATCGCTAACCCGGTTGGCCCGGACGGCTCTTACCTGCCTGGCACCTACCCGGCGCTGGACGGTATCAACGTCTTCAAAGCGAACGACATCATCGTCGACATGCTGCGCACCAGCGGCGCGCTACTGCACGTTGAAAAAATGCAGCACAGCTATCCGTGCTGCTGGCGTCACAAGACCCCGATCATCTTCCGTGCGACCCCGCAGTGGTTCATCAGCATGGATCAGAAAGGCCTGCGCGAGCAGTCTCTGAAAGAGATCAAAGGCGTGCAGTGGATCCCTGACTGGGGCCAGGCGCGTATCGAATCCATGGTGGCTAACCGTCCTGACTGGTGTATCTCCCGTCAGCGTACCTGGGGCGTGCCGATGTCTCTGTTCGTACATAAAGAGACGCAGGAGCTGCACCCGAACACCCTGGAACTGATGGAAGAAGTGGCGAAGCGCGTCGAAGTTGACGGCATTCAGGCGTGGTGGGATCTCGACTCCCGCGACATCCTGGGCGCTGACGCAGACAGCTACGAGAAAGTGCCGGATACCCTGGACGTGTGGTTCGACTCCGGGTCTACCCACTCCTCCGTGGTTGACGTGCGTCCTGAGTTTGCCGGTCACGCTGCCGATATGTATCTGGAGGGCTCTGACCAACACCGCGGCTGGTTCATGTCATCCCTGATGATCTCCACCGCCATGAAGGGTAAAGCACCTTACCGTCAGGTACTGACTCACGGCTTCACCGTGGATGGTCAGGGCCGTAAGATGTCCAAATCTATCGGTAACACCGTTTCTCCGCAGGATGTGATGAACAAGCTGGGCGCAGACATTCTGCGTCTGTGGGTGGCCTCTACCGACTACACCGGCGAAATGGCGGTGTCCGACGAGATCCTGAAGCGTGCTGCCGACAGCTATCGTCGTATCCGTAACACCGCGCGCTTCCTGCTGGCGAACTTGAACGGGTTCGATCCGGCAAAAGACATGGTGAAACCGGAAGAGATGGTGGTGCTGGACCGCTGGGCGGTAGGCTGCGCGAAAGCGGCGCAGGACGATATCCTGAAAGCCTATGAGTCTTACGACTTCCACGAGGTGGTGCAGCGCCTGATGCGCTTCTGCTCCATCGAGATGGGCTCGTTCTACCTCGACATCATCAAAGACCGCCAGTACACCGCGAAAGCGGACAGCGTGGCGCGTCGTAGCTGCCAGACCGCGCTGTTCCACATCGCAGAAGCGCTGGTGCGCTGGATGGCGCCGATCATGTCCTTCACCGCGGATGAAATCTGGGGCTATCTGCCGGGCGACCGTGAGAAGTATGTCTTCACGGGCGAGTGGTACGAAGGTCTGTTCGATCTCTCCAGCACCGAAGCGATGAACGATGCCTTCTGGGACGAGCTGCTGAAAGTGCGTGGCGAAGTGAACAAGGTTATCGAGCAGGCGCGTGCAGACAAGAAAGTCGGCGGCTCTCTGGAAGCGGCAGTCACCCTGTACGCCGAACCGGAGCTGGCGGCGAAGCTGACGGCGCTGGGCGATGAATTGCGATTTGTCCTGTTGACCTCCGGTGCGAAAGTTGCGGATTATGCCGATGCTTCTGCTGATGCTCAGCAGAGCGAACTGCTCAAAGGACTGAAAGTCGCGCTGAGCAAAGCCGACGGTGAGAAATGCCCGCGCTGCTGGCATTACACCACCGATGTTGGCCAGGTGGCGGAACACGCAGACATCTGCGGACGCTGTGTAAGCAACGTCGCCGGTGACGGCGAAAAACGTAAGTTTGCCTGATGAGTAAAACTCTCTGTTCAACAGGACTGCGCTGGCTGTGGCTGGTTGTGGTGGTGCTGATTATCGATCTGGGCAGCAAGTTCCTGATCCTCCAGAATTTCGCTCTGGGGGATACGGTCCCGCTGTTCCCGTCGCTTAACCTGCACTACGCGCGTAACTACGGCGCAGCGTTTAGTTTCCTTGCCGACAGCGGTGGCTGGCAGCGCTGGTTCTTTGCGGGTATCGCTCTCGGTATCTGCGTGATCCTGGCGGTGCTGATGTACCGCTCGAAGGCCACGCAAAAGCTGAATAACATCGCCTACGCGCTGATCATTGGCGGCGCGCTGGGCAACCTGTTTGACCGCCTGTGGCACGGCTTTGTGGTCGATATGATCGACTTCTACGTCGGCGACTGGCACTTCGCGACCTTTAACCTCGCCGATAGCGCAATTTGCATCGGTGCGGCGTTAATCGTGCTGGAAGGCTTCTTGCCGAAACCGGCCGCGAAAGAGCAGGCTTAATTGTCAATGCCGGGTGGCGCTGCGCTTACCCGGCCTACAGAATTTGTGGCCTCCCGTAGGCTCGGTAAGCGCAGCGCCACCGGGCAACAGGTGACCCAAAACAAGCGAGCAATTTGCATGTCTAAATCCGTACAGAGCAACAGCGCGGTTCTCGTTCACTTCACGCTGAAGCTGGATGACGGCTCCACGGCCGAATCCACCCGCAACAACGGCAAACCGGCCCTGTTTCGTCTTGGCGATACCTCCCTGTCTGAAGGTCTTGAGCAGCAGCTTCTCGGTCTGAAAGAGGGTGAGAAAAAAGCCTTTTCGCTGGAGCCGGATGCCGCGTTTGGCGTGCCAAGCCCGGACCTGATCCAGTATTTCTCGCGCCGTGAGTTTATGGACGCGGGTGAACCGGAAATCGGGGCGATTATGCTCTTTACCGCTATGGACGGCAGCGAAATGCCTGGCGTGATCCGCGAAATCAACGGCGACTCGATTACCGTTGATTTCAACCATCCGCTCGCCGGGCGTACCGTTCATTTTGATGTTGAAGTGCTGGAAATCGATCCTGCACTGGAGGCCTGAAATGCAGATCCTGTTGGCTAACCCGCGCGGCTTTTGCGCCGGTGTAGACCGCGCTATCAGCATTGTTGAAAACGCGCTGGAGATTTACGGCGCGCCGATTTATGTGCGTCACGAAGTGGTGCATAATCGCTACGTGGTCGACAGCCTGCGCGAGCGCGGCGCTATCTTTATTGAGCAGATCGGCGAAGTGCCGGACGGTGCGATCCTGATCTTCTCCGCGCACGGCGTCTCGCAGGCGGTACGCAACGAGGCGAAAAGCCGCGATCTGACCGTATTCGATGCCACCTGTCCTTTGGTGACAAAAGTGCATATGGAAGTGGCGCGCGCCAGCCGTCGTGGTGAAGAGTCGATTCTGATTGGCCATGCCGGTCATCCGGAAGTCGAAGGCACCATGGGCCAGTACAGTAACCCGGAAGGGGGCATGTATCTGGTCGAGTCGCCTGAAGATGTCTTTACGCTAAACGTGAAAAATGAAGCCCGCCTGTCGTTTATGACCCAGACGACGCTCTCCGTAGACGATACCTCGGACGTGATTGACGCCCTGCGCCAGCGCTTCCCGAAAATCGTCGGTCCGCGTAAGGATGATATCTGCTACGCGACCACTAACCGTCAGGAAGCGGTGCGCGCACTGGCTGAACAGGCGGACGTGGTGCTGGTGGTCGGCTCCAAAAACTCGTCAAACTCCAACCGTCTGGCCGAACTGGCGCAGCGCATGGGGAAAATGGCTTTCCTGATTGATGACGCGTCGGATATTCAGGAAGCGTGGGTTAAGCACGCGGCCTGTGTCGGCGTGACGGCCGGGGCATCTGCGCCAGATATTCTGGTACAGAACGTCATTTCCCGTCTGCAGGAGCTGGGCGGCGGCGAAGCGGTGCCGCTGGAAGGACGTGAAGAGAACATCGTTTTCGAAGTCCCGAAAGAGCTGCGCATCGACGCCCGCGAAGTCGAATAGTCCTTTTTCTGATGAAAGGCCAGCACCTCCTGTGCTGGCCTTTTTTTTACCCGTTACTTTATCGTGACGACAAAATCATGTCTTTTACTGATATTTAAGTCGGTTTCACGTTAAATTCTAATTATCGGTGTTTTCAGTTGGCAGTGCCTCTCAAGGCTGGTTAATCTGAAAACGGTTTACATCATTTTAACGTAAGAGAATAACTATGCATGATGCACAGATCCGCGTCGCCATTGCGGGCGCGGGTGGACGTATGGGCCGTCAGCTTATTCAGGCGGCACTTCAGATGGATGGCGTCGCGCTTGGCGCGGCCCTGGAGCGTGAAGGTTCTTCGCTTCTGGGGAGCGATGCCGGTGAGCTGGCAGGCGCAGGCCACACGGGCGTAACCGTGCAAAGCAGCCTGGAAGCGGTACAAGAGGACTTCGATGTCTTCATCGATTTTACCCGCCCGGAAGGGACGCTCACGCACCTGGCGTTTTGTCGCCAGCACGGCAAGGGGATGGTGATCGGCACCACCGGTTTTGACGATGCGGGTAAGCAGGCTATTCAGGATGCATCAAAAGAGATTGCGATTGTCTTCGCCGCAAACTTCAGCGTGGGCGTGAACGTCATGCTGAAGCTGCTGGAGAAGGCTGCGAAGGTGATGGGCAACTATACCGATATCGAGATCGTCGAAGCTCACCACCGTTACAAAGTTGATGCGCCATCAGGCACGGCGCTGGCGATGGGCGAAGCGATTGCCCATGCACTTGATAAAGATTTAAAAGACTGCGCGGTCTACACCCGCGAAGGTTACACCGGCGAACGCGTGCCGGGCACCATTGGCTTTGCAACCGTGCGAGCGGGTGACATCGTCGGCGAACACACGGCGATGTTCGCCGATATTGGTGAACGCGTCGAAATTACGCATAAAGCCTCCAGCCGAATGACGTTCGCCAACGGCGCCGTACGTTCCGCTTTGTGGCTGAAAAACAAGAAAGATGGCCTTTTTGATATGCGAGATGTGCTCGATCTCAACAATTTATAAGCATTATTACCCATCGTGATGTGGTTATTGCAGTCGTAATTGTTTGATTGCATAGGGCAATATTTTATTGCCCTTTTATTTTGTCTGTTTCATTGTGTATTTTGATTTAAAGCCATAAATATCTATCTATTGCTGCGTTTTAACGTTGCTGAAATGTAAATTTTGACCATTTGGTCCACTTTATTAAGCTCCATCGCATTATTTTTTATTAAACCAGGCGCGCAAGCGTTTTCCGCAGTGATTTACCTGATCTTTTTGTCGCTTAAGCCGCATTCCTCTCTCCAGGACTGCAAAAGACTAAACAAAATATCCGTTTTAAGTTGACTTTTACCCACCAAATCCCCAGAATGCCGCCGTTTGCCAAAAATCCGCTGGCAACACATTTGCATTGATCCATGACATGCTATGAATTAATATGCAAATAAAGTGAGTGAATATTCTCTGGAGGGTGTTTTGATTAAGTCAGCGCTATTGGTTCTGGAAGACGGAACCCAGTTTATCGGTCGGGCCATAGGGGCAACGGGTTCGGCGGTTGGGGAAGTCGTTTTCAATACTTCAATGACCGGTTATCAAGAAATCCTCACTGATCCTTCCTATTCTCGCCAAATCGTTACTCTTACTTATCCTCATATCGGCAATGTCGGCACCAATGCGGCTGACGAAGAATCTTCTCAGGTACATGCGCAAGGCCTGGTCATCCGCGACCTGCCGCTGATTGCCAGCAACTTCCGCAATACCGAAGACCTCTCTTCTTACCTGAAACGCCATAACATCGTGGCGATTGCCGATATCGATACCCGTAAGTTAACGCGTCTGCTGCGCGAGAAGGGTGCACAAAACGGCTGCATCATCGCGGGCGATAACCTCGATGCGACGCTGGCGCTGGAAAAAGCGAAAGCCTTCCCGGGCCTGAACGGCATGGACTTGGCGAAAGAAGTAACGACCGCAGAAGCCTACAGCTGGACCCAGGGTAGCTGGACGCTGGAAGGCGACCTGCCGGAAGCGAAAAAAGAGAGCGAGCTGCCGTTCCACGTGGTGGCCTACGATTTCGGCGCCAAGCGCAACATCCTGCGCATGCTGGTTGACCGCGGCTGCCGCCTGACGGTGGTGCCGGCACAGACCTCTGCAGAAGACGTGCTGAAGATGAATCCGGACGGTATTTTCCTGTCCAACGGTCCAGGTGACCCGGCACCGTGCGATTACGCCATCGCCGCCATCAAGTCCTTCCTGGAAACCGACATCCCGGTATTCGGCATCTGCCTCGGCCATCAGCTGCTGGCGCTGGCGAGCGGTGCGAACACCGTTAAGATGAAGTTCGGCCACCACGGTGGTAACCACCCGGTGAAAGACATCGATAACAACACGGTGATGATCACCGCGCAGAACCACGGCTTTGCCGTCGATGAAGCCTCGATGCCGGCTAACCTGCGCGTGACCCATAAGTCGCTGTTCGATGGCACCCTGCAGGGGATTCATCGCACCGATAAGCCAGCGTTCAGCTTCCAGGGTCACCCGGAAGCCAGCCCGGGCCCACACGACGCCGCGCCGCTGTTCGATCACTTCATCGAACTTATCGAGCAATACCGTAAGACCGCTAAATAATCAGGAGCCGAGAAGACAATGCCAAAACGTACAGACATAAAAAGCATCCTGATCCTTGGCGCTGGCCCGATCGTCATCGGCCAGGCCTGCGAATTTGACTACTCCGGCGCGCAGGCATGTAAAGCCCTGCGTGAAGAGGGTTACCGCGTTATCCTGGTGAACTCTAACCCGGCGACCATCATGACCGACCCGGAAATGGCTGATGCAACCTACATCGAGCCGATTCACTGGGAAGTGGTGCGTAAAATCATCGAGAAAGAGCGTCCGGACGCGGTGCTGCCAACCATGGGCGGCCAGACGGCGCTGAACTGTGCGCTGGAGCTGGAGCGTCAGGGCGTGCTGGCCGAGTTCGGCGTGACCATGATTGGTGCGACCGCCGACGCGATTGATAAAGCAGAAGACCGTCGCCGCTTCGACGTGGCGATGAAGAAAATCGGCCTCGACACCGCGCGTTCCGGTATCGCACACAATATGGAAGAAGCGCTGGCCGTTGCGGCTGATGTGGGCTATCCGTGCATCATCCGTCCATCGTTCACCATGGGCGGCACCGGCGGCGGCATCGCCTACAACCGCGAAGAGTTCGAAGAGATTTGCGAACGCGGTCTGGATCTCTCCCCAACCAAAGAGCTGCTGATTGATGAATCGCTGATTGGCTGGAAAGAGTACGAGATGGAAGTGGTGCGTGATAAAAACGACAACTGCATCATCGTCTGCTCTATCGAAAACTTCGATGCGATGGGTATCCACACCGGTGACTCCATCACCGTTGCGCCAGCCCAGACCCTGACCGACAAAGAGTATCAAATCATGCGTAACGCCTCGATGGCGGTACTGCGTGAAATCGGCGTAGAAACCGGCGGCTCAAACGTGCAGTTCTCCGTGAACCCGAAAACCGGTCGCCTGATTGTTATCGAAATGAACCCGCGCGTGTCCCGTTCCTCCGCGCTGGCTTCCAAAGCGACCGGCTTCCCGATCGCCAAAGTGGCGGCGAAGCTGGCGGTAGGCTATACCCTCGACGAACTGATGAACGACATCACCGGTGGCCGCACGCCTGCGTCCTTCGAGCCGTCCATCGACTACGTTGTCACCAAAATTCCTCGCTTCAACTTCGAGAAATTCGCGGGCGCGAACGACCGTCTGACCACCCAGATGAAATCTGTCGGTGAAGTGATGGCGATTGGCCGCACGCAGCAGGAATCCCTGCAGAAAGCGCTGCGCGGCCTCGAAGTGGGCGCGACCGGCTTCGACCCGAAAGTGAGCCTGGACGACCCGGAAGCGCTGACGAAAATCCGCCGCGAGCTGAAAGACGCGGGCGCAGAGCGTATCTGGTACATCGCCGATGCCTTCCGCGCGGGCCTGTCCGTCGACGGCGTGTTCAACCTGACCAACATCGACCGCTGGTTCCTGGTGCAGATTGAAGAGCTGGTGCGTCTGGAAGAGCAGGTGGCTGAGCTGGGCATCACCGGCCTGGACGCTGACTTCCTGCGCGTGCTGAAGCGTAAAGGCTTCGCCGATGCGCGTCTGGCTAAGCTGGCGGGCGTGCGTGAAGCGGAAATCCGCAAGCTGCGCGACCAGTACGATCTGCACCCGGTCTACAAGCGCGTGGACACCTGTGCGGCTGAATTCTCGACCGACACCGCCTACATGTACTCCACCTATGAAGACGAGTGCGAAGCGAACCCGTCCGTCGACCGCGACAAGATTATGGTGCTGGGCGGCGGTCCAAACCGTATCGGCCAGGGCATCGAGTTCGACTACTGCTGCGTACACGCCTCCCTGGCGCTGCGTGAAGACGGTTACGAGACCATCATGGTCAACTGTAACCCGGAAACCGTATCGACCGACTACGACACCTCTGACCGCCTCTACTTCGAGCCGGTGACGCTGGAAGACGTGCTGGAAATCGTGCGCATCGAGAAGCCAAAAGGCGTTATCGTGCAGTACGGCGGCCAGACCCCGCTGAAGCTGGCGCGCGCGCTGGAAGCAGCAGGCGTGCCGGTTATCGGCACCAGCCCGGACGCGATTGACCGTGCGGAAGACCGCGAGCGTTTCCAGCAGGCGGTTGACCGTCTGAAGCTGAAACAGCCGGCGAACGCCACCGTCACCGCCATTGAGATGGCCGTTGAGAAGGCGAAAGAGATTGGCTACCCGCTGGTGGTGCGTCCTTCCTACGTGCTGGGCGGCCGCGCGATGGAAATCGTGTATGACGAAGTCGACCTGCGTCGCTACTTCCAGACCGCGGTAAGCGTCTCCAACGATGCGCCAGTGCTGCTCGACCGCTTCCTCGACGATGCGGTAGAAGTGGACGTTGACGCCATCTGCGACGGCGAAATGGTGCTGATTGGCGGCATCATGGAGCACATCGAGCAGGCGGGCGTACACTCCGGTGACTCAGCCTGTTCTCTGCCCGCGTACACCCTGAGCCAGGAAATTCAGGACGTGATGCGCCAGCAGGTGCAGAAGCTGGCCTTCGAGCTGCAGGTGCGCGGTCTGATGAACGTCCAGTTCGCGGTGAAAGACAACGAAGTCTACCTGATTGAAGTTAACCCGCGCGCGGCACGTACCGTACCGTTCGTCTCCAAAGCCACCGGCGTACCGCTGGCGAAAGTGGCGGCGCGCGTGATGGCAGGCCAGACGCTTGCGCAGCAGGGCGTGACCAAAGAGATCATTCCACCGTACTACTCGGTGAAAGAAGTGGTGCTGCCGTTCAACAAATTCCCGGGCGTTGACCCGCTGTTAGGGCCAGAAATGCGCTCTACCGGGGAAGTGATGGGCGTGGGCCGCACCTTCGCAGAAGCGTTCGCGAAGGCGCAGCTGGGCAGTAGCTCCACCATGAGAAAATCAGGCCGTGCGCTGCTCTCCGTTCGTGAAGGCGACAAAGAGCGCGTGGTTGACCTGGCCGCCAAGCTGCTGAAACAGGGCTTCGAGCTGGATGCGACCCACGGTACGGCGATTGTGCTGGGCGAAGCCGGTATCAACCCGCGTCTGGTGAACAAGGTGCATGAAGGTCGTCCGCACATTCAGGATCGTATCAAGAATGGCGAATACACCTACATCATCAACACCACCGCAGGCCGCCAGGCGATCGAAGACTCCAAGCTGATTCGCCGCAGCGCGTTGCAGTACAAAGTGCACTACGACACCACCCTGAACGGCGGTTTCGCAACGGCCATGGCGCTGAACGCGGATGCCACCGAGAAGGTGATTTCGGTGCAGGAAATGCACGCGCAGATTAGCAAGTAAGCAAAAATGCCCGGTGCCGTTCGGCTGCCGGGCATTCTCCCCATCTTCAGAACCTTCTGGTTTTTCATCCGCTTTCAGTCAGTTAACCTAAAATGGTTAGGTCGATAACGAAATTCAACTGAGAGCAGGGGAAAACACCATGCAAAATAAATTACTGATCGCTTCCGTTCTGGCTGCCACCACAATGTTTACCGTTGCGGGCTGTTCGTCTAATCAGGCCGTTAAAACCACCGATGGCAAAACCATTGTCACCGACGGTAAACCGCAGGTGGATGACGATACCGGTCTGGTGTCTTACAAAAACGCCGAAACCGGTCAAACCGAGCAGATCAACCGTGACCAGGTGAAATCCATGGGCGAGCTGGATAACTAATTCAGAATTCTGACGTAAGCCCGTCAATAATATTCACTATTAGCCTGTTGAATTACTGACTACACTCTTTTGTTAAAAGAGAGCAGTAACAACAGGCTAATCAATGATTCTGATAATTTATGCCCATCCTTATCCGCAGCACTCGCATGCGAATAAGCGGATGCTTGAGCAGGTAAGGACGCTTGATAACGTAGAGATACGTTCCCTCTATCAACTCTATCCCGATTTTAATATTGATATCGCCGCCGAACAGGAGGCGCTTTCCCGTGCCGATCTGATTATCTGGCAGCATCCCATGCAGTGGTACAGCACGCCCCCGCTCCTGAAACTGTGGATTGATAAAGTCTTCTCCCACGGCTGGGCGTATGGTCACAACGGCAATGCGCTAAAAGGAAAAAGCCTGATGTGGGCGGTCACCACCGGCGGAGGGGAAAGCCATTTTGATATCGGTTCCTTCCCGGGTTTTGACGTCCTGGCGCAGCCGCTGCAGGCGACTGCGCTCTATTGCGGTCTGAACTGGCTCCCGCCGTTTGCGATGCACTGCACGTTTGTTTGCGATGATGAAACGCTGCAGGCGCAGGCTCGCCATTATAAACAACGCTTACTTGAGTGGCAGGAGGCGCACCATGGATAGCCATACGCTGATTCAGGCGCTGATTTACCTCGGCGCGGCGGCGCTGATTGTGCCCGTGGCGGTACGCCTGGGGCTGGGCTCTGTTCTCGGCTACCTGATTGCGGGCTGCGTCATTGGGCCGTGGGGCTTTCGACTGGTCACGGATGCAGAGGCGATTCTCCATTTCGCTGAAATCGGCGTGGTGCTGATGCTGTTTGTGATTGGCCTGGAGCTCGACCCGCAGCGGTTGTGGAAGCTTCGCGCCTCGGTATTTGGTGGCGGGGCGCTGCAGATGGTGGCCTGCGGCCTGCTGCTGGGCGGGTTCTGCATCCTGTTGGGTATGGACTGGAAAGTGGCAGAGCTCATCGGGATGACGCTGGCGCTCTCTTCAACGGCCATTGCCATGCAGGCGATGAACGAGCGAAATCTGACGGTATCCCAGATGGGACGCAGCGCGTTCTCGGTGCTGCTGTTCCAGGACATTGCCGCTATCCCGCTGGTGGCGATGATCCCGCTGCTGGCGGCCAGCGGTTCCTCTACCACGCTGGGCGCTTTCGCGCTGTCGGCGCTGAAGGTGGCGGGCGCGCTGGCGCTGGTGGTGTTGCTTGGCCGCTACGTGACCCGCCCGCTGCTGCGGTTTGTTGCCCGCTCTGGCCTGCGCGAAGTGTTCAGCGCCGTGGCGCTGTTCCTGGTGTTTGGCTTCGGTCTGCTGCTGGAGGAAGCCGGGCTGTCGATGGCGATGGGGGCGTTCCTCGCAGGCGTTCTGCTGGCGAGTTCTGAATACCGTCACGCGCTGGAAAGCGATATCGAGCCGTTCAAAGGGCTGTTGCTGGGGCTGTTTTTCATCGGCGTCGGGATGTCCGTCGACTTCGGCACGCTGGTGACGCACCCGCTGCGGATCGTCATCCTGCTCGTTGGCTTCCTGGTCATTAAAATGGTGATGCTGTGGCTGATTGCGCGTCCACTGAACGTGCCGGGCAGGCAGCGTCGCTGGTTTGCCGTGCTGCTGGGGCAGGGGAGTGAGTTTGCGTTCGTGGTCTTTGGCGCCGCGCAGATGGCAAACGTGCTCGATCCCGAGTGGGCGAAAGCGCTGACGCTGGCGGTTGCACTGTCGATGGCGGCGACGCCTGTATTGCTGGTGGTGCTGACGCGCCTGGAAAAATCGGACAGCGAGCAGGAGCGCGAAGCCGATGAGATTGACGAGGAGCAGCCGCGCGTCATCATCGCCGGATTTGGTCGCTACGGGCAGATCGTGGGGCGTTTATTGCTCTCCAGCGGGGTGAAAATGGTCATCCTCGATCACGATCCCGACCATGTCGATACCCTGCGTAAATTCGATATGAAGGTGTTTTACGGGGATGCGACCCGTGTCGATCTGCTGGAATCCGCCGGGGCGGCAAAAGCCGAGGTATTGATTAACGCCATTGACGATCCGGAAACCAGCATGCAGATGGTGGAGCTGGTAAAAGAACATTTCCCGGCGCTGACTATTATCTCCCGTGCGCGCGATGTGGATCACTACATCCGGCTGCGGCAGGCGGGCGTAGACGCGCCGGAGCGCGAAACCTTCGAAGGTGCGCTGAAGTCTGGCCGCATGGCGCTGGAAAATCTGGGGCTCGGCGCGTATGAAGCGCGCGAACGGGCGGACCTGTTCCGCCGCTTTAATACCGAGATGGTTGAAGAGATGGCGGCGATGGCCGGCAGTACGGCCACCGAGCGCGCGGCGGTGTTTAAACGCACCAGCGCGATGCTGACGGAAATCATTAACGAGGACCGTAACCACCTGTCGCTTACCCAGCGCCATGGCTGGCAGGGTACGGAAGAGGGCAAGCATACCGGCGATCCGGCTGACGAACCCGAGAGTAAACCTTCCGCGTGAAGTGGAGTTGCCAGCAATAATAAAAAATTTCTTTATCTTTACCCTGCCGCCAGTCGACGAAAGATTAAGCTTTCCGTATAGTGGCGGCAATTTTTTGCATCCGGGAAATTTTCAATGATCAGTCTGATTGCAGCGCTGGCGGTGGACCGTGTTATCGGTATGGAAAATGCCATGCCGTGGAACCTGCCTGCCGATCTCGCATGGTTTAAACGTACTACGTTAAACAAGCCGGTAGTGATGGGCCGCCTGACCTGGGAGTCGATTGGTCGTCCATTGCCGGGCCGTAAGAATATCGTTATCAGCAGCCAGCCGGGCACTGACGATCGCGTCGAATGGGTAAAATCAGTAGACGAGGCGATTGCTGCGTGCGGCAATGCCGAAGAGATCATGGTGATTGGCGGTGGGCGCGTGTACGAGCAGTTCCTGCCAAAAGCGCAGAAGCTGTATCTGACCCATATTGATGCAGAAGTGGAAGGGGATACCCATTTCCCGGACTACGATCCGGACGAGTGGGAATCGGTATTCAGCGAATTCCACGACGCGGATGCACAGAACTCCCACAGCTACTGCTTCGAGATTCTGGAACGTCGTTAAGTCATTTTCCCTCTCCCGGCCGGGAGAGGGAATAACGTATCAGGAGGCGACGGCCTCACTTTCTCCTAAGTCCAGCTGTCGGTTGGACGGCTGCACAAAGTAAGCTTTATCTTCCCAGCGTAAGCAGGTTAAGTCTCCGCCCCAGCAGCATCCGGTATCCAGACCATAGATCCCTTCCGGTGTTCCTTTTCCTTCCAGTGCAGCCCAGTGACCAAAGACCACGCTGTACTCGCTGGTCACCGGCCCCGGAATGGCAAACCACGGTTTTAGCGGAGCGGGCGCGCTTTCCGGCGTCTCTTTCGAATACATGTCCAGCTGCCCGTTCGGGAAGCAGAAACGCATGCGGGTGAACGCGTTGGTGATAAAGCGCAGACGGGCCAGACCGCTGAGCTCCTCGCTCCAGTGGTTCGGCATATCGCCGTACATGGCATCGAGGAAGAAAGGATAGGAGTCGCTCGCCAGCACCGCCTCAACGTCACGCGCGCAGGTTTTCGCCGTCTCAAGATCCCATTGTGGGGTGATCCCGGCATGCGCCATGACCAGCTTCTTCTCTTCGTCGATCTGCAGAAGGGGCTGACGGCGCAGCCAGTTAATCAGATCGTCCGCGTCCGGCGCATCCAGCAGTGGGGTGAGGCGATCTTTAGGTTTGTTGCGGCTGATCCCGGCGAAAACCGCCAGCAGATGCAGATCGTGATTGCCCAGCACCATGCGCACGCTGTCGCCCAGCGATTTGACGAAACGTAATACTTCAAGGGAGCCGGGGCCACGCGCGACTAAATCGCCCGTCAGCCAGAGCGTGTCCTGTCCTGGCGTGAAGTCGACCTGTTTTAACAATGCGATCAGTTCATCGTAGCAACCGTGAACGTCGCCAATCAGATATGTAGACATTAGATTAATGAATGAGTGTGGTTACGGCGAGACGGAACACAGGAATGGCAACGCGGAAATCATTGCCATCGACGTCGACCATTTCATAATGGCCTTGCATGGTACCCATCGGCGTTTCAATCACCGCGCCGCTGGTGTACTGGTACTCTTCGCCAGGGGCGATATGGGGCTGCTCACCGACCACACCTTCGCCCTGAACTTCGATTTCGCGGCCATTGCCGTTAGTGATAAGCCAGTAGCGCCCGCGCAGCTGCACGGGCATCCGCCCCAGATTGCGAATGGTCACGGTGTAAGCGAAAACAAAACGTTCTTCGTCCGGGGAGGACTGCGATTCAACATAGACGCTTTGTACATGGACACATACGCGGGGCGAATCAATCATGGCTTAACTCTCCTTCGGCGGCGCATTATCGCTGATGTAATTAGCCAGCTTGCAGTACTGCTCTACGGAAATATTCTCCGCACGCATTGCCGGGTCGATCCCCAGCTCGGCTAACACCTCAACGGTAAACGAATTGCTCAGGCTGTTACGGATCGTTTTACGGCGCTGGTTAAAGGCTTCTGTGGTAATGCGGCTCAGTACGCGCAGATCTTTAACCGGATACGGTTTCGTTTTGTGCGGCACAAGGCGCACAACCGCTGAATCCACTTTCGGTGGTGGTGTGAACGCTGACGGCGGTACTTCGAGTACCGGGATCACGTTGCAGTAATACTGTGCCATCACGCTTAAACGACCATACGCTTTACTGTTCGGGCCTGCAACCAGACGGTTAACAACCTCTTTTTGCAACATGAAGTGCATGTCGGCAATGGCATCAGTATAGCTAAAGAGGTGGAACATGAGCGGCGTGGAGATGTTGTACGGCAGGTTGCCGAACACGCGCAGCGGCTGGCCCATTTTTTCCGACAGTTCGCCAAAGTTCATGGTCATGGCGTCCTGCTGATAGATGGTCAGCTTCGGCCCGAGGAACGGGTGCGTTTGCAGGCGAGCGGCCAGATCGCGGTCCAGTTCGATGACGGTCAGCTCGTCGAGGCGTTCGCCTACCGGTTCGGTCAGCGCGGCAAGGCCCGGGCCGATTTCGACCATAGCCTGACCTTTTTGCGGATTAATAGCCGAGACAATACTTTCGATCACGAACTGATCGTTAAGGAAGTTTTGCCCGAAACGTTTGCGGGCTAAGTGGCCCTGATGGACTCTATTAGTCATTGAGTATTAACAATCATTTTGATGGCGAGATTAAGCGCCGTAATAAAACTGCCGACATCCGCTTTCCCCTGGCCTGCCAGATCCAGCGCAGTACCGTGGTCAACGGACGTTCGAATAAAGGGTAAACCGAGGGTGATATTCACCCCGCGGCCAAAGCCCTGGTATTTTAGCACGGGCAGGCCCTGATCGTGGTACATCGCGAGCACGGCGTCGGCATTATCCAGGTATTTCGGCTGGAAAAGGGTATCCGCAGGCAGCGGCCCGCTGAGGTTCATCCCTTTCGCGCGCATTTCGTTGAGCACCGGAATGATGGTGTCGATCTCTTCGGTGCCCATATGACCGCCTTCTCCGGCGTGCGGATTCAGGCCGCAGACCAGCACGTGCGGCTGCGCGATCCCAAATTTTGTCTGTAGATCGTGGTGCAAAATCCCGATGATCTCGCGCAGGAGTTCAGGGGTGATCGCATCAGGAATGGCTTTGATCGGCAGATGGGTTGTCACCAGCGCAACGCGCATCTCCTCCGTCGCCAGCATCATCACCACTTTCGGGCTGTGCGAGCGCGCTTCGAAGAACTCCGTGTGCCCGGTAAACGGTATGCCCGCTTCGTTAATGACGCCTTTGTGGACGGGGCCGGTAATCAGGGCGGCAAATTCGCCCTTCAGGCAACCGTCGCAGGCGCGCGCCAGGGTTTCAACGACATAGTGGCCGTTTTCCGTGCTGAGCTGGCCCGGGATGACCGGCGTACGAAGGGGAACTGAAAGAAGGGTGAGCGTACCGGCTTGCTGCGGTGCAGGCTTTTGGCCTTCAACGTAAGGGATGAGCGTTAAAGGCAGACCGAGCAGCGTTGCCCGGTCTTGTAACAGTGTTGCATCGGCGCAGACAACCAGTTCTACCGGCCAGCTGCGCTGGGCGAGCTGGACAACGAGGTCAGGCCCAATCCCGGCGGGTTCGCCGGGCGTGATAACAACACGATGCTGTTTCATTAGTTGCTCAGAACTTTCACGTAAGCACTGGCGCGTTGTTCCTGCATCCAGGTTGCTGCTTCTTCTGAGAACTTACGGTTAAACAGCATACGGTAGGCTCTGTCTTTCTGTGCCGCATCCGTTTTATCAACGTTACGGGTGTCCATCAGCTCGATCAGATGCCAGCCAAACGAAGAGTGGACCGGCGTGCTGATCTGGCCTTTGTTCAGCTTCATCAACGCGTCACGGAAGGCAGGATCGTAAATATCCGCAGCTGCCCAGCCCAGATCGCCGCCCTGGTTAGCAGAGCCTGGATCCTGAGAGAACTCTTTTGCGGCCTTCGCAAACGAGGTTTTACCGCTCTTAATATCTGCTGCGATCTGTTCAAGCTTCGCACGCGCCTGATCGTCAGTCATGATCGGTGACGGTTTCAGAAGAATGTGGCGAGCGTGAACTTCGGTGACGGAGATATTTTGGCTCTGGCCGCGGAGATCGTTCACCTTCAGAATGTGGAAGCCCACGCCTGAACGGATAGGACCAACGATATCCCCTTTCTTCGCCGTGCTCAGCGCCTGAGCAAAGATGGATGGCAGCTCCTGAATACGTCCCCAGCCCATCTGGCCGCCTTTCAGCGCCTGTTGGTCAGCGGAGTAGGTGATTGCCAGCTTGCCAAAGTCGCCGCCGTTACGCGCCTGTTCAACAATAGAACGCGCCTGGCTTTCTGCTTCCGCAGCCTGATCGGACGTTGGGTTCTCTGGCAGTGGGATCAGGATGTGGCTCAGGTTCAGCTCTGTGCTCGCATCGTTCTGGTTACCCACCTGTTTTGCCAGCGCGTCCACTTCCTGAGGCAGGATGGTGACGCGGCGACGTACTTCGTTGTTACGCACTTCCGAAATCAGCATCTCTTTACGGATCTGGTTACGGTAGGTGGCGTAGCTGATGCCGTCATAGGCCAGACGGCTGCGCATCTGATCTAAAGACATATTGTTCTGCTTCGCGATGTTAGCGATCGCCTGATCGAGCTGCTCGTCAGTGACCTTCACACCCATTTTCTGCCCCATCTGCAGAACGATCTGATCCATGATCAGACGCTCCAGGATCTGGTGGCGCAGCGTGGCGTCATCCGGGAGCTGTTGACCGGCTTCGCCCGAATTGAGCTTCACCGATTTCATCAGACCGTCAACGTCACTTTCAAGCACGACGCCGTTGTTAACCACAGCAGCGACTTTATCAACAACCTGGGGGGCCGCGAAGCTGGTATTCGCAACCATAGCGACACCGAGCAGCAGCGTTTTCCAGTTCTTCATACTTTTTCCATTTCAATTAACCGCAAAGCGGATTACGTTGCAAATCAAGCACATTACAAGGCGCTACGGTACGGCAGAATATTCGAGCGCAGCATTTTCTGCGTACCCAGACCGTAGTTGGAACTCAGGCCGCGTAACTCGAAGTTAAAGCCAATCACGTTATCGTATTTGCTCTGATTGTTTTGAGTATCCCAGCCGTTAAGTTTGCGTTCGTAGCCGACACGCAGCGCGTAACAGCAGGAGTTATATTGCAGACCCACCATCTGGTCAGCAGCTTTATTGGCGTTAGTGTCAAAGTAGTAAGCGCCTACGATTGACCACCGGTCGGCGATTGGCCAACTTGCTGCACCACCCACCTGCGAAATACCGTCTTTATAGCGTTCTGAGCCAGCATAAGATGGCAATGTTGCCTGAATATATTCCGGGCTGGCGTAACGATACGTCAACTGCACCATACGGTCTTCATCACGGCGGTACTCAATAGCAGCGCTACTTGTCGCAATATTATCGAGTCGAGTGTCATATTGCACACCACCGCGCAGACCCCAGCGGTCAGTCATACGCCAGTAAGTATCTCCCGCCCAAACCAGCGATCCCGTTTTGTTATCTTTCTCCCAGTTAATGTTGTCATCACCGGTGCGTGACTCGGTGAAATAGTAGATTTGACCAACAGAAACGTTAAAACGTTCAACGGCGGCATCATCATAAACACGGGTTGTGACGCCGGTCGTTAACTGGTTAGCGGATGCGATGCGGTCAAGACCGCCGTAAGTACGGTCACGGAACAGGCCGCTGTAGTCAGACTGGAGTAAAGAAGAGTCGTAGTTCTGAATCTTGCTCTGATCGCGGTACGGCACGTACAGATACTGCATACGTGGTTCGAGCGTCTGGGTATAACCATCCGCCAACAGGGCCATATCACGCTCGAAGATGAGCTTGCCGTCCATTTTGAACTGCGGGAGCGTGCGGTTGACCGACTCTGCCAGATGCGTATTGTTTGTTGCGTTGTAGTTATCAACATTTTTTTGCTGATAGTGTGTCGCCATCAGCTTGGCTTCGGTATTCAGGCTTGCCCAGTCGTTAGACCATGGCAGATTGACCGTCGGCTCAAGGTGAACTCGCGTGGCTTCAGGCATGTCCGAATCCGTGTTAACGAAATGCACCGCCTGAGCGTAGACGTGAGTGTCGAATGGACCCACATCGTTCTGATACCAGTTAACGTCCAGCTGTGGCTCTGCGCCATACGTAGGCGTGGACTGGTCAGAAAATACCTGGAATTGCTTGGTCGAGACGGTCGCGTCAAAGTTCTGTACCGCATAGCCTACGCTGAATTTCTGCGTGGCATAGCCATCGGTACTCGAGCCGTATTTGGACGAGAAGTCATTAAAATAAGACGAATCGCTAACTTTGGTGTAGTCAACATTAAAGCGCCACACCTGATCCATCACCCCGGCATGCTGCCAGTAGAATAACCAGCGGTGTTTATCGCCTTCGGTCGGATGCTCGTCCCGGAAGACTTTATCTGACGGCAGATAGTCCAGCTCCATCAGACCCGCACCGGCGTGGGTCAGATAGCGGAACTCGTTCTCCCACATGATGTTGCCGCGCTTGTGGATATAGTGCGGCGTAATCGTCGCATCCATGTTTGGCGCGATGTTCCAGTAATACGGCAGGTAGAACTCAAAGTAGTTCGACGTGCTGTATTTGGCATTCGGGATCAGGAAACCGGAGCGACGTTTGTCACCCACGGGAAGCTGCAGATAAGGGCTGTAAAATATCGGCACCGGACCCAGCTTGAAGCGGGCGTTCCAGATCTCTGCGACCTGTTCTTCGCGGTCATGGATAACCTCGCTCCCGACCACGCTCCAGGTATTTGAACCCGGCAGACATGACGTGAACGTACCGTTTTCCAGGATCGTATAGCGGTTTTCACCGCGCTGTTTCATCAGGTCTGCGTCACCGCGCCCCTGGCGACCCACCATCTGGTAATCACCTTTCCAGACGTTAGTATCTTTGGTATTCAGGTTTGACCAGGCTTTCGGACCTTTCAGGATGACCTGATTGTCGTCATAGTGCACATTACCCAGCGCATCCACCGTTCGTACCGGCTCGGCCGCACCTTCCGGCTGCTTCTGGTGTAACTGCACTTCATCTGCCTGCAGGCGGCTATTGCCCTGGTTAATATCAACATTGCCCGTAAACGTGGCATTGTCAGGGTAAGTCCCTTTCGAACTGTCGGCAGTAATGGTTACCGGCAAGCTATTTGTATCGCCACTCACCAGTGGGCGATTATAACTTGGGACGCCAAGCATACATTGCGAGGCGAGATCGGCCGCCAGCCCCTGTTGACTGTACAGGGCGGTGCCAATCATTGTGGCCAGGAGGGTGGGGATACGTTTTTTCATACGTTGTATTTTATTGTTCCGTCATCAGTGGCTACGGCTTATAAACGCTCAGAGACTATCTTACTCATCTGCGCAGTACCAGCGTTAATCCTGCCCGTTTGCGTGCCAGAGTGTTAGGCTCGCTATCGAATGACGAGTATGATAAAGCAAATTATAGGCGATGTCCTTCAATTGACCGTGACTTGAACACAGTGATGATGACGTTGCGTCGGCCAGGAATATGACTATCCGGGGAGTATATGCAGTATTGGGGTAAAATAATCGGCGTTGTGTTCGCCATCATCATGGGAGCCGGGTTCTGGGGGATTGTGCTTGGGCTTATTATCGGCCATATGTTTGATAAGGCGCGCAGCCGCAAAATGGCCTGGTTTGCCAATCAGCGCGAGCGTCAGTCACTCTTTTTCTCCACCACCTTTGAGGTCATGGGGCATTTAACCAAATCCAAAGGGCGTGTCACAGAAGCCGATATTCAGATTGCCAGCGTTTTTATGGATCGCATGAACCTTCACGGTGACTCCCGTCTGGCAGCACAAAACGCGTTTCGCATCGGTAAAGCGGATAATTATCCGCTTCGCGAAAAAATGCGTCAGTTCCGCAGCATCTGTTTTGGACGTTTTGATTTAATTCGGATGTTTCTGGAAATTCAAATCCAGGCGGCCTTCGCCGACGGTTCGCTTCACCCTAATGAACGCGATGTACTGTACGTCATTGCGGAAGAGCTGGGCATCTCCCGTATGCAGTTCGACCAGTTCCTGCGCATGATGCAGGGCGGGGCGCAGTTTGGCGGCGGCTATCACCAGCAGTCGTCCGGCGGAGCCTGGCAGCAGGCGCAGCGTGGGCCGACGCTGGAAGATGCCTGCAACGTGCTTGGCGTAAAGCCCTCTGACGATCAGACCACGATTAAACGTGCCTACCGTAAGCTTATGAGCGAGCATCATCCGGACAAACTGGTCGCGAAAGGCTTGCCGCCGGAAATGATGGAGATGGCGAAGCAAAAAGCGCAGGAAATCCAGAAGGCTTACGAGCTCATTAAAGAGAAGAAAGGTTTCAAATAAGAAAAAGCCCGACGGTGTCGGGCTTTTTTTTTAGAAGTCCACCGGGGCTTTAAACGTCATCGCGTTACCAAAGGCCGGATGGGTGATGGTGAGCGTCTGCGCGTGCAGCTGCAGGCGTGGCGCTAAGGCCAGCGCTTCAGGCGGCGCGTAAAAGCGGTCGCCCAGAATCGGATGACCCAGGGCAAGCATATGCACGCGCAGCTGGTGTGAACGTCCGGTAATCGGCTTAAGCAGGACGCGCGCGGTATTATCCGGCGCGTACTCCAGCACTTCATACTCGGTCTGCGCGGCCTTGCCGGTTTCATAACACACCTTCTGCTTTGGCCGGTTCGGCCAGTCGCAGATCAGCGGTAAATCCACCAGCCCTTCCGCCTGCACGGGGTGGCCCCAGATGCGGGCGACATACTGCTTTTTCGGCTCGCGCTCGCGGAACTGGCGCTTTAACTCGCGTTCCGCCGCTTTATTCAGCGCCACCACAATCACGCCGCTGGTGGCCATATCCAGGCGATGGACGGACTCCGCCTGCGGATAATCGCGCTGGATACGCGTCATCACGCTGTCTTTGTGCTCATCCAGGCGCCCCGGCACGGACAACAGGCCGCTGGGCTTGTTGACCACCATAATGTGTTCATCCTGATACAGAACGACCAGCCAGGGATCCTGCGGCGGATTGTAAGGCTCCATCACCATCTTGCGCTCCGTTTACTGATGCGTCACAACGATAAGACGCAGGGCATCCAGACGCCAGCTCGCCTGATTCAGGCTTTCCAGCACCTGCTGACGGTTGCTCTCAATCGCCGCCAGCTCGTCGTCACGGATGTTCGGGTTGACTGCTTTTAACGCTTCCAGACGGGACAGCTCCGCAGACAGTTTCTCGTCGGCTTCGCTGCGCGCGGCGTCAATCAGCGTTCTGGCCGCTTTTTCAATCTGGGTTTCGCCCAGTTGCAGAATGGCGTGCACGTCCTGCTGTACCGCGTTTACCAGCTTGCTGCCCGTATGGCGGTTTACCGCGCTCAGCTGTCGGTTGAAGCTCTCGAATTCAACCTGTCCCGCCAGGTTCGTGCCGTTTTTGTCCAGCAGCAGGCGGATAGGCGTTGGCGGCAGGAAGCGGGTGAGCTGCAGCTGTTTCGGCGCCTGCGCTTCCACAACGTAGATCAGCTCCACCAGCAGGGTACCCACCGGCAGCGCCTTGTTTTTCAACAGGGAGATGGTGCTGCTGCCGGTATCGCCGGACAGGATCAGATCCAGACCGTTGCGGATCAGCGGGTGTTCCCAGGTGATAAACTGGGCGTCTTCGCGGGACAGCGCCACATCACGTTCGAAGGTGATGGTACAGCCATCTTCCGGCAGGCCCGGGAAATCCGGAACCAGCATGTGATCGGACGGGGTCAGGACAATCAGATTCTCGCCACGGTCGTCCTGGTTGATGCCGACGATGTCGAACAGGTTCATGGAGAAGCCGATCAGACTGGTGTCATCATCTTGTTCTTCAATGCTTTCGGCAAGCGCCTGCGCTTTTTCACCGCCGTTGGAGTGGATCTCCAGCAGACGGTCACGGCCCTGCTCCAGCTGCGCTTTCAGCGCGTCGTGCTGCTCACGGCAGGACTTGATCAGCTCATCAAACCCTTCCGCGTTTTCCGGCGCGGCCAGGTAGCCGATCAGATCGCCATGCACCCGATCGTAAATGGTGCGGCCCGTTGGGCAGGTATGTTCAAACGCGTCCAGACCTTCGTGGAACCAGCGTACCAGCACGGACTGCGCGGTTTTTTCCAGATACGGCACGTGGATCTGAATATCATGCGCCTGACCGATACGATCCAGACGGCCAATGCGCTGCTCCAGCAGATCCGGGTTAAACGGCAGATCGAACATCACCAGGTTGCTGGCGAACTGGAAGTTACGGCCTTCAGAGCCGATTTCCGAGCACAGCAGAACCTGTGCGCCGCTGTCCTCTTCCCCGAACCACGCCGCGGCGCGGTCGCGCTCGACGATGGACATGCCTTCGTGGAACACGGCGGCACGAATACCTTCGCGCTCGCGCAGGACCTGCTCCAGCTGCAGCGCGGTGGCCGCTTTGGCGCAGATCACCAGCACTTTCTGGGAGCGGTGCGCGGTCAGGTAGCCCATCAGCCACTCCACGCGCGGATCGAAGTTCCACCAGGTGCCGGTATCGCCTTCAAATTCCTGGTAGATTTGTTCCGGATAAAGCATGTCGCGAGCGCGCTCTTCCTGGGTTTTGCGCGCACCCATAATGCCGGAGACTTTAATCGCCGTCTGATACTGCGTTGGCAGCGGCAGCTTGATGGTGTGCAGCTCGCGTTTCGGGAAGCCTTTGACGCCGTTACGGGTGTTTCGGAACAGCACGCGGCTGGTGCCGTGGCGGTCCATCAGCATGTCGATCAGCTCTTTACGCGCGGATTCCGCGTTGTCGCTCTCGCTGTTCGCCGCCTGCAAAAGCGGCTCGATATCCTGCTCGCCAATCAGATCGCTCAGCGTGTTGAGTTCGTCGTTTGAAAGACGCTTGCCCGCCAGCAGCATGGCGACGGCATCCGCGACCGGACGGTAGTTATTCTGTTCTTCCACGAACTGCTCGAAGTCGTGGAAACGGTTTGGATCGAGCAGGCGCAAGCGGGCGAAGTGGCTTTCCAGACCCAGCTGCTCCGGCGTTGCGGTCAGCAGCAGGACGCCAGGGACGCGCTCGGCAAGCTGCTCGATAGCCATGTATTCGCGGCTCGGCGCGTCTTCGCTCCAGACAAGATGGTGCGCTTCGTCAACGACCATAATGTCCCACTCGGCATCGCACAGGTGCTCAAGACGCTGCTTGCTGCGGCGCACGAAGTCCAGGGAGCAAATGACCAGCTGTTCGGTTTCAAACGGGTTGTCGGTATCGTGCTGCGCTTCGGCATAACGTTCGTCATCGAACAGAGAGAAACGCAGGTTAAAGCGGCGCAGCATCTCAACCAGCCACTGGTGCTGCAGGGTTTCTGGCACCACAATCAGCACGCGTTCGGCAGCCCCGGAAAGCAGCTGTTGATGCAGGATCATACCCGCTTCGATGGTTTTACCCAGGCCCACTTCATCTGCCAGCAGCACGCGCGGCGCGTGACGACGGCCCACGTCATGGGCGATGTTCAGCTGGTGAGGGATCAGGCTGGTGCGCTGGCCGCGCAGGCCGCTCCACGGCATGCGGTACTGTTCACTCTGGAACTTGCGCGCGCGATAGCGCAGGGAGAAGCGATCCATACGGTCGATTTGCCCGGCAAACAGGCGGTCCTGCGGCTTACTGAACACCAGCTTGCTGTCGAGCAGCACTTCACGCAGGATGACATTGGCCTCGTCGGTGTCCAGGCGAGTCCCGATGTAGGCGAGCAGTCCATTCTCTTCTTTTACGTCTTCAATCTTGAGCTGCCAGCCGTCATGGCTGGTCACGGTGTCACCCGGATTAAACATCACGCGGGTTACAGGGGAGTCATTGCGAGCGTAAAGACGGTTTTCACCGGTGGCCGGGAAGAGGAGGGTAACCATACGCGTATCGATTGCTACGACGGTTCCTAATCCAAGTTCGCTTTCTGTATCGCTGATCCAGCGTTGACCAAGTGTAAAAGGCATAGTTGTTCGGCTCTAATCTTTAATTGCAGGCAATAGTTCGACCCCCGTCAAAAAAGACGGTCATCGAAAAATGGGTCCGGGAATGGAAAGGGCGCTATGGTACTGGATGGCAGCCATTTCGTCACGCGTCAAAATAGGCCAAGTTGTCCTGTCACTAGTGTAGCAAAATCATCGTCGATGAAGGGCAAAATTCCGTCGGCAACCGGCTGAAGCTGACGCGTCAGATAGTGTTCGTAATCCAGAGGCGAATGCTGATAATCCACGGGTTCCGGGCCGCTTATGGTCCAGACGTATTTGATGGTACCCCGGTTTTGATACTGCGGCGCGCGGCCACGGCGGACGTTTTCTTCATCCGCCAGGCGCGCGGCGCGTACGTGCGGAGGAACGTTGCGCTGGTACTCCGCCAGCGGGCGGCGCAAGCGCTTGCGGTACACCAGCTGCGCGTCAAGTTCGCCCGCCATCAGGCTGGCTATCGTCTCGCGCACGTAGTCCTGATACGGCTCATTGCGGAACACCCGAAGATAGAGCGTCTGCTGGAACTGCTGCGCCAGCGACGTCCAGTCGGTACGCACCGTTTCCAGCCCTTTAAACACCATCCGCTGCGCGTCGCCTTCCTGAATCAGCCCGGCGTAGCGCTTCTTGCTGCCCTGATCGGTACCGCGAATGGTGGGCATTAAAAAGCGGGCGAAATGGGTTTCAAATTCCAGCTCAAGCGCGCTGGTTAACCGCTCTTTCTGCAAATGTTCCTGCCACCAGTCGTTCACGAAGGCGACCAGCGCTTTGCCGATTTGCGCGGCGTCCTCTTCTGAATGCGTGCCCTTAAGCCACACAAAGGTGGAGTCCGTGTCGCCGTAGATGACGTCATAGCCCTGGGACTCAATCAGCGCTTTGGTCTGGCGCATGATCTCGTGCCCGCGCATGGTGATCGAGGAGGCGAGGCGCGGGTCAAAGAAGCGGCAGGCGCTGGTGCCCAGCACGCCGTAAAAGGCGTTCATGATGATTTTCAGCGCCTGTGATAACGGCTTATTGCCGTGGCGCTTGGCCTCGTCGCGCCCGTGCCAGATGTTTCCCACGATTTCAGGCAGACAGTGCTTTTCCCGCGAGAAGCGGGCGCCGAGGAAGCCTTCGGTGCTGTGCTCATCATCCGGCTGGGCCATGCCCTCAACCAGCCCGACGGGATCGATCAGGAAGGTGCGGATAATCGACGGGTACAGGCTTTTGTAATCCAGGACCAGAACGGAGTCATACAATCCTGGTCGGGAGTCCATGACGTATCCGCCGGGGCTTGCCTGCGGCGGCACGTCTCCGAGGTTGGGGGCGACGTATCCTGCCCGGTGCATCCGCGGAAAATAGAGGTGGCTAAAGGCGGCAACCGAGCCACCGTGCCTGTCGACCGCAAGGCCGTTCACCGTCGCGCGCTCCAGCAGGAACGGCATGATCTCGGTTTTGTGGAATATCTGCGTGACCAGCTCGCAGTCTTTCAGGTTATAGGTGGCGAGCGCGGGTTTATCTTCGTTAAAGCGCCGGTCGATCTCGTCCATCCTGTCCCAGGGGTTGTCGATGGATTTGCCTTCGCCAAGCAGCTCCTGCGCGACGGCTTCGAGGGAGAATGAAGAGAAGTTCCAGAAGGCGGATTTTAGCGCCTCGATGCCGTCGATAATCAGGCGACCGTTAGCCTGCGCAAAGAAAACGCCGTTCTTAAAACCGTGTTCGCGCCATTCCAGCTCGCTGTTTCCGCGCCCCAGCATCAGCGGGATGCGGTAGCGCTCGGCGTGTTTTTGCAGCACGCGCAGGTCGAACTGCACCACGTTCCAGCCGATCAGAACATCGGGATCGTAGTCGGCAAACCACTGGTTAAGCTTCTCCAGCAGCTGCGGGCGGCTGCTGACGTACTCAAGCCGGAAGTCCAGCGCGGACGCATCGCCATTCGGCGGCCCGAGCATATAGACAACCCGATCGCCGCAGCCTTCCAGGCCAATGCAGTACAGCTCGCCGTGACGGGTGGTTTCGATATCCAGGGAGACCCACTTCAGCGGTGGGCGATAGTGTGGGTTAGGCTTCAGGCGCGCGTTAACGAGGCTGCCGCTATGCGCGGTGCCGTCGACCCAGACGGGGGCGGTGATGAACCGCTCCATCAGAAAGCGTTCCGGTGGTCGGATATCGGCTTCGTAAAGCGTCACGCCCGCCTCGCGGAGCAGCTTTTCATAGCGCATCTGCTGGCGATGGGCGCGACAGTAGAGGCCGTAAACCGGCTGGCGGTGGAAATCTTTCAGCTCAAGCGGGGTGATGCGCCAGCCGTTTTCGCCGCGCAGCAGCTGCTTCACCTTCTCGACGTGGGCTTCAGGAATAAAGGCCACGGATTCCTGCGGGGGCAGCGTAACGTGCAGCGGGCCGTTGTCGGTTGCCAGCCAGAACGCGACCTCGGTGCCCTGAGGGGTATCCCGCCAGTGTCGGGTCAGTAAAAAACCTTCTTGCGCCTGCGCCACGCCGTTATCCCATAAAACAAAACCAGGCCTGATTATAGCCTGGTTAAGGGGCGTTTGCTGGGGTTTTATACAGTGCTGGTTTTGCCGGATGGCGCAGCGCCACCGGGCGATGAGCTACTGCCCGTAATACGCTTTCGCGCCATGCTTGCGCAGGTAATGCTTATCCAGCAGGGTTTGCTGCATATCCGGCAGCTGCGGCGCCAGCTGGCGACAGAAGATCCCCATATAGGCGACCTCTTCAAGCACGATGGCATTATGCACCGCGTCTTCTGCGTTTTTACCCCAGGCAAACGGGCCGTGGGAGTGCACCAGCACGCCGGGCATTTGCGCCGCGTCGATCCCCTGTTTTTCGAAGGTTTCAACAATCACGTTGCCCGTTTCCCACTCGTACTCACCGCCGATCTCCGCATCGGTCATCAGACGCGTGCAGGGAATGGTGCCGTAAAAGTAGTCCGCGTGGGTGGTGCCGGTCGCCGGGATGGACTGGCCCGCCTGCGCCCAGATGGTCGCATGGCGGGAATGGGTATGCACGATGCCGCCGATGGTCGGGAATGACCGGTACAGCAGACGGTGAGTCGGCGTATCGGAGGACGGTTTTTTCTTACCTTCCACCACTTCGCCGGTCTCGAGGCTGACAACGACCATATCGTCTGCGGTCATCACCGTGTAATCAACGCCGGAAGGCTTAATCACGAACACGCCTTTTTCCCGGTCAACGGCGCTGACGTTGCCCCAGGTCAGGGTCACCAGATTATGTTTCGGCAGCGCCAGGTTGGCTTCGAGCACCTGACGTTTGAGATCGTCTAACATAGTTGTCTCCTGCCGGATGGCGCTTCGCTTATCCGGCCTACGGAACCGTAGGCCCGGTAAACGCGGCGCCACCGGGCATTCAGGGCTTAGCGTTTTGAACCGTAATAGACTTCGTTCCAGCGCAGCGCGTCTTTGAAGGCGGGCAGGCGGGTGTCGTTATCAATCACGGTCAGTTCGATGTCGTGCAGCTCGGCGAACTGACGCATGTCGTTCAGATCCAGCGCGTGGCTGAACACCGTGTGGTGCGCGCCGCCGGCCAGGATCCAGGCCTCTGAGGCGGTTGGCAGGTCTGGCTGCGCTTTCCACAGGGCGTTGGCAACCGGCAGTTTCGGCAGGGAGTGCGGTGTTTCAACCGCATCGACGCAGTTCACCAGCAGGCGGAAACGATCGCCGAGGTCGATCAGGCTGGCGTTGATGGCCGGGCCGGTGCGGGTGTTGAAGATCAATCGCGCCGGATCGGCTTTACCGCCGATGCCGAGATACTGCACGTCGAGGATCGGTTTCTCTTCCACGGCGATCGTCGGGCACACTTCCAGCATGTGGGAGCCGAGCACCAGGTCGTTGCCGTTTTCGAAGTGGTAGGTGTAGTCCTCCATAAAGGAGGTGCCGCCCTGCAGACCGGTCGACATCACCTTCATGATGCGAAGCAGAGCGGCAGTTTTCCAGTCGCCCTCGCCCGCAAAGCCATAGCCCTGCTGCATCAGACGCTGTACCGCCAGGCCCGGCAGCTGTTTCAGTCCGTGGAGGTCTTCAAAGGTGGTGGTAAAGGCGTGGAAGCCGCCCTGTTCCAGGAAGCGCTTCATGCCCAGCTCGATGCGCGCCGCGTCCAGCACGTTCTGGCGCTTGTCGCCGTTGATTTGTGCCGCAGGCGTCAGGCGATAGCTGCTTTCGTACTCGTCCACCAGCGCGCTCACGTCGCCGTCGCTGATTTCATTCACCACCTGCACCAGGTCGCCCACGGCCCAGGTATTCACGGAGAAGCCGAACTTGATCTGCGCGGCCACTTTGTCGCCGTCGGTGACCGCCACTTCACGCATGTTGTCACCGAAACGCACCACTTTCAGGTGGCGGGTATCCTGCTTAGAGACCGCCTGACGCATCCAGGAGCCAATACGTTGTTGCGCTTTGCCATCCTGCCAGTGGCCGGTGACCACCGCGTGCTGCTGACGCATACGCGCGCCGATAAAGCCGAACTCGCGGCCGCCGTGCGCGGTCTGGTTCAGGTTCATAAAGTCCATGTCGATGCTGTCCCACGGCAGGGAGGCGTTGAACTGGGTATGGAACTGCAGCAGCGGTTTGTTGAGGATAGACAGGCCGTTGATCCACATTTTGGCGGGCGAGAAGGTGTGCAGCCACACCACCAGACCGGCGCATTTATCGTCGTAGTTGGCGTCGCGGCAGATGTGGGTAATTTCGTCCGGCGTGGTGCCCAGCGGTTTTAGCACCAGTTTGCACGGCAGTTTAGCTTCCGCGTTCAGCGCGTTAACCACGTGCTCCGCGTGTTTCGTCACCTGCTGCAGCGCTTCCGGTCCGTACAGATGCTGGCTGCCAATCACAAACCACACTTCATAGTTATTAAAAATGGTCATCATCGTGTCCTTAATGGGTCAGGGTTGCCGTAGTGTCCGCGGTGCTTTTGGCCGGGGCGGCGACAGGGAGATAGTGAAGTTCGGCGCTTTTTGCCCATTGCTGGTAGCGCTGATAAAGCTGTTCAAAGCGTTGTGCCTGCTGGGCACGCGGCTGGAGCGTATTTTCAACGGCGCTCGCCATATGCTGCTGCGCGGTCGGGATATCCGCATGAACGCCTGCGGCCACGGCAGCAAAAATCGCCGCGCCCAGCGCGCAGCACTGATCGGAGGCCACAATCTGCAGCGGACGGTTCAGCACGTCGCAGCAGGCCTGCATGATCACCGGGTTTTTACGGGCGATGCCGCCCAGCGCCATCACGTTGTTCACGTTGATGCCCTGCTCGGTGAAGCACTCCATAATGGCGCGGGCACCGAAGGCCGTTGCGGCAATCAGACCGCCGAACAGCGCAGGCGCGTCGGTCGCCAGGTTGAGGTCGGTAATCACCCCTTTGAGACGCTGGTTGGCAAACGGCGTGCGGCGACCGTTAAACCAGTCCAGCACCACCGGCAGGTGTTCGAGAGACGGATTTTTTGCCCAGGCTTCGGTGAGCTGCGGCAGAAGCTGCTTTTTGCTCTCGGCGATCTGGGTTTTCAGTTCAGGATGCGCCGCCGCCAGCCGATCCAGCGGCCAGCCGAGGACGCGGCCAAACCAGGCGTAGATATCGCCAAACGCGGACTGACCGGCTTCGAGGCCGATAAAGTCCGGCACCACGCTGCCGTCCACCTGGCCGCAGATGCCTTTCACCGCGCGGTCGCCGACGGTGGCTTTATCCGCCGTCAGAATGTCGCAGGTGGAGGTACCGATGACTTTGACCAGCGTGTTTGGCTGCGCGCCCGCGCCCACGGCGCCCATATGGCAGTCAAAGGCGCCGCCGGAGATCGCCACGTTCTGCGGCAGGCCGAGACGCGTCGCCCACTCTTCGCAGAGGGTGCCGACCGGAATATCGGCGGTGAAGGTGTCGGTAAACAGCGGGTATGTCAGGTTCTTGTTGATAATTGGGTCAAGTTCATCGAAGAACGCGGCCGGAGGCAGTCCGCCCCAGCCTTCATGCCACAGGGATTTATGCCCGGCGCTGCAGCGACCGCGGCGGATATCCTGCGGGCGCGTGGTGCCGGAGAGCAGGGCAGGCACCCAGTCGCACAGTTCAACCCATGACGCCGCAGCCTGTGCGACGGCGGCGTCGGCACGGGTGACGTGGAGGATCTTAGCCCAGAACCATTCGCTGGAGTAAATCCCGCCGATGTAGCGCGAGTAGTCTGTTTTGCCCGGCTGATGGCACAGGCGGGTGATGGCTTCGGCCGCTTCCACGGCGGTGTGGTCTTTCCACAGCACGAACATGGCGTTCGGGTTGTCGGCGAACTCCGGGCGCAGCGCCAGCACGCGGCCTTCGGCATCCACAGGGGCAGGCGTGGAGCCGGTGCTGTCGACGCCAATGCCGACAATCTCAGCCCGCTGGGCGTCAGTCAGTTCAGCGAGGACGGTTTTAATCGCCGCTTCCATCGACTCGATATAGTCACGCGGGTGGTGGCGGAACTGGTTGTTCGGCGCATCGCAGTAGCGCCCCTCTTGCCAGCGCGGGTACCACTCAACGCTGGTTGCTATCTCCTGGCCGGACGTACAGTCCACTGCCAGCGCGCGAACTGAATCGCTGCCAAAATCGAGGCCAATCGCAATTGCCATGGTGTTGCTCCATCGAAAAAACAGGTATGGAAGAACATTAGAGACTGGGGACAAAAGTCGTCAGGCAGGATCCGCTAATCTTATGGATTAAATTGCTGTTACAACGGAAAGTGTGACGCCGTGCAAATATTCAATGTGGACATTTCTGCCGCACTTATAGACACTTTTGTTACTGGTTATCTGCCTGCTCTGGCGGAGAAATCAGGGGGAAAGGCTGAAACATGGCGGACGTAAAAGCGGCGTGATGCTTTTTGGATCTTTTCGCGGGCCATTTTTAAGCTGCTTTTAGTGATATGGACAATTGGTTTCCTTCAGGACCCTTGGGAGAACTGAATCTATGGCCGAAACGCAAAACGATCCCCTGCTGCCGGGATACTCGTTTAACGCGCACCTTGTGGCGGGACTGACCCCTATCGAGGCTGAGGGATATCTCGACTTTTACGTCGACCGACCGCTCGGGATGAAAGGGTATATCCTCAACCTGACCGTGCGAGGGGAAGGGATCATCAAGAACGGTGACCAGCAGTTTGTCTGCCGCCCCGGCGATATCCTGCTGTTCCCGCCGGGGGAGATCCACCACTATGGCCGTCATCCGGATGCCAAAGAGTGGTATCACCAGTGGGTCTACTTCCGTCCGCGCGCCTACTGGCAGGAGTGGCTTTCCTGGCCGGCTATTTTTGCGCACACCGGTTTTTATCGCCCGGATGAGGTTCATCTGGCGCAGTTTCGCGAGCTTTTTGCGCAGATTATTGAGGCGGGACAGGCCGGGGGTCGTTACGCTGAACTGCTGGCGATTAACCTGCTCGAACAGCTGCTTCTGCGACGGATGGAGGCGATCAACGAGTCGCTTAACCCGCCGCTGGATAACCGCGTGCGCGACGCCTGCCAGTACATCAGCGACCACCTGGCCGATAGCCAGTTTGATATCGCCAGCGTTGCCCAGCACGTCTGCCTGTCGCCGTCGCGGCTGTCGCATCTGTTCCGCCAGCAGCTGGGCGTCAGCGTTTTGAGCTGGCGTGAGGATCAGCGCATCAGCCAGGCGAAACTGTTGCTCAGCACCACCCGGATGCCCATCGCCACCGTGGGGCGTAACGTAGGCTTTGAGGATCAGCTCTATTTCTCCCGGGTATTTAAAAAATGCACCGGCGCCAGCCCGAGTGAATTCCGCGCGGGATGTGAATAAACGGTAAACATTCAGGTGAACTTCAGGAGCATCTTGTAAACTATTCAGACAATTGATGCCTTGACGCGGTGCGGGGCGCTAAGCAGAATCGCTGATTCGTTTTCTGACCGGAATAGTTATGCAGGCATTGCTGGAACACTTTATTACCCAGTCCGTTATGTACTCGCTCATCGCCGTGGCGCTGGTGGCGTTTCTGGAATCGCTGGCGCTGGTTGGGTTGATCCTGCCCGGCACCGTGATGATGGCAGGGCTTGGGGCGCTGATTGGCAGCGGCGAGGTTAATTTCTGGCAGGCGTGGCTGGCCGGGATTATCGGCTGCCTGCTTGGCGACTGGATCTCCTTCTGGCTGGGCTGGCGCTTTAAGAAGCCGCTGCACCGCTGGTCGTTTATGAAAAAGAACAAAGCCTTGCTGGATAAAACCGAGCATGCGCTGCACCAGCACAGCATGTTTACTATCCTCGTTGGCCGCTTTGTCGGGCCAACGCGTCCGCTGGTGCCGATGGTGGCGGGAATGTTGGATCTGCCCGTCGCGAAATTCGTGGTGCCAAACATTATCGGCTGCGTCTTCTGGCCGCCGTTCTACTTCCTGCCGGGGATCCTCGCGGGTGCTGCCATTGATATTCCTGACGGTATGCAAAGCGGCGAGTTTAAATGGCTGCTGCTGGGCACGGCGGTGCTGCTGTGGCTGGCGGCATGGCTCTGCTGGCGGCTGTGGCGCAGCGCGAAAGCCAGTGTCGATCGCCTGACGCGCTATCTCCCGCGTACTCGCTTGCTCTGGCTGGCCCCGCTGACGCTGGGTGTGGCCGTGGTAGCCCTGGTCGCGCTGATTCGTCACCCGCTGATGCCGGTGTACGGCGAAATTTTATTAAAAGTGGTCAGCCGTTAAGGACTATTTTCCTCTCCCTTTGGGAGAGGGTCAGGGTGAGGGCATCAGACCGCTCGAATGCCCATTAGCGAAGACGCACCCGCTCTACCACTCAGCAGTTCTTCTGTACTTCCATCCCACAAAATACGCCCTTCGGCAATCACCACCGATCGCGGCGCAATCCGCGCGGCATCCTCAATACTGTGCGAAACCATCAGCATCGTCAGCTGCTGGCGCTGACAGACGTCCTGCACCAGCGCCAGCATCTCCTGGCGCAAAGCAGGATCGAGCGCCGAGAACGGCTCATCCAGCAGCAGGATCGGCTGCTCGCGCACCAGACAACGCGCCAGCGCCACGCGCTGACGCTGGCCGCCGGAAAGCTCGCCCGGCAGCCTGTCGATGAACTCAGCGATCCCCATCTGTGCGGCAATGATCTCCAGCTTCTGGCGCTGGGCATCGTTCAGCCTGAGTCCCGGATGCATTCCCAGCGCGATGTTTTGCCGCACCGTCAGGTGGGTAAACAGGTTGTTTTCCTGAAACAGCATTGAGACCGGACGTTTTGCGGGCGGCGTGTGGGTATGATCGTGATTTTCAATGACGATCGCGCCGCTTGCCGGCTGCAGAAAACCCGCAATCAAATTAAGCAGCGTGCTTTTTCCCGCGCCGCTTGGGCCAAGTACGGCGATCATCTCCCCCTGACGCACGGAGAGCGTGAAGCGCATCGGCAGATGCTGGTAAAGCCAGGTTACATCAGTCAGTTTTAACATCACGCCCCGGGAGTTTGTCGATAGCGGTAAATAAGGCAAAGCACAGCAGCAGCAGTAACAGCGCGGTGACCGCGCCGTCCTGACTGCGATAAGAGCCGATTTGCTGATAGAGCCAGTACGGCAGCGTGCGGAAATCGTCATTGCCAAAGAGAGCCACCACGCCAAAATCCCCAATCGACAGCACGCAGGCAAACGCCAGCGCCTGCGCCAGCGGACGTTTCAGCGAGCGGAGTTCGACCACCCTCAGCCGCTGCCAGCCCTGCATGCCCAGCGACTGGCACAGCAAACCGTAGCGGCTGTTGACGTCGCGCATCGGATTTTCCAGCACTTTGAGCGCGTAAGGAATGGCCATCAGGGCGTTGGTGAAAATCACGATGCCATCGGCCCTTTCCGGCAGGCCGATGGTGCTGTTGAACAGTAAAAAGAAGCCCGTCGCCAGCACGATGCCCGGCATCGCCAGAATGAGCATCCCCGTCAGCTCCAGCGCCTGTCCGGCCTTTTGGGCCTGCCGGGCATAGAGTTCACGGCTGCTCCACAGCAGCATCATGGTCAGCATGACGCAGAGTAACCCAGCCGCCAGGGCGATACGCAGCGAGGTCCAGGTGGCCTGCCAGAGGACGGGCTGTTGCAGGACGGATATGAGATTGAGGTTCAGTCCGTCAACGATAACGGCCATCAGCGGCGGCAGCAGAAGCAGGAGCGCCAGCGCAATCAGGATAAAATCGGTGACGCGGCTGTGCAGGCTGTCCTGCGGATCGCGCCAGCCGGTTATTTGATTGCTGCCAGCGGGAATGGCTTTACTCAGCCGCTGGCTCAGCAGCACCAGCGCAAGGCAGCACGCCATCTGCACCATCGCCAGCAGCGCGGCGCGACCGGGATCGTAGTCGTAACTTAGCGCCTGGTAAATCGCCAGCTCAATGGTGGTGGCCTGCGGCCCGCCGCCGAGTGACAGCACGGTGGCAAAGCTGGCAAAGCAGAGCATGAAGATTAACGCCGCGACGGGCGGGATTTGGCGGCGCAGCCACGGCCATTCGACAAAGCGGAAGAACGACACGCCGCGCATGCCGAGCTGGGCGGCAACCTGACGCTGTTCCCCGGGAATGTTTTCCAGCGCCTGCAGGAAGAGGCGCGTTGCCATCGGCATATTGAAAAAGACGTGCGCCAGCAGAATGCCCTGCAGTCCGTAAGGCGAGAATGACCATTCCAGACCAAGCAGGCCGAACAGCGAAGCCAGCCAGCCCTGGCGACCGTAAACGCTCAGAATACCAAATACCGCTACCAGCACGGGCAGGATCAGCGTCATGGCGCACAGGCGCAGCAGTGCCAGCCTGCCGGGAAAACGCCGCCGATACAGTGCGCGCGCCAGAAAAATGGCCGGGATCGTCGACAGCAGGGCAGAGAGAGATGCCTGCCAGAAGGAGAACCGGATAACGTGCCAGAGGTAGCCGTCGTGCCAGAGGGCAAGCAGATCGCTCTCTGGCGCGTTGAACCACAGTGCAAGAAAAGCTCCCAGGCTGACCACTACCATCACTATGGCGGCGAGCAGCCCGGGAAGTAACCAGCCGGGAATCAACGGCTGACGGCGCGTTGCCATTCACTTACCCATGCTGCACGCTGCGCGGCGACCTGCTGCGGCGTAAACTCCAGCGAGGCTGTTGGTTTGGTCAACTGCTCGAAACCTGCGGGCAGGGCAACGTTAGTGACCGGATACATCCAGTTGCCTGCGGGAATCGCATTCTGGAACGCCGGTGAAACCATGAACTTCAGGAACCTCTCGGCCAGCTCGGGCTGTTTGCTGGCGGCGGTACGCGCGGCGACTTCCACCTGCAGATAGTGCCCTTCAGCAAAATCAGCGGCAGCATAGTTATCTTTCTTTTCGGCGATAATGTGGTAGGCCGGCGAAGTGGTGTAGCTCAGCACCAGATCGCTTTCGCCTTTCAGGAACAGGCCATAGGCTTCGCTCCAGCCCTTGGTCACGGTGACGGTTTTGGCGGCCAGTTTCTGCCACGCTTCCGGCGCTTTATCCCCATAGACCTTTTGCATCCACAGCAGCAGGCCCAGACCTGGCGTGCTGGTACGCGGATCTTCATAAATTACGCGCCACTTCTGGTCACTTTCGACCAGCTCTTTCAGGCTCTTCGGCGGGTTTGTCAGCTTATTTTTGTCGTAAACAAAAGCAAAGTAGCCATAGTCGAACGGCACAAAGGTGTCGTTTTTCCAGCCGCCCGGCACGTTAACGGCATCTGCTGCTACGCCGCTTTTGGCAAACAGTTTGGTTTGCGAGGCGGCTTCCAGCAGGTTGTTATCCAGCCCGAGCACCACGTCGGCCTTGCTGTTTTTCCCTTCCATACGCAGACGGTTAAGCAGCGACACGCCATCTTCCAGCGCCACGAACTTCAGCTCGCAGTTACAGTCAGCTTCAAAGGCTTTTTTGACTACCGGGCCAGGGCCCCAGTCGGCAGAGAAGGAGTCATAGGTGTAGACCGTCAGGACGGGCTTCGCAAAAGCAGGCAGCGCAAACAGCGCCAGCAGGGGGAGAACTTTTTTTAACACTTTGCACCTCAAAGTTGAGTGGCAAAGGATTTTGAGCGACAGCCTCAAATCCCTTCGCCGGCGTTATCCGGATCAGGTTCGACGGGTATTATCTCAGCGCACATCTGTGATGCAGCACCCCGTTGAGAACGGCGCTATTGTAATGATTTGGTGAATATTACGAAAGCGTTATGGCTCCGGCGGCGCAAACCAGGCGGATTTAAAATCAAACCAGCCCAGGGTATTCATCCGCAGGCCGCGCATGCTGCGCTGGCCCTGGATCATCAGCCAGTGGTGGATCAACGGTACGATCGCCTGCTCGGCCAGCAGCTGCTGGCACCACGCAGCAAGATTCATTTCTCCCGCACGCCACTGGGCTGCATCCTGCTGCCAGTCACGGTCGATGCAGTGCTGGATGAGAGGCACTTCATACAGATGCGAGAAAAGGGAAAAATCGAGCGGCAGGGTAAAGTTGGCGCTGTTGAGCCAGATATCACTGGCGATCTCCCCCTGATGCCATTCGTCATAGTCCACTTCCCTGACGTCTAACGTGACCTCCTCGGCTGCCAGCAGTCGGGTCATGATTCTGGCGATAAAACGATGCTCCACGTGCTCGCGGTAGTAGGTCAGGGTGATGGACTCCAGCCCTGCGGGTTTGTCGCAGTGCACCGGGCGGGCGTGGTGCCAGCGCGGAAGCAGGCCATACGCCGGGAACCAGTATGTCTGGTACTGCTCTTCCGCATGGTAGATCAGATTGGAAGGGGACAAAACGTGGCTGATCCACTTGCGGACGGCCTGGTTTGCCCCACGGTGGGTGCGGCGGTCAAAGAGAAGATAGTAACATCCCTCTTCAAGGCGACTTTCCACGGCCTTTTCTCCCGTGGTGGGGCCTTCAAGCGTTAGGCCGGCGCTCAGCTCTTCATTGAGATCCGGTAATACCCACACGTTCACTTCGTCGATCAGCGCCCGATAGCCAAAGTAGTCGTCGAACGCGCGGATTTTCAGCTGGTTGCTGTTATTGCGGGACACGGAATAGGGCCCGGTGCCAATCGGCTGGCTGGCAAAGTTGTTCAACGATTCCCACTCGCCGGGCAAAATCATCGACGGCACATAGCCCAGCAGCCAGGGAAGCCACTTATCCTGCTGCGACAGCTCGATATCCAGCGTCCAGGCCGTGGGGGAGTGGACGCGGGAGATATGCGAGTAGAGCGGGAGCTTGCGGACGCGTTCCAGAGAGGCGATGACGTCGTGCATTTCCAGCTCGCGGCCGTGGTGAAAGTGGATGCCGGGGCGTAAGAAGAAGCGCCAGTGAAGCGGGGAAACCTGCTGCCAGTGGTGCGCGATATCCGCTTCCAGTTCCCCGTTTTCCTCATTTATGCGCGTCAGGCCGCTGAAGATTTGCCGGGCCATGTGGGTTTCAGAGCGGCGTAAGGCCGTGCCGGGCAACAGATTTTTCATTGGGCGATAGTAGAGCACCCGCAGGATGTGTCGGCCCTGACGAAAGCTGCGCCCGAGATGGGAAACCAGCATCTGGCGCACGGCGGCTTTGTCGCCCACCAGCTGTACCAACTGATCGATGCGGTCCTGCTCGAGCAGGTCTTCCGCACGCTGCTGCTGCAACGCCAGCCCGGTATAGAGAAAGGTCAGTCGCGAGCGCTTGCCGCGTCCCGCCTCCGCTTCCCAGCTTAACCAACCCTGTTGCTGCATGGTGTTGAGCAGCGTGCGCATATGGCGGCGGGAACAGCTAAGCAGGTCAGCCAGCTCGTTGAGCGTGGTCTCCTGCGATTGCCCCTCGCAGCACTGCCAGAGGCGGATAAACTGTTGTTGCAGACGACCGGAAGGCATAAAAGGGGAACTCCTGACAAAAAACCAGCAATTTATTTATCCCTATATTAGGCCAATAATTCTCCTCGATGAAGTGAGGAGGTAAATTATGAAGAGGTCTACCGCACGTCAGTTTTATCAGCAGTACTTTTCAGCGACAAAGGGATCGTCCTGGCTGGCCCGCCGGTGTGCAGAGCAACGGCTGAAAACGTTAGAAGAATTGATGCAGTGGGACGTTACAACACCGACCTCTTCCCGCTAACTCGCCTCGATCATGTGTGACTGAGTATTGGTGCTAATCACCCGCCAGCAAAATGTTTTTGCTGGCTTTTTTCGTTTATTCTTTCACCCAATTTCGATTCGCTTTCACAAGGACTTGCGCATGCTCTGGTTGATGACGATGGGGCGACGCCTGAACGGCGTGTATGCCGCTTTTATGCTGGTGGCCTTTATGATGGGCGTGGCGGGGGCGCTGCAGGCGCCGACGCTGAGCCTGTTTCTCAGCCGCGAGGTGGGGGCACAGCCGTTTTGGGTTGGCCTGTTTTATACCGTCAACGCCATTGCCGGGATCCTGGTCAGCCTCGCGCTGGCGAAACGATCGGACAGCCAGGGCGATCGCCGCAGGCTGATCCTCTTTTGCTGCGCCATGGCCGTGGGCAACGCGCTGCTCTTTGCCTTCAACCGTCATTATCTGACGCTCATTACCTGCGGCGTGCTGCTGGCGTCGCTGGCGAACACCGCCATGCCGCAGCTGTTCGCGCTGGCCCGTGAATATGCGGATAACTCGGCGCGGGAAGTGGTGATGTTCAGCTCGGTAATGCGTGCCCAGCTCTCGCTGGCGTGGGTCATTGGCCCGCCGCTGGCCTTCATGCTGGCGTTGAACTACGGTTTTACCGCCATGTTCTCCATCGCCGCCGGGATTTTTGTCATCAGTCTGGTATTGATTGCCTTCGCGCTGCCGTCCGTGGCGCGCGTCGAACAGACGACGGATAAACCTGTCACCGAGGTTAGCGGCTGGCAGGACAAAAACGTCCGCATGCTGTTTATTGCCTCCACGCTGATGTGGACCTGCAACACCATGTACATCATCGATATGCCGCTGTGGATCAGCAGCGATCTGGGCCTGCCGGACAAGCTTGCGGGGATCTTAATGGGGACCGCCGCCGGGCTGGAAATTCCGGCGATGATTCTGGCGGGTTACTACGTTAAGCGCTTTGGAAAGCGTCGGATGATGATCGTCGCCGTGGCGGCCGGGGTGCTGTTCTACGCGGGGCTGATCCTTTTCCATTCGCGTGAAGCGTTGCTGGCGCTGCAGCTGTTTAACGCCGTGTTTATCGGGATTGTTGCCGGGATCGGCATGCTCTGGTTTCAGGATCTCATGCCCGGTCGCGCAGGCTCGGCGACCACGCTTTTTACCAACAGTATTTCAACCGGGGTGATTCTGGCAGGCGTGATTCAGGGGGCGCTGGCGCAAAGCTACGGGCATGCGTCTGTCTACTGGATGATTGCGGCGATCTCTGTCGTGACGCTTCTGCTGACCTGCCGCGTAAAAGACGTGTGATTGGATGAATGAAACGGAGCCCGGAAACGCCGGGCTCTGCGAACCGTTTACTCTGAATACTGATATTTACGCTGCGCGCGTAGCGTCAGGTACATATGAACGAGGCCCATGAAACCGTGTGCCCAGAAATATGTCTCAATAAAGACCGTCAGGAATTTATGCAAATGTAAGGCGGATTCCGTGACGGACGAAGCCTTAACGATCGCTTGCGTCATACTGTATTTATGCGTTTCGATTAGTGGGTAGGATCAATATGCGTCATCACGTTCAGCACATTGAATTTTTTCATCACGTTGTTTCTGGCATTGACGGCAATCTGATGCCCTTCTTTTACGCTTAGTTCGCCGTTAACTTCCAGATGGACATCGACAAGGGCTAAATCGCCCATCTTGCGGGTTTTTAAATCATGGAGTCCGGTGACGCCCTCGGTTGAGAGAAGACACGTTTTGATGTCGTGCTCCAGCTCGGGCTCAAGCGAACGGTCCATCAGGTCGTGCAGGGCATCGGCAGAGAATTTGTAGCCCATATGGGCGATAAATATCCCGACAATCAGGGCTGCAATCAGGTCCATCGCGTGAAAACCCACTAAATTCCCGGCAATCCCGATGGCGACAACCACTGACGAGGCGGCGTCAGAACGGGCATGCCAGGCATTGGCTATCAGCAGCGAGGACTGAATACGTTTTCCCGTGGCAAACATGTATCTGAACAGGCTTTCCTTCACCACCAGCGCCAGTATCGCCACCCACAAAGCAGCCCCTTTCACCAGCTGATGCGTCTCGGGGTGAAGCAGTTTATTCCCTGCGGACCAGAGCATCCCAACGCCAACCAGCAGCAGAATAGCGCCAATAATGAGTTTTGCACCGTTTTCGAAACGCAGATGACCGTAATGATGATCGATATCAGAGGCTTTCTGACTCTTTTTATTCGCAATCAAAACGACAAAGTCGGAGGATAAATCAGAAAGAGAATGAATCCCATCAGCAATTAATCCCTGTGAGCCGGAGAATATTCCTGCAACTATCTGAAAGCCGGTGAGTAAACTATTTGTTATCACGCTCACTATTGTGCATTTTTGTATTTTCTCAGAACGGAGATGAGACTCATTGCCATTTTTCTTTTCCATGATAATTTCCGCTACCAGCTGATTGAGCGATTATTCTGAGCAGGGAACATTAAATTGACATTAAATATAACGTCATTATTGGCTGAGTTTGCGAAGTATTTACATAAGGAAGATTGGGGGCCGGGATAAAACGCGGCCTGCAGAGTGCACTGCAGGCCGGAGGATTATTTCATAAATGCAGGTTGTTTTTGTTCGTAAGTGGCAATCGACGCTTCGTGCTGGAGAGTTAAACCAATGCTGTCCAGACCGTTCAGCATGCAGTGACGGCGGAAGGCATCAATGCTGAAGCTGTAGGCCTTATCCCCTGCTTTCACCACTTCGGCTTCCAGATCCACTTCAAACGAAATGCCCGGATTCGCCTTAACCAGCGCGAACAATTCATCGACCTGTTCATCGCTCAGCGTCACCGGCAGCAGCTGGTTGTTGAAGCTGTTGCCGTAAAAAATGTCCGCGAAGCTTGGGGCAATAACCGCTTTAAACCCGTAGTCGGTGAGCGCCCACGGCGCATGTTCACGGGATGAGCCGCAGCCAAAGTTTTCCCGCGCCAGCAAAATCGAAGCGCCTTTGTATTCCGGGAAGTTCAGAACGAATTCCGGATTAGGCACTTCGCCCTTATCGTCCAGGAAACGCCAGTCGTTAAACAGATGCGCGCCGAAACCGGTACGCGTCACCTTCTGCAGAAACTGTTTTGGAATAATAGCATCAGTATCGACGTTAGCGGCGTCCAGCGGGACAACACGGCCCGTATGTTGGGTAAATTTCTCTGCCATGATTGTCTCCTTATTTCAGGCTGCGAATATCGGCGAAATGGCCGGTGACTGCCGCAGCGGCGGCCATTGCCGGGCTGACCAGATGGGTGCGCCCACCGCGGCCCTGACGGCCTTCAAAGTTACGGTTGCTGGTAGAGGCGCAGCGCTCACCTGGATTCAGGCGATCGTTGTTCATGGCCAGACACATGGAGCAGCCAGGCAGACGCCATTCGAAGCCTGCTTCAATGAAGATCTTATCCAGACCTTCTGCTTCCGCCTGGGCCTTAACCGGACCGGAGCCTGGAACCACCAGCGCCTGCACGCCTGGTGCCACTTTACGGCCTTTGGCAATTTCGGCGGCGGCACGCAAATCTTCGATACGGGAGTTGGTGCAGGAACCGATAAAGACCTTATCAATGGTTACGTCGGTCAACGGAACGCCGGGTTTCAGCCCCATATAGGCCAGCGCTTTTTCCGCACTGGCGCGCTCGACCGGATCGGCGAAGGAGGCCGGATCGGGAATGGCGTCGTTGACGGAAATCACCTGACCCGGGTTGGTGCCCCAGGTCACCTGAGGCGCAATCTCTTCAGCCTGCAGCGTGACAACGGTATCAAACGTTGCCCCATCGTCGGTTTTCAGGGTTTTCCAGTACGTTACCGCGTCGTCAAAATTCTGACCTTTCGGCGCGTGCAGACGACCTTTCACATAGTTGAAGGTAGTTTCGTCCGGCGCGACCAGACCGGCTTTTGCGCCCATCTCAATGGCCATATTGCACAGGGTCATGCGCCCCTCCATGCTCAGCGCCTGGATGGCTTCACCGCAGAATTCAACAACATGACCGGTGCCGCCCGCGCTGCCGGTTTTACCGATGATGGCCAGCACGATGTCTTTTGCGGTAATACCCGGTGCGGCTTTACCCTTCACTTCAATCTTCATGGTTTTGGCGCGGCCCTGTTTCAGGGTCTGCGTTGCCAGCACGTGTTCCACTTCAGAAGTGCCAATCCCGAATGCCAGCGCGCCAAACGCGCCGTGGGTCGCGGTATGGGAGTCACCGCAGACGATGGTCATGCCCGGCAGGGTGATCCCTTGCTCAGGCCCCATCACGTGGACGATACCCTGATACGGGTGGTTCAGATCGTACAGCTCAACGCCAAATTCATTGCAGTTCTTAATCAGCTCCTGCATCTGGATACGCGCCATCTCACCCGAGGCATTAATGTCTTTGGTCTGGGTAGAAACGTTGTGATCCATCGTCGCGAAGGTTTTACCCGGCTGACGTACCGGGCGCTTGTGCGCGCGCAGGCCGTCAAATGCCTGAGGAGAGGTCACTTCGTGTACCAGATGACGATCAATGTACAGCAGCGGGGTTTCGTTTGGTGCCTCGTAAACAACGTGCGCATCAAACAACTTTTCATATAACGTCTTAGCCATGATTACACCCCTTCAGCGACATAGCGGGCAATAATGTCGCCCATTTCATCGGTACTGACTGCCGCCGTGCCGCGTGCTAAATCGCCGGTACGGACGCCTTCTTCTAACGCCCGGTTAATGGCGTTCTCAATTGCGGTTGCCGCATCGCCTGCATCCAGGCTGTAGCGCAGCAGCAGGGCCAGGGAGAGGATCTGCGCAATCGGGTTAGCAATATTTTTGCCTGCGATATCCGGCGCGGAGCCGCCCGCAGGCTCGTACAGGCCAAAGCCTTCTTCATTCAGGCTTGCGGATGGCAGCATCCCCATGGAGCCGGTGATCATTGCGCACTCGTCCGAGAGGATGTCGCCGAACAGGTTGGAGCACAGCAGCACGTCAAACTGCGACGGATCTTTGATCAGCTGCATGGTCGCGTTGTCGATGTACATGTGCGACAGCGCGACGTCAGGGTACTGCTTAGCGACTTCACTAACGATCTCGCGCCACAAAATGGAAGACTGCAGCACGTTCGCTTTATCAATGGAGGTCACTTTATGGCGGCGCTTGCGCGCAGACTCAAACGCGATATGGGCGATACGTTCAATTTCGAAACGGTGATACACCTCGGTGTCGAACGCTTTCTCGTGTTGTCCGCTGCCTTCGCGCCCTTTTGGCTGACCGAAATAGATCCCGCCGGTCAGTTCACGCACGCACAGAATGTCGAAACCGTTGGCGGCGATATCCGCGCGCAGCGGGCAGAACTCTTCCAGACCCTGATACAGCTTCGCCGGACGCAGGTTACTGAACAGCTTGAAATGTTTACGCAGCGGCAACAGCGCACCGCGCTCTGGCTGCTCTGCTGGCGGCAGGTGTTCCCATTTCGGGCCACCGACGGAACCAAACAGCACGGCATCGGCATTTTCACAGCCTTCCACGGTCGCTTTCGGCAGTGGCGTACCGTGGTTATCAATCGCAATACCGCCCACGTCGTAGTGGCTGGTGGTGATTTTAATCGCAAAACGCGCGCGAACGGCTTCCAGTACTTTCAGCGCCTGTGCCATCACTTCCGGACCAATACCGTCGCCCGGTAACACAGCAATATGGTAATTCTTCGACATTACACGGTTTCCTTGTTGTTCTCTTTATTCTGAGCTTTGCGTTGCAACTCTTTTTCGACTTCGGCGGCGCGCCAGATGTTGTTCAGAACGTGCACCATCGCTTTGGCGGAGGATTCAACGATATCGGTCGCCAGGCCCACGCCGTGGAAGCGGCGTCCATTATGGGTAACAACAATGTCGACCTGACCCAGTGCATCTTTGCCGTGGCCCTTGGCCGTCAGGTCATACTTCACCAGCTCAACGTCGTACTCGGTGACGCGGTTAATCGCCTGGTAGATGGCATCGACAGGGCCGTTACCGTTCGCGGCCTCTGCTTTAATTTCATCACCGCAGGCCAGTTTGACCGAGGCGGTGGCGATGTTGCTGGAGCCTGACTGCACGTTGAAGTAATCCAGACGGAAGTGCTCTGGCTCTTCCTGCTGCTTGTTAATAAAGGCCAGCGCTTCCAGGTCATAGTCGAACACCTGACCTTTTTTGTCGGCCAGTTTCAGGAACGCGTCGTACAGCTGATCCATGTTGTAATCGCTGTCCTTATAGCCCATCTCTTCCATACGGTGCTTAACCGCCGCACGGCCGGAACGGGAGGTCAGGTTCAACTGCACCTGATTCAGGCCGATGGATTCCGGGGTCATGATTTCGTAGTTTTCGCGGTTCTTCAGCACGCCATCCTGGTGAATACCGGACGAATGCGCGAAGGCACCGGTGCCGACAATCGCTTTGTTAGCCGGAATGGGCATGTTGCAAATCTGGCTGACGGTCTGGCTGGTGCGCCAGATTTCGTTGTGATTAATGCGCGTATTCACATTCATAATGTCTTTGCGCACTTTGATCGCCATGATCACTTCTTCCAGCGAACAGTTGCCCGCGCGTTCGCCGATACCGTTCATCGCGCCTTCTACCTGGCGCGCCCCGGCGTGGACGGCGGCGATGGCGTTACCCACGGCCAGACCCAAATCATCGTGGGTGTGGACGGAGATAATTGCCTTATCAATATTCGGCACGCGGTCATACAGACCGGTGATGATGTTGGAGAACTCAAACGGCATGGTGTAGCCGACGGTGTCCGGGATGTTGATGGTTTTCGCACCCGCGTTGATGGCGGCTTCCACGACGCGCGCCAGGTCTTCGATTGGCGTACGGCCCGCATCTTCACAGGAGAATTCAACGTCATCGGTGTAGTTGCGTGCGCGCTTAACCATGTAGACCGCGCGCTCAATCACCTCATCCAGCGTGCTGCGCAGCTTGGTTGCGATGTGCATAGGCGAGGTCGCAATAAAGGTGTGGATACGGAACGCTTCGGCGACTTTCAATGACTCGGCAGCAACGTCGATGTCTTTCTCTACGCAGCGCGCCAGGGCACACACGCGGCTGTTTTTAATGGTGCGAGCGATAGTCTGGACGGATTCGAAATCACCCGGAGACGAGACCGGGAAACCGACCTCCATCACGTCGACACCCATACGTTCGAGAGCCAGCGCGATCTGCAGTTTCTCTTTTACACTCAGGCTTGCCTGTAATGCTTGTTCACCGTCACGTAAAGTAGTATCGAAAATAATGACTTGCTGGCTCATGGGTTAGGTCCTTGTCAGTCTTAGGGCGCCTTGCTACGAGCATAAAAAAACCCGCGCAGTGGCGCGGGTTTTTAGTCTTACTGGTGACGATTCAACGCTGAATTTCGCCCGCCAGTCTACCGCGCACAGTGAATGCGTTTAGTAGTAGTAGACCGGTGAAACGAATGGTGCGAGTCATGAATCGTGCTCCGTTAAATTCAATATGCTTTTAGTGGTACTGGATACGGCCGTTCATGTCAACCCCTGACGATGAAAACGGGCCCGACAGACGGAATCAACAGGATATTCACTTTAGCTAATTGTGCTGGTTTTAGCTTCCTCGACCCGACTAATTGTCTAATTTTGGACTTAAGAAAAGAGTTGCAGAAACAAATAAATATAATTGTTTAAAAATGAGTGAAATGTCCTGGGGAGGATGTTTTGTGCTTAAAGGGTTTAGATATCATTAAGTTATAAATTCAGTGAATCTATTCCAGAACGTTGAAAAGCGAGCGCAGATAACAGGTTGTTAACTAACTGTAGGCCGAAAGCAATAACAGTTTAATAATACTTAAGTCATCATTAACCTGATGGCAATTGTGTATTTGTTTGGTTTATGGTTTCATTCAAACCCTAAAGTCAAACATATCATTTGCGCTCATTAATTTTCGTTAATATTGAGTCTTTATATATTCCGAATTTTAAATAATTCTCTTTCGCTGATCGTATTTGCATGATAAATCATATTTCTCAAGATTATTACCCTACGATGGCAAAGGGAGTGTAGCGTGACAGTGGAGTCAGAAGTGCCAGAAAATAATATTAAACAACCTCAAGCTACTGATGGGATTAAACCGCAGTTACGCACGGTGGATCTTAATCTTCTGACGGTGTTTGATGCTGTCATGCAGGAACAGAATATCACCCGCGCGGCCCACACGTTGGGGATGTCACAACCTGCCGTGAGTAATGCCGTCGCCAGACTTAAAATCATGTTTAACGACGAGTTATTTGTTCGCTACGGGAGAGGGATCCAGCCGACGGCGCGCGCATTTCAGCTGTTTGGCTCCATCCGCCAGGCGTTGCAGCTGGTACAAAACGAGCTGCCCGGCTCGGGCTTTGAACCCTTAAGCAGCGAGCGTGTATTCCATCTTTGCGTCTGTAGCCCTTTAGATAATTATTTAACGTCGATTATTTATAATAAAGTTGAAGAGATCGCACCCAATATCAATCTGGTTTTTAAATCATCTCTGAATCAAAACACGGAACATCAGTTACGCTATCAGGAGATCGAATTCGTTCTGGGATATGAAGAGTTCCGTCGTCCAGAATTTTCCTGCGTGCCGCTGTTTAAAGATGAAATGGTTCTGGTCGCCAGTAAAAAACATCCGCGCCTGAATTCTCCGCTGCGAGAAAGCGATGTTTATAACGAGCAGCACGCCGTTGTGGCACTCGACAGATATGCGTCCTTTAGCCTGCCGTGGTATGACACTGCGGATAAACAGGCGAGCGTGGCTTATCAGGGCATGGCCATGGTTAGCGTATTAAATGTGGTCTCCCAGACGCAACTGGTGGCGATTGCGCCGCGCTGGCTGGCAGAAGAGTTTTCTGACCCTTTAAATCTGCAAATTTTGCCTCTGCCGCTCAAGCTAAATAGCCGTACCTGTTATCTTTCCTGGCATGAAGCTGCGGGTCGGGATAAAGGACATCAGTGGATGGAAGAGTTGCTGGTTGGCATCTGTCGCCGGTAAACGCCTCAGGGTAAATCGCATTGGTTTATGTGATTTATCCTGAATTCTTTTAGATAATTGCTATTTTGTTCTGTGGCGCTTTTTTTCGGGCTACTCTCCAGCACGCAAAAATAGATGATTTCCTGCATTGTCGCGCTTTTCAGCGATGATTTATCACCCCATCCTCTATTCCCAGAGGAATTAACCATATCTTCTGTTAACGGCTGCTTTTTCTGCTTTACGCGCCGTTTATCTCCCCGGGTTTGCTAATTGCCTGCCTCATAACGAGCGGTTAAGGTAAAGAACACTCTGCAATATATAAGATTGGTTTATCCCAATCGTAAGACGGTGCGGAAATGAATTCGGCAGTCCGTCTATAACAAAATGCCTGGAGGCAAAGCATGGAGATGTTGTCTGGCGCGGAAATGGTCGTTCGGTCGCTGATCGATCAGGGCGTAAAGCAAGTGTTCGGCTACCCTGGCGGCGCGGTCCTCGATATTTATGATGCGCTGCATACGGTAGGGGGCATTGACCATGTCCTGGTACGTCACGAGCAGGCGGCAGTGCACATGGCTGACGGCCTGGCGCGTGCGACGGGTGAAGTGGGCGTGGTGTTAGTCACGTCCGGCCCCGGCGCGACAAACGCCATTACCGGCATTGCGACGGCCTATATGGACTCTATCCCGCTGGTGATCCTCTCCGGGCAGGTGGCAACCTCACTGATTGGCTACGATGCGTTTCAGGAGTGCGACATGGTCGGGATTTCGCGTCCCGTTGTGAAGCACAGCTTCCTGGTCAAGCAAACAGAAGACATTCCCGGCGTACTGAAAAAAGCCTTCTGGCTGGCGGCGAGCGGACGTCCCGGACCGGTGGTGGTCGATCTGCCTAAAGATATCCTGAACCCGGCAAACAAGCTGCCCTATGTCTGGCCCGAATCAGTCAGCATGCGCTCTTATAACCCAACAACGCAGGGGCATAAAGGCCAGATCAAGCGAGCGTTGCAAACGCTGCTGGCAGCCAAAAAACCGGTGGTCTATGTCGGTGGCGGGGCGATCAACTCTGCCTGCGAAGTTCAGCTTCGTGAATTGATTGAAAAGCTTAACCTGCCTGTTGCATCGTCACTGATGGGGCTGGGGGCGTTTCCTGCCACCCATCGTCAGGCGCTGGGGATGCTGGGTATGCACGGTACCTATGAAGCCAACATGACGATGCATCATTCCGATGTCATCTTTGCTGTCGGCGTGCGCTTTGACGATCGCACCACCAACAACCTGGCGAAGTATTGCCCGAACGCCACCGTGCTGCACATTGATATCGATCCGACGTCAATTTCAAAAACGGTGTCGGCTGATGTGCCGATCGTCGGCGATGCCCGTCAGGTTCTGGAGCAAATGCTGGACCTGCTGGCCCAGGAGAGTGCAACCCAACCGCTGGATGAGATCCGCGACTGGTGGCAGCAGATTGAACAGTGGCGCGCGCGCCAGTGCCTGAAATATGACACGCAAAGTGAAAGCATTAAGCCGCAGGCGGTCATTGAAGCGGTGTGGCGACTGACGAAAGGTGAGGCATACGTGACCTCAGACGTGGGGCAGCACCAGATGTTCGCCGCCCTGTATTACCCGTTTGATAAACCGCGACGCTGGATCAATTCCGGTGGTTTAGGAACCATGGGCTTTGGTTTGCCTGCCGCGCTGGGCGTGAAGCTGGCGCTGCCGAATGAAACCGTCGTCTGCGTGACCGGAGATGGCAGTATTCAGATGAACATTCAGGAGCTGTCTACCGCGCTGCAGTATGAACTGCCGGTACTGGTGCTGAACCTGAATAACGGGTATCTCGGTATGGTGAAGCAGTGGCAGGATATGATCTACTCTGGCCGTCATTCTCAGTCCTACATGAAATCGCTGCCGGACTTTGTTCGTCTTGCTGAAGCTTACGGCCATGTAGGCATGCGGGTGACCGATCCGGCCGAGCTGGAAACGAAGCTCGCACAAGCGCTTGAGCACGTTAAAAACAACCGCCTCGTCTTTATGGACGTGATTGTTGATGGAACCGAGCACGTTTATCCGATGCATATTCGTGGTGGTGGTATGGATGAAATGTGGTTAAGCAAAACGGAGAGAACCTGATATGCGCCGGATATTATCTGTTTTACTGGAAAACGAGTCTGGCGCACTGTCGCGCGTCATTGGCCTTTTTGCGCAGCGCGGCTATAACATTGAAAGCCTGACCGTTGCCCCGACGGAAGACCCCACGCTGTCGCGCATGACGATCCAAACCGTCGGCGATGCCAAAGTGCTTGAGCAGATTGAGAAACAGCTGCATAAGCTGGTCGACGTACTGCGCGTGAGCGAGCTGGGGCAGGGGGCCTACGTTGAGCGTGAGGTCATGCTGGTGAAAATCCAGGCCAGTGGATACGGGCGTGAGGAAGTCAAACGCAATGCGGATATTTTCCGCGGACAAATTATCGACGTCACGCCTTCTCTTTATACGGTTCAGCTGGTCGGAACAAGCGACAAGCTGGATGCTTTCCTGGCGTCCGTGCGGGACGTCGCAAAAATTGTCGAGGTGGCGAGATCGGGTGTAGTGGGTCTGTCACGCGGCGAGAAAATCATGCGTTAGTTGTCAAAAAGGTTCGCCTCTTTCTGCCCGGTCACCAAAGCCGGGCTTTTTTTTGCGTAATCAGCCGACAACGCAGATAAAAGCGGTTGCCGCGAAGGCTTTTCTGCGTTTAGATGTTAAAAGATTTAACCATAACCTTGACAGGGCCATGGACTCTTTACTTTTTTTAAGGGGCAATTGTGAAACTGGATGAAATCGCCCGGCTAGCCGGCGTGTCACGAACAACGGCCAGCTATGTGATTAACGGTAAAGCAAAGCAGTACCGTGTCAGCGATAAGACCGTTGAAAAAGTTATGGCGGTGGTTCGTGAGCATAACTACCATCCGAATGCTGTCGCAGCCGGTCTGCGTGCCGGGCGAACCCGCTCTATTGGTCTGGTGATCCCTGACCTGGAAAACACCAGCTATACCCGTATCGCCAACTATCTTGAACGTCAGGCGCGCCAGCGCGGCTATCAACTGCTGATTGCCTGCTCGGAAGACCAGCCCGACAACGAGATGCGCTGCATTGAGCATCTTCTCCAGCGCCAGGTGGATGCCATCATCGTGTCGACCTCCTTGCCGCCAGAGCATCCGTTCTACCAGCGCTGGGCGAACGACCCGTTCCCAATCGTTGCGCTGGATCGCGCGCTCGATCGCGAGCATTTCACCAGCGTCGTGGGTGCGGATCAGGATGATGCAGAAATGCTGGCCGCAGAGCTGAGAACATTCCCCGCAGAAACGGTGCTATATCTTGGCGCGCTGCCCGAGCTTTCCGTGAGCTTCCTGCGTGAGCAGGGGTTCAGAACCGCCTGGAAAGACGATCCGCGCGAGGTTCACTACCTCTATGCCAATAGCTACGAGCGTGAAGCCGCGGCGCAGCTGTTCGAGAAATGGCTAGAAACGCATCCGATGCCTCAGGCGCTGTTCACCACCTCGTTTGCGCTCTTGCAGGGCGTTATGGATGTGACCTTACGCCGTGAAGGTAAACTGCCCTCCGACCTGGCGATTGCCACGTTCGGGGATAACGAGCTGCTCGACTTCCTCCAGTGCCCGGTGCTGGCGGTAGCACAGCGTCACCGCGATGTCGCTGAACGCGTGCTTGAGATTGTGCTGGCAAGCCTGGACGAGCCGCGCAAACCGAAGCCGGGCCTGACGCGTATCAAACGTAATCTCTACCATCGCGGAATTTTAAGCCGCCAAAAATGAAATGACCGGGGCGGCGAAATCTGCCCCATTTTGTTGCGATAATTCGTGCAGATAATTCCCGGAGAGAAATTAGGATAATTCTTGGGGGATCATAATCACCTATTTTTCTTAATTCATTCTGGCTTTTAAATTGTCCTTTTAAAGAACGTCAGGGTGATTTTAAACAGTACTCTTTGTATTATTTTGTTACAAACCCTCTTCGGTCGATGAATATTCAGACGTTTTTCCTCCTCCACTGCCAGCTTACGTGGCAACCGCCGCGCTTACCGTGTGCCTGGGTGAATCTGGCGCTGTTATCCCCTGAGAATCTGTCATAAAATGCTGCCCGCGTCGCAAACTGACACTTTATATTTATCTGCGATGATATTGAGTGAGCTTTAACGCTAGTGTGCATATTCGGTTTTTTTCTTACAAATATTCATAACGTTAATTTTGCCTCGCCAGTTGTGCAGTTATTAACCAGGACTGTTTATCTCTGTAAATAGAGGGCTTTCGAGTCCTTATAGGGAGAGTCCTGGCTTGACAAGCTTTTCCCTCGCTCCGTAAACTCCTTTAGGTGGGAATTTGTGGGTTAAAGTGGTGAGGAGGGGTGAGACTGGCATGTTCCGTGGAGCTACGTTAGTCAATCTCGACAGCAAAGGGCGTTTATCGGTACCAACCCGATACCGCGACCAGCTGATTGAGAACGCTGCGGGTCAAATGGTTTGCACCATTGACATTAACTCCCCCTGCCTGCTGCTTTACCCCTTGCCTGAATGGGAAATTATTGAGCAAAAGCTGTCGCGACTGTCGAGCATGAACCCGCAGGAACGCCGCGTGCAGCGGCTGTTATTGGGACATGCCAGTGAATGTCAGATGGATAACGCAGGGCGATTACTGATTGCCCCTGTGTTGCGGCAACATGCCGGTCTGACCAAAGAAGTGATGCTGGTCGGGCAGTTCAACAAGTTTGAACTGTGGGATGAAACGACCTGGTATCAACAGGTCAAGGAAGATATCGACGCTGAGCAGTCTGATTCCGCGACATTATCGGAACGGCTGCAGGACTTGTCTCTATAAATATGATGGAAAATTATAAACACAAAACGGTGTTACTGGACGAGGCCGTTAACGGCCTGAATATTCGTCCGGATGGCATCTACATTGATGGCACGTTTGGTCGCGGTGGTCACTCGCGTTTGATTCTCTCCCAGCTTGGAGAGGAGGGACGTCTGCTGGCAATCGATCGCGATCCGCAGGCTATTGCCGTTGCACAGACCATCAATGACCCACGCTTTTCCATCGTGCATGGACCTTTCTCTGCGCTCGCGGAATATGTCGCTGAGCGCGGCCTGACGGGCAAGATCGACGGGATTCTTCTCGATCTTGGCGTCTCTTCACCTCAACTTGATGATGCTGAACGTGGTTTCTCCTTTATGCGAGATGGTCCGCTGGACATGCGGATGGACCCGACGCGCGGTCAGTCTGCCGCTGAGTGGTTACAGACCGCTGACGAAGCCGATATTGCATGGGTCATCAAAACGTTCGGCGAAGAGCGCTTTGGCAAACGTATTGCGCGCGCCATCGTTGAGCGCAATCGCATTGAGCCAATGACCCGCACCAAAGAGTTGGCCGAAGTGATCGCGGCGGCGACGCCGGTGAAGGATAAGCACAAACATCCCGCGACCCGTACCTTCCAGGCGGTTCGCATCTGGGTAAACAGTGAACTGGAGGAAATAGAGCTGGCGCTAAAAAGCTCGCTCGACGTGCTGGCCCCGGGTGGGCGGTTATCCATCATCAGCTTCCATTCGCTGGAAGACCGTATTGTGAAACGCTTTATGCGTGAACAAAGCCGCGGTCCACAGGTACCAGCGGGGCTGCCGATGACGGAAGAACAACTCAGGAAGCTGGGTGGCCGTCAGTTGCGAGCATTAGGCAAGTTGATGCCGGGCGAAGAAGAAGTGGCAGAGAATCCACGCGCCCGTAGTTCAGTGCTGCGTGTTGCAGAGAGGACGAACGCATGATCGGCAGAGTGACAGAGACCCTAAGCAAAGTTAAGGATTCGTTAGGAAGCAACGAGCGCCATGCCTTGCCTGGCGTGATCGGCGACGATCTTTTGCGGTTTGGGAAACTGCCACTCTGTCTGTTCATTTGCATCATTGTCACGGCAGTTACGGTGGTGACCACCGCCCACCATACACGTTTATTGACTGCGCAACGCGAGCAGATGGTACTGGAACGCGATGCGCTGGATATTGAATGGCGAAATTTGATCCTTGAAGAAAACGCGCTCGGCGATCACAGCCGGGTTGAACGGATCGCAACGGAAAAGCTGCAGCTGCAGCATGTTGATCCTTCGCAGGAAAATATCGTAGTACAAAAATAAGGGAAAACGCGACGCATGAAAGCAGCGGCAAAAACGCTAAAACCAAAACGTCAGGAAGAACAGGCCAACTTTATCAGTTGGCGTTTTGCGTTGCTTTGCGGCTGCATTTTACTGGCGCTGGGTTTCCTGCTGGGACGCGTGGCCTGGCTACAAATCGTCGCTCCTGACATGCTGGTACGCCAGGGCGATATGCGCTCTCTGCGCGTCCAGGAAGTGTCGACATCCCGTGGGATGATCACCGACCGCTCGGGTCGTCCGCTGGCGGTGAGCGTGCCGGTGAAGGCAATCTGGGCCGATCCGAAAGAGCTGCATGATGCTGGCGGTATCACGCTTGATAACCGCTGGAAGGCCCTTGCGGACGCGCTGAAGATGCCGCTGGACCAGTTAGCTTCACGCGTGAATACGAACCCGAGAGGGCGTTTTATCTATCTGGCGCGTCAGGTGAACCCTGACATGGCGGACTACATCAAGAAGTTGAAGCTGCCGGGGATCCACCTGCGTGAAGAATCCCGTCGTTATTATCCTTCCGGCGAAGTGACCGCTCACCTCATTGGCTTTACAAACGTCGATAGCCAGGGGATTGAGGGCGTCGAAAAAAGCTTTGATAAATGGCTGACCGGCCAGCCCGGCGAGCGCATTGTGCGTAAAGACCGCTACGGTCGCGTGATCGAGGATATTTCCTCAACGGACAGCCAGGCCGCACACAACCTTGCGCTGAGTATCGATGAGCGCTTACAGGCGCTGGTTTACCGCGAGCTGAACAACGCCGTGGCCTTTAACAAAGCGGAATCGGGCAGTGCCGTGCTAGTTGATGTCAGCACGGGTGAAGTGCTGGCGATGGCCAACAGCCCGTCCTACAACCCTAACAATCTCACCGGTACGCAGAAGGATGTTATGCGTAACCGTACCATCACCGACGTGTTCGAACCGGGTTCGACCGTTAAGCCGATGGTGGTCATGACTGCACTTCAGCGCGGTATCGTCAATGAAAACACCGTACTGAATACCATTCCTTACCGAATTAACGGTCACGAAATCAAAGACGTGGCGCGCTACAGCGAATTGACCCTGACCGGGGTGTTACAGAAGTCGAGTAACGTCGGTGTTTCAAAGCTGGCGTTAGCGATGCCGTCCTCAGCGTTAGTAGAGACTTACTCACGTTTTGGGCTTGGAAAGGCGACCAATTTGGGGTTGGTCGGAGAACGCAGTGGCTTATATCCTCAAAAACAACGGTGGTCTGACATAGAGAGGGCCACCTTCTCTTTCGGCTACGGGCTAATGGTGACACCGTTACAGTTAGCGCGAGTCTACGCAACGATCGGCAGCTATGGCGTTTATCGTCCGCTGTCGATTACCAAAGTTGATCCACCGGTTCCCGGTGAGCGTATCTTCCCGGAATCGACCGTCCGTACTGTTGTTCATATGATGGAAAGCGTGGCGCTGCCCGGCGGCGGCGGCGTGAAGGCGGCAATCAAAGGTTATCGCATCGCCATCAAGACCGGTACGGCGAAAAAAGTAGGGCCGGACGGCCGCTATATCAACAAATACATTGCCTATACCGCAGGCGTTGCGCCTGCAAGCAATCCGCGTTTTGCGCTGGTGGTCGTCATAAACGATCCACAGGCGGGTAAATACTACGGCGGCGCCGTCTCCGCGCCTGTGTTCGGGGCTATCATGGGCGGCGTGTTACGCACCATGAACATTGAACCGGATGCGCTGGCGACGGGCGAAAAAAGTGAATTTGTAATTAATCAAGGCGAGGGTACAGGTGGCAGATCGTAATTTGCGCGACCTTCTCGCTCCGTGGGTGCCAAATGCACCGGAGCGAGCACTGCGAGAGATGGTACTGGACAGCCGCGTGGCTGCTTCTGGCGATCTTTTTGTGGCGGTGGTTGGTCATCAGGCGGACGGGCGTCGTTATATCCCGCAGGCGATTGCGCAAGGTGTGGCTGCCATTATTGCTGAGGCCAAAGATGAGGCAACCGACGGTGAGATCCGTGAAATGCACGGGGTGCCGGTTATCTATCTCAGCCAGTTAAACGAGCGTCTTTCCGCGCTGGCGGGGCGTTTTTATCACGAACCTTCCGACCAGCTGCGCCTGGTTGGCGTGACGGGTACCAACGGTAAAACCACCACCACGCAGCTGATGGCGCAGTGGGCCCAGCTGCTGGGTGAAACCGGTGCGGTGATGGGGACCGTGGGTAACGGCCTGCTCGGCAAAGTGAGCCCGACGGAAAACACCACCGGCTCGGCGGTAGACGTACAGCATGTGCTTGCCGGTCTGGCAGGGCAAGGGGCAACCTTTGCTGCAATGGAAGTCTCTTCCCACGGTCTGGTACAGCACCGCGTCGCGGCGCTGAAATTTGCCGCTTCAGTATTTACCAATCTGAGCCGCGATCATCTTGATTATCATGGTGATATGGAGCATTACGAAGCCGCGAAATGGCTGCTGTTCTCTACTCACCATTCCGGACAAGCGATCATCAACGCCGACGACGAAGTGGGCCGCCGCTGGCTGGCGAAGCTGCCGGATGCGGTTGCGGTGTCGATGGAAGACCATATTAATCCGAACTGCCACGGCCGCTGGCTGAAGGCGGTTGCGGTGAATTATCACGACAGCGGGGCAACAATCCGCTTTGCCTCTTCCTGGGGTGAAGGCGAAATCGAAAGCCGCCTGATGGGCGCGTTTAACGTCAGCAACCTGCTGCTGGCGCTGGCGACGCTGCTGGCGCTGGGTTATCCGATGGCTGACCTGCTGAAAACCTCAGCGCGTCTGCAGCCGGTTTGCGGCCGCATGGAAGTGTTCAGCGCGCCGGGCAAGCCGACCGTTGTGGTTGATTATGCCCACACGCCGGATGCGCTGGAAAAAGCGCTGGAAGCGGCACGCCTGCACTGCACAGGGAAGCTCTGGTGCGTGTTTGGCTGCGGTGGCGATCGCGATAAAGGCAAACGCCCGCTGATGGGGGCTATTGCCGAGCAGTTCGCAGATTTTCCGGTAGTCACCGATGACAACCCGCGTACGGAAGAGCCGCGCGCCATCATCAATGACATTCTGGCGGGCATGCTGGACGCGGGCCGCGCTCGCGTGGTGGAAGGCCGTGCGGAAGCCGTGACGAACACCATCATGCAGGCGCGCGAGAATGATGTTGTCCTGCTGGCGGGTAAAGGCCATGAAGATTATCAGATCGTTGGCAACCGCCGTCTGGACTACTCGGACCGCGTAACGGCAGCTCGTCTGCTGGGAGTCGTGGCATGATTAGCATCACCTTAAGCCAGGCCGCTGCCATCCTGCAGGGCGACCTGCACGGGCAAGACCTGACGATTGATGCCGTAACGACGGACACCCGCAAAATCACCGCAGGCTGTCTGTTTGTGGCGCTGAAAGGCGAGCGTTTTGACGCGCATGATTTTGCTGAACAGGCCAAAGAGAACGGCGCCGGTGCGCTGCTGGTCAGCCGCAAGCTTGAAATCGATCTGCCGCAAATTGTGGTGAAAGATACGCGTCTCGCGTTCGGTGAGCTGGCCGCCTGGGTTCGCCAGCAGGTCCCTACGCGCGTTGTCGCCTTGACAGGATCATCAGGAAAGACGTCGGTGAAAGAGATGACGGCGGCGATCCTTAGCCAGTGCGGCAATACGCTTTATACCGCGGGCAACCTCAATAATGACATCGGCGTGCCGATGACATTACTCCGCCTGACCAAAGAACATGAATTTGCGGTGATCGAGTTAGGGGCAAACCACCAGGGCGAAATCGCCTGGACCGTGAGCCTGACCCGCCCGGAAGCCGCGCTGGTGAATAACCTCGCAGCTGCGCATCTGGAAGGCTTTGGCTCGCTGGAAGGCGTAGCGAAAGCCAAAGGTGAGATTTACACCGGTCTGCCGGATGACGGTATCGCCATCCTGAACGCCGACAACAACGACTGGCTGAACTGGCAGAGCATCATTGGTTCGCGTAAAACCTGGCGCTTCTCGCCGAATGCGGCCAACAGTGATTTTACCGCGACCAATATCCATGTGACGTCGCACGGCACGGAGTTCACCCTCACCACCCCAACAGGTGGCGTCGATGTGCTGCTGCCACTGCCGGGTCGCCATAACATCGCCAATGCGCTTGCGGCGGCGGCGCTGTCGACGGCGGTGGGCGCGTCGCATGAAGCGATTAAAACCGGGCTGGCGAACCTGAAAGCCGTACCGGGACGCCTGTTCCCGATTCAACTTTCGGAAAACAAGCTGCTGCTGGATGACTCCTACAACGCGAACGTTGGCTCGATGACGGCGGCGGTGCAGGTGTTATCTGAAATGCCGGGCTACCGCATCATGGTGGTTGGCGATATGGCAGAGCTGGGCGACGAAAGTGAAGCCTGCCATACCCAGGTCGGTGAAGCGGCGAAAGCGGCGGGGCTGGACTGCGTGCTGAGCGCAGGAAAACTGAGCCAGGCGATTAGCCATGCCAGCGGCGTTGGCGAGCATTTTGCTGACAAAACCGCGTTGATAGCGCGCCTTAAGGCGTTAATTACAGAAAAACAAATTGTGACTGTGTTAGTGAAAGGTTCACGTAGTGCCGCCATGGAAGAGGTTGTGCACGCATTACAGGAGAACGGGACATGTTAGTTTGGCTGGCCGAACATTTGGTCAAATATTATTCAGGCTTTAACGTCTTTTCCTATCTGACGTTTCGCGCCATCGTCAGCCTGCTGACTGCGCTGTTCATCTCGTTGTGGATGGGCCCGCGCATGATTGCCCGTCTGCAAAAACTCTCTTTCGGCCAGGTTGTACGTAACGACGGTCCGGAATCGCACTTCAGCAAACGCGGCACGCCGACCATGGGCGGGATCATGATCCTGACCGCCATCGTCGTTTCCGTGCTGCTGTGGGCGTATCCCTCCAACCCGTACGTCTGGTGCGTTCTGACGGTACTGGTGGGTTACGGGATCATCGGTTTTGTTGATGATTACCGCAAAGTCGTTCGTAAAGATACTAAGGGCCTGATCGCACGCTGGAAATATTTCTGGATGTCGGTCATCGCGCTGGGCGTGGCCTTCGCGCTGTATCTGGCCGGGAAAGATACGCCAGCCACCGAGCTGGTCGTGCCGTTCTTTAAGGACGTGATGCCACAGCTGGGGCTGTTCTACATCCTGCTGGCCTACTTTGTGATTGTCGGTACCGGCAACGCCGTTAACCTGACCGACGGTCTGGATGGCCTGGCCATTATGCCAACCGTCTTTGTGGCCGCCGGTTTTGCGCTGGTGGCGTGGGCGACCGGTAACATGAACTTTGCGAACTATCTGCACATCCCTTATCTGCGTCACGCGGGTGAGCTGGTGATCGTCTGTACGGCGATAGTCGGCGCGGGGCTGGGCTTCCTGTGGTTCAACACCTATCCGGCGCAGGTCTTTATGGGTGACGTCGGCTCTCTGGCTTTGGGCGGTGCGCTCGGCATTATCGCTGTACTGCTGCGTCAGGAGTTCCTGCTAGTGATCATGGGCGGCGTGTTTGTGGTTGAAACCCTGTCGGTGATTTTGCAGGTCGGTTCCTTCAAGCTGCGCGGTCAGCGCATCTTCCGTATGGCGCCGATCCACCACCACTATGAACTGAAAGGCTGGCCGGAGCCGCGCGTGATTGTGCGCTTCTGGATTATTTCGCTGATGCTGGTGCTGATTGGCCTGGCAACGCTGAAGGTACGTTAATCATGGCAGATTACCAGGGCAAAAAAGTCGTTATCATCGGGTTGGGCCTCACGGGGCTCTCCTGCGTGGACTTTTTCCTCGCACGCGGCGTGACGCCACGCGTGATGGATACGCGTGTCTCTCCGCCGGGTCTGGACAAACTGCCTGAACAGGTTGAACGCCACCTTGGTGGTCTGAATGATGACTGGCTGCTGGCAGCCGATCTGATTGTCGCCAGCCCGGGTATGGCGCTGGCGCATCCTTCGCTGAGCGCTGCCGCGGATGCGGGCGTTGAGATTGTCGGCGATATCGAGCTGTTCTGCCGCGAAGCGCAGGCGCCCGTTATCGCGATTACCGGTTCTAACGGTAAAAGCACCGTCACCACCCTGGTGGGTGAAATGGCGAAAGCGGCGGGCAAGAACGTCGGCGTTGGCGGTAACATTGGCTTACCCGCTCTGATGCTGCTGGACAAAGGCTGCGAGCTGTATGTTCTCGAGCTTTCCAGCTTCCAGCTGGAAACGACCTCCAGCCTGCATGCTGCGGCTGCGACGATCCTCAACGTGACTGAAGATCATATGGACCGGTATCCATTTGGCCTGCAGCAGTACCGTGCCGCCAAGCTGCGCGTTTATGAAAATGCCAAAGTCTGCGTTGTTAACGGCGATGACGCGCTGACTATGCCCGTACGCGGTGCAGACGATCGCTGTATCAGCTTCGGTATCACGATGGGGGATTACCACCTGAACCGCCAGCTGGGCGAAACCTGGCTGCGCGTGAAGGGTGAGAAAGTGTTGAACGTGAAAGAGATGAAGCTCACAGGTCAGCACAACTACACCAATGCCCTGGCGGCGCTGGCGCTGGCGGATGCGGTAGGACTGCCGCGCTCCTCCAGCCTGAAAGCGTTAACCACGTTTTCTGGCCTGGCACACCGTTTCCAGCTGGCGCTGGAGCACAACGGCGTACGCTGGATCAACGACTCCAAAGCCACCAACGTGGGAAGCACGGAGGCCGCGCTGAACGGCCTGCACGTTGACGGTACGCTGCATTTGCTGCTGGGCGGCGACGGTAAATCCGCTGATTTTTCCTCCCTGAAGCCGTATCTCTCCGGTGATAACGTCCGTCTTTACTGCTTCGGCCGTGACGGCAGCGAGCTGGCTGAACTGCGTCCTGACGTTGCCGAGCAAACCGAAACCATGGAACAGGCGATGCGCCTGATTGCTCCTCGCGTGAAGCCTGGCGATATGGTGCTGCTCTCTCCGGCCTGTGCCAGTCTCGATCAATTCAAGAATTTCGAACAGCGTGGTGATGTCTTTACCCGACTGGCGAAGGAGTTAGGCTGATGCGTTTATCTCTCCCTCGCCTGAAAATGCCGCGCCTGCCAGGATTTGGGATCCTGGCATGGGTGTTTGCGGCGCTCAAAGGCTGGGTGATGGGCTCTCGTCAAAAAGATAACGACAGCCTTGTCATGTACGATCGCACGCTCTTCTGGCTCACGATGGGGCTGGCGGCGGTTGGCTTTATTATGGTGACGTCAGCCTCAATGCCTGTCGGACAGCGTCTGGCGAATGATCCTTTCCTGTTTGCCAAACGTGATGGTCTTTACATCATCCTGGCGTTTTGTCTGGCGCTGGTGACCTTGCGTCTGCCGATGGAGTTCTGGCAGCGGCACAGTACGGCGATGCTGATCGCCTCGATTATTATGCTGCTGATCGTACTGGTGGTGGGGAGCTCTGTTAACGGGGCATCGCGCTGGATCGCCTTTGGCCCGCTGCGTATTCAGCCTGCGGAATTTACCAAGCTCTCCCTGTTCTGCTACCTGGCTAACTACCTGGTGCGTAAGGTAGACGAAGTGCGTAACAACCTGCGCGGCTTCTTAAAACCGATGGGCGTGATTCTGGTGCTGGCGGTATTACTGCTGGCGCAGCCTGACCTCGGTACCGTTGTCGTGCTGTTCGTTACCACCCTGGCCATGCTGTTCCTGGCGGGCGCGAAGCTGTGGCAGTTCATCGCTATCATCGGGATGGGGATTTCGGCGGTTGTGCTGCTGATCCTCGCCGAGCCTTACCGTATTCGCCGTGTGACCTCGTTCTGGAACCCGTGGGAAGATCCGTTCGGCAGCGGTTACCAGCTGACGCAGTCGCTGATGGCCTTTGGTCGGGGTGAAGTCTGGGGACAGGGGCTGGGTAACTCGGTACAGAAACTGGAGTATTTACCGGAAGCGCACACTGACTTCATCTTCTCCATTATTGCGGAAGAACTGGGTTATATCGGTGTGGTATTAGCGCTATTAATGGTATTCTTCGTCGCTTTCCGCGCCATGTCTATCGGCCGGAAAGCGCTGGAGATCGATCACCGCTTCTCAGGATTCTTAGCCTGTTCAATTGGTATCTGGTTTAGCTTCCAGGCATTGGTTAACGTCGGGGCCGCAGCGGGTATGCTGCCGACCAAAGGTCTGACGTTGCCGTTGATCAGTTATGGTGGTTCGAGTCTGTTGATCATGTCGACAGCCATTATGTTTTTGTTACGCATAGATTATGAGACGCGTCTGGAAAAAGCCCAGGCGTTTACACGAGGTTCACGATGAATCAACCGAAGCGGTTAATGGTGATGGCAGGTGGTACCGGCGGACACGTGTTCCCGGGACTGGCGGTTGCGCACCATTTAATGGATCAGGGCTGGCAGGTACGCTGGCTGGGAACCGCAGACCGCATGGAAGCCGATCTGGTACCGAAGCACGGTATTGAGATCGACTTTATTCGTATTTCCGGCCTTCGGGGCAAAGGCCTCAAGGCAATGCTGCTGGCACCGGTGCGTATTTTTAACGCCTGGCGTCAGGCTCGCACCATCATGAAGCGCTTTAAGCCCGATGTGGTGCTGGGCATGGGCGGCTATGTCTCGGGTCCTGGCGGGCTGGCGGCGTGGTCGTTAGGTATTCCCGTCGTGCTGCATGAGCAGAACGGTATTGCCGGTCTGACCAACAAATGGCTGGCGAAAATCGCCACCAAAGTCATGCAGGCGTTTCCCGGCGCGTTCCCGAAAGCGGACGTGGTGGGTAACCCGGTGCGTGTGGACGTGCTGGCGTTGCCGCTCCCGGATGCTCGCCTGACGGGCCGTGAAGGGCCGGTTCGTGTACTGGTCGTCGGCGGCTCTCAGGGCGCGCGTATCTTAAACCAGACGATGCCGCAGGTTGCCGCAAAGCTGGGGAACGCCGTGACGATCTGGCACCAGAGCGGAAAAGGCGCTCAGCAGACCGTTGAGCAGGCTTACGCAGACGAAGGTCAGCCGCAGCATAAAGTCACAGAGTTTATTGACGACATGGCGGCAGCGTATGCCTGGGCCGATGTCGTGGTCTGTCGTTCAGGTGCGCTGACGGTGAGCGAGATCGCCGCCGCCGGTCTGCCTGCCCTGTTTGTGCCGTTCCAGCACAAAGACAGACAGCAGTACTGGAATGCGCTCCCGCTTGAGAAAGCCGGTGCCGCGAAGATATTTGAGCAGCCACAATTTACCGCCGACGCGGTCGCCACCACCCTGGCGGGCTGGAACAGAGACGCACTGCTGGAGATGGCGCAACGCGCGCGCGCGGCCGCTATCCCTGATGCGACGGAACGGGTGGCAAAAGAAGTGAGCCTGGCAGCCCAGGCTTAACCCTCGCAGCGCGTGTTGCGCTGCACGAATTTTAAGTAGTCGATGGCGTTTAGAGAATGAATACACAACAACTGGCAAAACTGCGTTCAATCGTGCCCGAGATGCGTCGCGTCCGGCACATTCACTTTGTTGGCATCGGTGGTGCTGGCATGGGCGGTATTGCCGAAGTGTTAGCTAACGAAGGCTATCAGATCAGCGGGTCTGACCTGGCGCCAAACCCTGTTACGCAGCAGCTGGCGTCGCTTGGGGCGACTATCTATTTCAACCATCGTCCGGAAAACGTGCGCGATGCGAGCGTGGTGGTGGTCTCGAGCGCCATCTCCTCTGACAACCCGGAAATCGTTGCCGCGCACGAAGCGCGCATTCCGGTGATCCGCCGTGCAGAAATGCTGGCGGAACTGATGCGTTTCCGTCACGGCATCGCCATTGCCGGGACCCACGGTAAAACCACGACCACGGCGATGGTCTCCAGTATTTATGCGGAAGCGGGTCTCGACCCGACGTTCGTCAACGGCGGTCTGGTCAAAGCCGCAGGCGTACATGCTCGTCTGGGCCACAGCCGTTATCTGATTGCTGAAGCGGATGAGAGCGACGCGTCGTTCCTGCACCTGCAGCCGATGGTGGCGATTGTCACTAACATCGAAGCTGACCATATGGATACCTACCAGGGCGACTTCGAGAACTTAAAGCAGACCTTCATCAACTTCCTGCACAACCTGCCGTTCTATGGACGCGCGGTGATGTGCGTAGACGATCCGGTTATCCGCGAGCTGCTGCCGCGCGTGGGTCGTCAAATCACCACTTACGGCTTCAGCGAAGACGCTGACGTCCGCGTGGAAGAGTACAAACAGATTGGCGCGCAGGGACACTTCACGCTGGCGCGTCAGGACAAAGAGCTGCTGCACGTCACGCTGAATGCGCCAGGTCGCCATAACGCCCTCAATGCCGCAGCGGCAGTGGCCGTTGCGACGGAAGAAGGCATTGACGATGATGCGATTCTGCGCGCGCTGGAAAGCTTCCAGGGCACCGGCCGTCGTTTCGACTTCCTCGGTGAATTCCCGCTGGACGCCGTGAACGGCAAAGCCGGCACAGCGATGCTGGTGGACGACTACGGCCACCATCCGACCGAAGTTGACGCCACCATTAAAGCCGCACGTGCAGGCTGGCCTGACAAAAATCTGGTGATGGTCTTCCAGCCGCACCGCTTCACGCGTACGCGCGATCTGTATGACGATTTCGCCAGCGTCCTGTCACAGGTAGACACCCTGTTAATGCTGGATGTGTACGCCGCAGGCGAGACGCCGATTCCAGGGGCCGACAGCCGTTCTCTGTGCCGTACCATCCGTGGGCGCGGTAAAGTTGACCCTATTCTGGTTTCTGACCCTGCACAGGTGGCGGAAATTCTGGCTCCGGTCCTGACAGGTAACGATCTGATTCTGATTCAGGGTGCGGGAAATATCGGCAAAATCGCCCGTACCTTAGCTGAAATCAAACTGAAGCCGCAAACCCAGGAGGATGAGCATCATGGCTGATAAGATTGCTGTCCTGTCTGGCGGCACCTCCGCCGAGCGCGAGGTTTCCCTGAATTCCGGCGCGGCCGTGCTGGCGGGCCTGCGTGAAGGTGGCGTCAATGCGCACCTGGTCGACCCAAAAGAGGTCGACGTGACGCAATTGAAAGCCATGGGCTTCGATAAAGTCTTTATCGCTTTGCATGGTCGTGGCGGTGAAGACGGCACCCTGCAGGGGCTTCTGGATTTGATCGGCATGCCGTACACCGGCAGCGGCGTGATGGCCTCCGCTATCTCTATGGATAAACTGCGCAGCAAGCTTCTGTGGCAGGGCGCGGGGTTACCCGTTGCGCCATGGGTTGCGCTGACGCGTCGCGAATTTGAATTGGGCCTGCCGGATAGCGTTAATACACGCATTGCTGAACTGGGCTTACCGGTTATTGTAAAGCCCAGCCGGGAAGGCTCCAGCGTGGGAATGTCCAAAGTCGACAAAGCTGAAGATCTTTCGTCCGCTTTAGCACTGGCATTTCAACATGATGAAGAAGTTCTGATTGAAAAATGGCTCAGCGGGCCGGAATTTACCGTCGCGATGCTTGGCGAAGAAATTTTACCGTCAATTCGTATCCAACCGGCCGGAACCTTCTATGATTATGAGGCGAAGTATCTCTCTGATGAGACGCAATATTTCTGCCCTTGTGGTCTTGAAGCTGGGCGTGAAGCAGATTTACAGTCCCTGGTGCTTAAAGCCTGGCATGTTCTGGGTTGCCGCGGCTGGGGACGCATCGACGTGATGCAGGACAGTGATGGACAATTTTATCTGCTGGAAGCCAATACCTCTCCGGGAATGACCAGCCACAGCCTTGTGCCGATGGCCGCGCGTCAGGCGGGGATGAGTTTCTCGCAGTTAGTCGTACGCATTCTGGACCAGGCGGGCTGATATGTCTCAGGCTGCATTGAACACGCGCAACCGCGATGACGAGGATGAATACACCTCTTCACGCCGCAGTAATGGAACGCGTCTTGCAGGCATCATTTTCCTGCTCGGGGTGCTGTGCACCGTGTTTATCAGCGGCTGGATGGTCCTGGGCTGGATGGAAGATGCGCAGCGGTTGCCGCTTTCTAAGCTGGTGGTCACCGGTGAGCGTCACTACACGCGAAACGACGATATTCGCCAGTCAATACTGGCGCTGGGCTCGCCTGGCACCTTTATGACGCAGGACGTCAATATTATCCAGAGCCAAATAGAACGTCTGCCATGGATAAAACAGGCGAGCGTAAGAAAGCAATGGCCTGATGAATTGAAGATTCATCTGGTTGAATATGTGCCCATTGCGCGTTGGAATGATCAGCACATGGTTGACGTAGACGGAAATTCCTTCAGCGTCCCGGCCGATCGTGTCAACAAGCAAAATTTACCGATGTTGTATGGCCCTGAAGGCAGCGAAAACGAAGTGTTACAAGGTTTTCGCGAAATGGGGCAGGTGCTGGCGAAGGACAGGTTTACGTTAAAAGATGCAGCCATGACGGCGCGCCGTTCCTGGCAGCTGACGTTAACGAACGGCATTAAGCTCAACCTGGGACGCGGCGACACAATGAAGCGTCTGGCGCGTTTTGTCGAACTTTACCCGGTTTTACAGCAGCAGGCACAGACTGACGGCAAACGGATAAGCTACGTTGATTTGCGCTATGACTCAGGCGCAGCAGTCGGTTGGGTACCGGCTCCGGTCGAGGAACCTAATCAGCAACAGAATCAGGCACAGGTACAGGCAGAACAACAATGATCAAGGCGACGGACAGAAAACTGGTAGTTGGACTGGAGATTGGCACCGCGAAGGTTGCCGCTTTAGTAGGGGAAGTTCTGCCCGACGGTATGGTCAATATCATTGGCGTAGGCAGTTGCCCGTCCCGTGGTATGGATAAAGGTGGGGTTAACGATCTTGAATCGGTGGTGAAATGCGTTCAGCGCGCCATCGATCAGGCTGAATTGATGGCAGATTGCCAGATTTCTTCTGTCTATCTGGCCCTTTCTGGTAAGCACATTAGCTGCCAGAACGAAATTGGTATGGTGCCGATTTCCGAAGAAGAAGTGACGCAGGAAGACGTTGAAAACGTCGTGCACACGGCGAAATCCGTGCGTGTCCGCGACGAACATCGCGTGCTGCATGTCATCCCGCAGGAATATGCGATTGACTACCAGGAAGGGATCAAGAACCCGGTCGGCCTTTCTGGCGTACGTATGCAGGCAAAAGTGCACCTGATCACATGTCACAACGATATGGCGAAGAACATTGTAAAAGCCGTTGAACGTTGTGGCCTGAAAGTTGACCAACTTATTTTCGCGGGTCTGGCGGCAAGTTATTCCGTGCTGACCGAAGATGAACGTGAACTGGGTGTCTGTGTGGTCGATATTGGTGGTGGTACAATGGATATCGCCGTGTATACCGGCGGTGCGTTGCGCCACACCAAAGTGATCCCTTATGCCGGGAACGTTGTGACCAGCGATATTGCTTACGCTTTTGGTACGCCGCCGAGCGATGCAGAAGCGATTAAAGTGCGCCACGGCTGTGCGCTGGGGTCTATCGTTGGCAAAGATGAGAGCGTTGAAGTGCCGAGCGTCGGTGGTCGTCCACCGCGTAGCCTGCAGCGCCAGACGTTGGCAGAGGTGATTGAGCCGCGCTATACCGAGCTGCTCAACCTGGTCAACGAAGAGATTTTACAGTTACAGGAACAGCTTCGTCAGCAGGGCGTTAAACATCATCTTGCGGCGGGGATTGTATTAACCGGCGGTGCAGCGCAAATTGAAGGTCTTGCGGCCTGTGCTCAGCGCGTGTTCCATACGCAGGTGCGCATTGGTGCGCCGCTGAATATCACCGGTTTAACGGATTATGCTCAGGAGCCGTATTATTCAACGGCTGTGGGCCTGCTCCACTACGGGAAGGAATCTCATCTCAGTGGTGAAGCAGAAGTGGAAAAACGCGTCTCAGTGGGGTCGTGGGTCAAACGGCTGAACAACTGGTTGCGAAAAGAGTTTTAATTTTTTTAAGAGACCGGAGAGAATTAGCGGTCTCGGGCGACAGGCACAACGGAGAGAGAAATTATGTTTGAACCTATGGAACTGACCAACGACGCGGTGATTAAAGTCATCGGCGTCGGTGGCGGCGGCGGTAACGCCGTAGAGCATATGGTGCGTGAACGCATTGAAGGTGTTGAATTCTTCGCAGTTAACACCGATGCGCAGGCACTGCGTAAGACGGCTGTAGGCCAGACTATCCAGATCGGCGGTGGTATCACCAAAGGGCTGGGAGCAGGGGCTAACCCGGAAGTCGGTCGCAATGCGGCTGAAGAAGATCGTGAAGCCCTGCGCGCTGCACTGGAAGGTGCGGACATGGTCTTCATCGCAGCAGGTATGGGTGGCGGTACAGGTACCGGCGCAGCACCTGTTGTGGCAGAAGTGGCAAAAGATTTAGGTATCCTGACCGTTGCTGTCGTGACCAAGCCTTTCAACTTTGAAGGCAAGAAGCGTATGGCCTTCGCGGAGCAGGGTATCACCGAGTTGTCCAAGCATGTGGACTCGCTGATCACCATCCCGAACGACAAGCTGTTGAAAGTTCTGGGTCGCGGTATCTCCCTGCTGGACGCATTCGGTGCAGCAAACGACGTGCTGAAAGGCGCGGTTCAGGGTATCGCTGAACTGATTACCCGTCCTGGCCTGATGAACGTTGACTTTGCAGACGTTCGCACCGTGATGTCCGAAATGGGCTACGCGATGATGGGCTCTGGCGTGGCGAGCGGTGAAGACCGTGCAGAAGAAGCGGCTGAAATGGCTATCTCTTCTCCACTGCTGGAAGATATCGATCTGTCTGGCGCGCGCGGCGTGCTGGTCAACATTACCGCTGGCTTTGACCTGCGTCTGGATGAGTTCGAAACCGTGGGTAACACTATCCGTGCGTTCGCCTCTGACAACGCTACCGTGGTAATCGGTACTTCCCTTGACCCAGAAATGAACGACGAGCTGCGTGTGACGGTTGTTGCGACCGGTATCGGTATGGACAAACGTCCTGAGATCACCTTAGTGACCAACAAGCAGACTCAGCAACCGGTAATGGATCGTTACCAGCAGCACGGTATGTCTCCTCTGACTCAGGAGCAGAAACCGGCCGCGAAAGTGGTGAACGACCCAACGCCGCAAACGGCGAAAGAGCCAGATTATCTGGATATCCCGGCGTTCCTGCGTAAGCAAGCTGACTAAGAATTGGCTGGAATTAGGGGATTTGCGCTCTTTGTGCTAAACTGGCCCACCGTTAGTGATATACACTCTCGGTTGGATAGTTAATTTGGCGAGATTATACGATGATCAAACAAAGGACACTTAAACGTATCGTTCAGGCGACTGGTGTCGGTTTACATACCGGCAAGAAAGTCACGCTGACGTTACGCCCTGCGCCGGCCAATACCGGGGTCATCTATCGTCGCACCGACTTGAATCCACCGGTAGATTTTCCGGCCGATGCCAAATCTGTGCGTGATACTATGCTCTGTACTTGTCTGGTGAACGAGCATGACGTGCGGATTTCTACCGTAGAGCACCTGAACGCCGCCCTGGCGGGTCTGGGTATCGACAACATTATTGTTGAAGTCGATGCGCCAGAAATCCCGATTATGGATGGCAGTGCTGCACCGTTCGTCTATCTGTTGCTGGATGCCGGCATCGAAGAACTGAACTGCGCGAAGAAATTTGTACGCATCAAAGAGACCGTTCGCGTCGAAGATGGCGACAAGTGGGCTGAATTCAAACCGTACAATGGTTTCTCGTTGGACTTTACCATCGACTTTAACCATCCGGCGATTGACTCCAGCACCCAACGCTATGCGATGAACTTCTCTGCCGATGCGTTTATGCGCCAGATCAGCCGAGCCCGTACATTTGGCTTCATGCGTGATATCGAATATCTGCAGTCCCGCGGCCTGTGCCTGGGCGGCAGCTTCGATTGTGCCATCGTTGTTGACGATTATCGCGTACTGAACGAAGACGGCCTGCGTTTCGAAGATGAATTCGTTCGTCACAAAATGCTGGATGCTATCGGCGACCTGTTCATGTGTGGTCACAACATCATTGGTGCATTTACCGCGTTCAAATCCGGTCATGCGCTGAACAACAAATTGTTGCAGGCGGTCCTGGCAAAACAGGAAGCCTGGGAATATGTGACCTTCGAAGACGAAGCTGAACTGCCGCTGGCTTTCAAAGCACCAAGCATGGTTCTGGCGTAACGGTTCAAACCTTTTCGTAAAAAAATCGACTGGTTAACCTGGTACTCTCTCCGACCAGGAAGACCAGTCGTTTTTATTTTTACCCTTCTTCGTTTGCCCCGGCGTCATCTCTCGTTTGTCTTACGCAGAAAATGTGTGCGTTAGCTGCATTCTTGACCGTTTTTCCACGCGGCGACACCTCATTCCTGCTGATGTATATTGGCTTTAGTGATACTATCTGGGCGCTAAAAAGAATAACTGAACTCAGCCTCTGCAAGGCTGGCTTATTGGGTGGAGCAGGTGAGCGGAATACTGACGCGCTGGCGACAATTTGGCAGACGTTACTTCTGGCCGCATCTCTTATTAGGGATGGTCGCGGCGAGTTTCGGCTTGCCTGCGCTCTGCAACAGTGCCGAAGCGGCGACGCCCGCAAAAACCTCTACCACCAAACACGATCTCAACACGCGGGTTAACTTTACTAACCTCGCATGGCTTGAAGCCAACCGCCGCCCAAACTTCTCGGTCGATTACTGGCACCAGCACGCTATCCGCACGGTTATCCGCCATCTGTCCTTCGCGATGGCGCCGCAGGCCATGCCTGTTGCGGAAGAGACGCTGCCGGTGCAGGCTCAGCATCTTGCCCTGCTGGACACGCTCAACGCGCTGCTCACGCAGGACAGCCAGCCGCCGGTCATGGTTCGCCAGACGACGCAACGTGCGTTGGTTTCACCGGTTTCATTCTCTGTTTCAACCTGGATTAGCCAGGCCCACGGCATTCGCGCCGGGCCGCAACGCCTCAGCTAAATTAACTTTTTCAATACCTTAATTTATCTGCCCACTCTGGGGCGTTTGAGAATTTATTATGCTAATCAAATTGTTAACTAAAGTTTTTGGTAGTCGTAACGATCGTACCCTGCGCCGTATGCGCAAAGCAGTTACCGTCATCAACGGTATGGAACCGGCGATGGAGAAGCTCTCTGATGACGAGCTGAAAGCGAAAACGGCGGAATTCCGTGCGCGTCTCGAAAAAGGCGAAACCTTAGAAAGCCTGATCCCGGAAGCGTTTGCTGTCGTGCGTGAAGCAAGTAAGCGCGTATTCGGCATGCGTCACTTCGACGTTCAGCTGCTGGGTGGTATGGTGCTTAACGAGCGCTGCATCGCGGAAATGCGTACCGGTGAAGGTAAAACCCTGACCGCAACGCTGCCTGCTTACCTGAACGCGCTGACCGGTAAAGGCGTTCACGTCGTTACCGTCAACGACTATCTGGCGCAGCGTGACGCCGAAAACAACCGCCCACTGTTCGAATTCCTCGGTATGACCGTCGGCATCAACATGTCCGGCCTGCCAGCGCCAGCCAAGCGCGAAGCGTATAACGCGGACATCACCTACGGCACCAACAACGAATACGGCTTCGACTACCTGCGTGACAACATGGCGTTCAGCCCGGAAGAGCGCGTACAGCGTAAACTGCACTATGCGCTGGTGGATGAGGTGGACTCCATCCTGATCGATGAAGCGCGTACCCCGCTGATCATCTCCGGCCCGGCTGAAGACAGCTCCGAGATGTACCGTAAAGTCGACAAAATCATTCCACACCTGCTGCGTCAGGAGAAAGAGGACTCGGATACCTTCCAGGGTGAAGGCCACTTCTCCGTAGATGAAAAAGCGCGTCAGGTGAACCTGACCGAACGCGGTCTGGTGAAAATTGAAGAGCTGCTGGTCGCTGAAGGCATCATGGAAGAGGGCGAGTCCCTGTACTCCCCAAGCAACATCATGCTGATGCACCACGTGACCGCTGCACTGCGCGCCCACGCGCTGTTCACTCGCGACGTCGATTACATCGTAAAAGACGGCGAAGTGATCATCGTCGATGAACACACCGGCCGTACAATGCAGGGACGTCGCTGGTCTGACGGTCTGCACCAGGCTGTGGAAGCCAAAGAAGGTGTGGATATTCAGAATGAAAACCAGACGCTGGCGTCTATCACCTTCCAGAACTACTTCCGCCTGTACGAGAAGCTGGCGGGCATGACGGGTACTGCTGATACCGAAGCGTTTGAATTCAGCTCTATCTACAAGCTGGATACCGTGGTTGTTCCAACCAACCGTCCGATGATCCGTAAGGATATGCCGGACCTGGTGTACATGACCGAAGCGGAAAAAATTCAGGCGATCATTGAAGATATTCGCGACCGTACTGCCAATGGCCAGCCGGTTCTGGTGGGGACCATCTCCATCGAGAAATCCGAAGTGGTTTCGCACGAGCTGACGAAAGCGGGCATCAAACACAACGTTCTTAACGCCAAATTCCACGCCAAAGAAGCGGACATTGTTGCGCAGGCGGGTTATCCGGCTGCAGTGACCATCGCCACCAACATGGCGGGTCGTGGTACCGATATTATGCTGGGCGGTAGCTGGCAGGCTGAAGTGGCGGAGCTGGAAAACCCAACGCCAGAACAGATTGCCCAGATCAAAGCCGACTGGCAGGTTCGTCATGACGCCGTTCTGGCTTCCGGCGGTCTGCACATCATCGGTACAGAGCGTCATGAATCCCGTCGTATCGATAACCAGCTGCGTGGCCGTGCGGGTCGTCAGGGTGATGCCGGTTCATCCCGCTTCTACCTGTCTATGGAAGATGCGCTGATGCGTATTTTTGCCTCCGACCGCGTGTCCGGCATGATGCGTAAGCTGGGGATGAAGCCTGGCGAAGCCATTGAGCACCCGTGGGTGACTAAAGCGATCGCTAACGCGCAGCGTAAAGTGGAAAGCCGCAACTTTGATATTCGTAAGCAGCTGCTGGAATATGATGATGTGGCTAACGATCAGCGTCGTGCAATCTACACCCAGCGTAACGAACTGCTGGACGTGTCCGACGTGAGCGAAACCATCAACAGCATTCGTGAAGATGTGTTTAAAGCCACCATCGACGCGCATATTCCACCGCAGTCTCTGGAAGAGATGTGGGATATCGAAGGCCTGCAGGAACGTCTGAAAAATGACTTTGACCTTGAGCTGCCAATCAAAGAGTGGCTGGACAAAGAGCCTGAGCTGCACGAAGAGACCCTGCGTGAACGTATCTTTGAAACCGCGCTGGACGTCTACAAGCGTAAGGAAGAAGTCGTTGGTGCTGAGATGATGCGTCACTTCGAAAAAGGCGTGATGCTGCAGACGCTGGACTCCCTGTGGAAAGAGCACCTGGCGGCGATGGACTACCTGCGTCAGGGTATCCACCTGCGTGGCTATGCGCAGAAAGATCCGAAGCAGGAATACAAGCGTGAATCCTTCTCCATGTTTGCCGCTATGCTGGAGTCACTGAAGTACGAAGTGATCAGCACCCTGAGCAAGGTTCAGGTGCGTATGCCGGAAGAAGTGGAAGCGATGGAGCAGCAGCGTCGTGAAGAAGCCGAGCGTCTGGCACAAATGCAACAGCTGAGTCATCAGACCGACGACAGCGAAGCCGCAGCGGCGATCGCCGCGCAGACCGGCGATCGTAAAGTGGGTCGTAACGATCCGTGCCCGTGTGGTTCCGGTAAAAAGTACAAGGCGTGCCACGGCCGTCTGAGCTAAGTACATAAAAAAACAAAAAGGCGCAGATATCTGCGCCTTTTTTATGGAAGTGACAATATGAAAATACTGCAAATTGCCGTCGGGATTATTCGCAACCCGCAAAACCAAATCTTCATCACCCAGCGCGCTGCCGACGCCCATATGGCGAACAAGTGGGAGTTTCCGGGCGGTAAAATCGAGTCAGGTGAAACGCCGGAAGAGGCGCTGGTTCGGGAGCTTCAGGAAGAGGTGGGGATCACTCCGCTTGGCGCAACGCTGTTTGATAAGCTTGAGTACCAGTTTCCGGACAGGCACATCACGCTGTGGTTCTGGCTGGTGGAAAACTGGGAAGGTGAACCCTGGGGAAAAGAGGGACAGCCGGGTAACTGGGTGGAACTCCAGGCAAGTGATGCCGAAAAATTCCCGCCAGCTAATGAGCCCGTGATCCTGCGGTTAGTCGCACAACCGTAGGCCTGCTGAGCGAAGCGCCAGCAGGCTTTACAGATTACTGCTGGGTTTCACTCCAGTCATCGCTGTCCGAGAGATCGCCTTCGCTTGGAATGCGTTTCTCTTCCGCCGCCCATTCGCCCAGGTCAATGAGCTGACAGCGCTTGCAGCAGAATGGGCGGAAAGGACTCACTTCGCCCCAGACAACGGTTTTGCCACAGGTTGGGCAGCTTACGGTGGTGACATCAGACATCGGCACTCCTTAACAACAGGCCAGTTCAAAATCGAGACGTTCCGGCACGGTGCCATTTTCACTGTCCAGCGGCATAAAGCGAATCGCAAAGCGGCTCTTATGCCCGGAAATCTGTGGGTAAAGCTGTTCGCCAAGAGACAGATTGAGACGCAGAAGATCGGCATCATCCCCGTTATCCTGGAAGAAACCATTCAGGCTGGTTTGCTTGCGGAACGGCGCAGAGTTACGGATCAGATCGAGGATCAGCGACAGCGTCTGGTGCATTGGCTCCAGGCTTGCCAGCCAGCTGTTCACCTGCGCGTCACGCTGCGCCTGTGGCATATGTAGCCACATATGCAGCGTCGGCAGGTCGAAGCTACAGCAGCCACCAGGGATGCTCAGGCGCTGGCGCACCAGGCCAATCAGGCGGTCTTCACGCAAAAATTGCCCGACGCGCGGCGCGGCCATCAGGATGGTGCTATTGCTTTTCAACTGCTGGCGGAGCGCGTCGATACGGCTCTGATCAACGCCGGGAACTTCTGTCCATGCCTGCAACTTACGCTGCTGACGCTCCAGCTCTTTGAGTAATTCTGTGCGAACATCGCCGCGTTCAATCACATCCAGCAGATCGCCTACGTTGCGGAAGAAGTGCAGCGCCGTGGCATGATCGTTAACAGGCAGATGTTGTGAAAGTTGTTGAATAAGGAATTCGATACGCAGCCAGGTGCGCATTTTTTCGTTGAGCGGATGCTCAAAAAGGATGTGTGTCGACATTATGGTTTTTCCTGTGCAACGGCCTGCGCGGCGAACGTCAGATACTGCGCGTGCAGACGGGCAACATCCGATGCAATGGCATCTGGTGCGCCGTTATTATCAATGACATCATCCGCCACGGCAAGGCGCTGAGCGCGCGTAGCCTGAGCGGCAAGAATTTGTTCAGCATGCTCCCGCGAGACGCGATCGCGCGTCATGGTTCGCTGAATTTGCGTTTCGGGAGAGACATCAATCACCAGCACCCGATCGGCTTTCATATGCAGCTGATTTTCAACCAGTAGCGGAACCACCCACAAGACATAGGGCGAGCGGGCTGCGGCTATCTGACGCTGAGTTTCCTGGTGGATGATGGGGTGGAGCAGGGCATTAAGCCAGACTTTTTCCGCAGAATCGGAAAAAATGCATTCGCGAAGCTGACGGCGATTCAGTGTGCCATCGGTATTGATGATGGTCTGACCAAAATGTTCTGCGATGGCCTTTAGCGCGGGTGTATTGGGCTCTACCACCTGGCGGGCAATGATATCGGCATCAATAATCGTGATACCCAAACGAGAAAAAGCGTCCGCAACGGTACTTTTACCACTACCGATGCCGCCGGTTAATGCGACGATATACCCCATTAAATCAAATCCTGGGAATTATTCATTATTAAAATCAGTTGATTAAAACTCTAAGGTGCGCCAGCAACTGTTTAGCCCCGTTTACCGGCTTTTTACCAGGTAAATTTATAGGATTGTAGCGTAAAAAAAGAGAATTTCGCAGTCTTGCGGAGCAGGTATTAGTGCGTATGATAACGTCACTGGAGTTGTGCTTTTAACATATTTGCCTCTAACCCCAGGAATCCGCACATGCGTATCGAAGAAGATCTGAAGTTAGGTTTCAAAGACGTTCTTATCCGCCCTAAACGCTCTACACTGAAAAGTCGCTCAGACGTTGAACTCGAACGTCAATTCACCTTTAAGCATTCCGGTCAGACCTGGTCTGGCGTGCCGATCATCGCTGCCAACATGGATACTGTGGGAACCTTTGAGATGGCAACTGCCCTGGCACAGTTCGACATTCTCACCGCCGTTCACAAACATTACAGCACTGAAGAGTGGAACGCGTTTGTTGCGTCCGCGTCTGCTGACGTGGTGAAACATGTGATGGTCTCCACCGGTACCTCCGATGCGGATTTCGAGAAGACCAAACAGATCCTGAATGCTAATCCGGCACTCAACTTCGTCTGTATTGACGTGGCGAACGGTTACTCCGAGCACTTTGTGCAGTTCGTCAGCAAGGCGCGCGAGGCCTGGCCGACGAAAACCATCATCGCGGGCAACGTGGTGACCGGTGAAATGTGTGAAGAGCTGATCCTCTCCGGTGCAGATATCGTGAAAGTGGGTATTGGCCCTGGCTCCGTGTGCACGACACGCGTCAAAACCGGCGTCGGTTATCCGCAGCTTTCCGCAGTCATTGAATGCGCCGACGCGGCGCACGGTCTGGGCGGCCAGATCATCAGCGATGGCGGTTGTACCACGCCGGGTGATGTTGCGAAAGCCTTCGGCGGCGGCGCGGACTTCGTGATGCTCGGCGGTATGCTGGCAGGCCACGAAGAGAGCGGTGGTACCGTTGTTGAAGAGAACGGCGAGAAATTTATGCTGTTCTACGGCATGAGCTCTGAATCCGCGATGACCCGTCACGTCGGTGGCGTGGCAAAATACCGTGCGGCAGAAGGCAAAACTGTGAAGCTGCCTCTGCGCGGCCCGGTTGAATACACCGCGCGCGATATCCTCGGCGGCCTGCGCTCGGCCTGCACCTACGTTGGGGCATCCCGCCTGAAAGAGCTGACGAAACGTACAACGTTTATTCGCGTTCAGGAACAGGAAAACCGCGTATTCAATAGCCTGTAATGGCTTCGGCTGGCGCATGTCCGTGCGCCAGCACTGTTCTGCACTAGCCCGCGCTCATCGCATCCCCCAGATGGAAAATCGGCAGGTACATTGCCACCACCAGCGTGCCGATAATGACCCCTGTCACAATCAGAAGCACTGGCTCGAGAAGTGCCGCCAGATTATCTGCCCGTTGAAAGGTCTGTTCCGTGTGATGCCGGGCAAGGTTTGCCAGCATGACGTCCAGCGCGCCTGACATTTCGCCGGTGCGTAAAAGCTGGATACACAGCGGGGTGAAGATGGCCGCTTTCTGAAAGGATGACCAGACGGGGAGGCCTTTTTCAATGTCTTCCCGAACGCTGCGCAGTATTCCCCGCCAGTAGCGACTTTCAACGGTCTCCTCCGCACTCTCCAGTCCCTGTAAAAACGGGATGCCGGCCTGCTGCGTGAGCGACAGCACGGTAAAGATGTGTCCCAGTTTTTGACCTTTTGCCAGTGCGCCCAACACGGGCGTGTGCATCAGCATGCGCTGCCAGCGAGGGTTCTGCCGCAGGGCCCAGGCGGCGGCTAAGGGTGCTAATAACGCGGCGAACAACGTGAGGGCATATGACTGCATAAATGCGGCCATCCCCATGACCATTTGCGTCAGCATTGGAAGCGGAGTGTTAAACGTTTTGTAGATAGCGGCAAACTCGGGCAAGACCAGGGTGACCATCGCCAGCACCACGAGTACGGCCAGCGACAGGACGATCGCCGGGTAGCGCAGCGCCTTTTTCACTTTCGCACTGAGCTGCTGCTGCGCTTTTTGCTGCTGCGCGAGCTGGCGACAGCACTCCTCCAGCTTCCCTGTGAGCTCACCGGTTTTCACCATCGAGACATGCAGCGGGCTAAAAACGGCTGGCCACTTTTTTAGCGACTCAGAAAAGGGGGCTCCCTCACTGAGCTCATCGGCAATGCTTTGCAGCAGCGCCTGCCACGGTTTTAACGGATGCTGTTCTGCCAGCATCTGCAGGCTGTGGGACAATCTCAGCCCGGCCTGCAGAAGCGTTGCGAGCTGGCGAAACATCTCGTAGCAGTGATGTGGCCGCCAGCGGTGTCGCTGAGCGCATCGGGTTAGCGTCAGAGGATGGAGGTCGCTGCGCATCAGCCTGGTGTAGGCGGCATTGCGGTCTGTGGCCCAGAGCGTTCCGCTTCGGGGTTCTCCTTCCTGGGTGAGCGCTCGCCAGCGCCAGAGCCGATTAGCAGCCATCCGGCATGCCCAGGACGCGCACCAGCTCTTCGAGCGTGGTCAGCCCTTGTTCGACGGCCATGCAGCCGTGCTCAAAAAGAGAAATCATTCCCGCCTGCCGGGCGCTCGCCTCTATCACTTCTGTTCCCGCCCCGCTGGCAATGGCCTGCCGCAGAGCATTGTCGATCGCGAGGACTTCAAAAATGGCCACGCGGCCATAAAAACCGTGATAGCAACGATCGCAGCCGGTGGGCTGCCAGCGTGGAAGTGGTCTGGACCATACGGCGCGCGGTAGTTCAGCATGCTCGCTGGCTTCCCGACGACAATGTGGGCATAAGCGCCGGACCAGCCGCTGGGCAATTACCATCGACAGAGCGGAAGATATCATCCAGCGGGCGACGCCCATCTGCTCCAGGCGAATCAGGGTTTCCGTCGTCGAGTTGGTGTGCAGCGTTGACAGCACCAGATGCCCGGTCTGGGCGGCATTAATGGCAATGTCTGCCGTTTCACCGTCACGGATTTCGCCGACCATAATGATGTCTGGATCCTGACGCAGCAGCGCCCGCAGCACGCTCTGGAATGTTAAACCCGCCCGGGGATTAATCTGCGTCTGGTTTAATCCCGCAAGGGGGATCTCAATGGGATCCTCCACGCTACAGATGTTGACGTCAGGGGTGTTACGCGCCTGCAGCGCGCTGTACAGCGTCACGGTTTTACCGCTGCCGGTAGGGCCGGTGACCAGAATCAGCCCCTGCGGCTGGTGGAGGATCTCATTAAAACAGGCCAGCTGTTCAGCACTCATGCCAAGCGCGTTTGGCTCAAGGGCCTGCTGAACCTGATGCAGCAGACGCAGCACAATTTTCTCGCCGCCGCTGCAGGGAAGCGTCGCGATCCGAAACGAGACCGGCGCATTTGCCAGCTCAATCGTAAACTGGCCGTCCTGGGGTAAACGGCGTTCTGCAATGTCCAGGTTACCCAGCACTTTTAAACGTGCGCTGAACAGGCTTGCCAGCGAGGCGGAAAGCGGAGGCTGGGGGCAAAGAACCCCGTCGATGCGTAAACGGATCTGGCACGCGTGCTCCATCGGTTCGATATGAATGTCGGAGGCGCGCTGGTTGATTGCCTGCTGCAGCGTGTGGTTGAGGATATCCACCGTTGAGTGTGTTTGCGATACAACGGGCAGATGCGATTGTGACGTTAGCTGCCGGTGTTTTTCCATGCGCTCAGCGCTCCAGCACTCAATATCAATCCGTTTCTGGGTCGCGAAGCGCAGCGCCTCCATGAGTTCAGCCGCGGGGCTGCCCACGACGGCGATGCTGACCATGTCACTGTCGCTGGTGAGCAGCAGAGCCTGATGGCGCAGGCAAAGCGCCACGAGTTGTTCGGTATTCATTATCCGCTCCTCAGTTGTTGTCGAAGCGGAAAACGTCTTCGCAGGCCTGTTTCAGGGCGCTGTCAGCACTGATGCTGCAGTCGCGCGTCCAGCCCGTCATACCGTTGCCGTCGCTCCACCGTGGCGTCATGGTTACCGTCAGCCCGTTAAGACTCTCCTGTCCTGTTAAGGTCACGATCCCTTTCGCCACGCTCATTCCTGAAACGTAGCGTGTCGTGGTGGGGGAAGGGATACCGTTGCTGCCGGCATCGCAGCTCTCCACGCCACCGTGATCCAGCGCGCAAAGCTCAATAGCCGTACGGTAGGGAACAAAGGTTTGCAGCATATCGGTCAGCGCCGCCTTGCGCAGGTAGTTCTGATAGGCGGGAACGCCGATGGCGCTGAGAATCGCAATGATGCCAATGACCACCATCAGCTCGATGAGTGTGAATCCTTGTTGTCTGTCCATATCTGCTCCTTATGCAAAGTAGCGCTACTTTGTCAGCGGGAAAGAGCAGAAACGAGGGGCAAAAAAGGGAACAGGAAGGGGTCTTCAGAGAATTTATTCAGTGTTGCAGGGAAGAACAGCGGATCTGCGAGCGGGGCTGAAATTCCCCTCTCTGGTGGAGAGGGGAGAATGCGTTACTTGAAGCGCATTGAGAGGTCGAGGGCGCGAACGTGTTTGGTCAGCGCGCCGACGGAGATGTAATCTACGCCGGTTTCGGCGAATTCACGGATCGTTTCGAAAGTGACGTTCCCGGACACTTCAAGCTGGGCACGGCCGTTTGTCAGTTTTACCGCCTCGCGCATCTGCTCTGTTTCGAAGTTATCGAGCATGATGATATCGGCCCCGGCCTTAATCGCCTGCTCCAGCTCTTCCAGGCTTTCGACTTCCACCTCAACAGGCACATCCGGGTGCAGCCAGAAGGCTTTCTCAACCGCCTGACGCACGGAGCCAGAGGCAATAATGTGGTTCTCTTTAATCAGGAAGGCGTCGGATAAGCCCAGACGATGGTTTGCGCCGCCGCCGCAGAGTACGGCATACTTCAGCGCGGTGCGCAGGCCCGGCAGCGTTTTGCGGGTATCCAGCAGCTGGGTTCGGGTACCGGCCAGCAGGTCAACGTAGCGACGCACTTCACTGGCCACGCCTGAGAGCGTTTGTACAAAATTGAGCGCGGTACGTTCGCCGGTCAGCAAGACGCGGGAAGGTCCGTCCAGTTCGAACAGCGGCTGGTTGGCCGTGACTGCATCGCCGTCTTCAACATGCCATGTCACCTGCACGTCATCGCCCGCCAGCTGGGTAAAGACCTCTTCAACCCAACGCTTGCCGCAAAAGACGCCGTCTTCACGGGTGATAATGACCGCGTGCGAGCGTGTCTCTTTTGGCAATAATTGTGCGGTAATATCCTTATCAGCGTTAACGTCACCGCCCAGATCTTCTTTCAAAGCATGGGAGACGCTTGACGGAATATCCATACTAATACGTTCCAGAAGCGCTTCACGTCGGTGGTCGGGGTTGTAGCGGCGAGGCGGCATGATAAAACTCCAAATTGGTAACGAATCATAATATTGAAACATGCTACTCTGAACCGAGTCATTGCACCATACAGAAGGAGTTCCAGCATGTTGTTAGAAAACGGATGGCTGGTGGATGCGCGGCACGTGCCTTCGCCGCACCACGATTGCCGCCCGGAGGATGAAAAGCCCACACTGCTGGTGGTTCATAATATTAGTCTCCCGCCGGGTGAATTTGGCGGCCCGTGGATCGATGCGTTATTCACGGGAACGATTGATCCCGATGCTCATCCCTTCTTTGCTGAAATTGCACATCTGCGCGTATCGGCTCACTGCCTGATTCGTCGTGATGGTGAAGTGGTCCAGTATGTTCCCTTTGATAAGCGCGCCTGGCATGCTGGCGTGTCGATGTATCACGGGCGCGAACGGTGCAACGATTTTTCTATCGGGATTGAACTGGAAGGCACGGATACGACGCCCTACACCGATGCACAGTATCAACAGCTTGCGGCTGTGACCCGCACGCTTATTGGACTCTACCCGGCTATCGCCGAAAATATCACGGGACACAGTGATATCGCCCCGGAGAGAAAAACCGATCCCGGTCCGGCCTTTGACTGGCCCCGGTTTCGCGCCATGCTCGCCGCGTCGTCAGAATAAGGAGATACCATGACGTTGTTTACCATGCTGCTGGTTATCATCGCTGAACGCCTGTTCAAGCTCGGCGAACACTGGCATCTGGATCACCGGCTGGAGGTGTTTTTCCGCCGGATTAAGCACTTTTCTATGCTGCGTACGCTGCTGATGATGGCAGGGGTGATGGTCATTACGTTCCTGCTCCTGCGCTCGCTGTACGGGCTGTTTTTCAACGTGCCGCTGCTGGTGGTGTGGATCCTGCTCGGCGTGCTGTGCATTGGGGCGGGCAAGGTGCGTTTACACTATCACGCCTACCTAAAAGCCGCCTCCCGTGACGATGCCCATGCGCGCGGTGCCATGGCGAGCGAACTGACCATGATCCACGGCGTGCCGCCGGACTGCGACGAGCGCGAGTTTCTGCGCGAGCTGCAAAACGCGCTGCTGTGGATTAACTTCCGCTACTATCTTGCGCCGCTGTTCTGGTTCGTGGTGGGCGGCCCGTGGGGGCCGGTACTGCTGATGGGATATGCGTTCCTGCGCGCCTGGCAGACCTGGCTTGCCCGTTATCTGACGCCGCACGAACGCCTCCAGTCCGGCATTGATGCCATCCTGCACGTGCTCGACTGGCTTCCGGTGCGTCTGGTGGGCGTGGTGTACGCGTTAATTGGTCACGGTGAAAAAGCACTGCCCGCTTGGTTCGCATCTCTTGCCGATCGCCATACGTCGCAGTACCAGGTGCTAACGCGTCTGGCGCAGTTCTCGCTGGCGCGTGAGCCGCATACGGACAAGATTGTAACGCCGAAAGCCGCTGTCTCCATGGCGAAGAAAACGTCGTTTGTGGTGGTGGTGATCGTGGCACTGCTGACGATTTACGGCACGCTGGTGTAAGACAGCGCGCCGCAAAGACTACAGCGTATCCGCGGGCGGGATGCCGAAATCAGGCATCCCGTTTTTATTCCAGCGGACAAGCTTCAGGCGGGTATGGCGGTTCGGATCGTACAGCGGGTCGCCCTCAATTTCGGTGTAATTACGCGCGTGATACACCAGCACATCTTCCCCTTCCGGCGTTTGCGTAAAGCTGTTGTGTCCCGGACCGTACTGGCGGTTTTCGTAACTGGTGACGAAGACCGGGCGCGGGGATTTGTGCCAGTTTGCCGGGTTTTGCGGATCGGCATTCAGGTCTATCCACAGTAGCCCCATGCAGTAGTTCTCGTCGGTGGCGCTGGCGGAATAGCTGATAAATAGCTTATCGCCGTGAATCAGTACCGCCGGGCCTTCGTTGACCCAAAAACCGCGACACTCCCAGTCATACTCCGGCTTGCTGAGCATCACCGGCTCGCCTTTCAGCGTCCAGGGGTTCTCCATTTCGCACAGATAAAGATTGGAGTTGCCGGTGATATCCGGCGATTTTTGCGCCCACAGATACCAGCGTTTCCCCTGATGAACAAAGGTAGTGGCGTCCAGGGCGAAGGTATCGAAAGGCGTTTTGATCTGCCCTTTTTCCACCCACGCGCCGGTGAGCGGATCGCCTTCAGCACATTCAATAGCGAACATACGGTGCTGGAACATCCCGAGCACGTCGAGCGTCTGGGTGTGCGTCGCGGCAAAATAGATGTACCACTTGCCGTCGATGTGGTGCAGCTCCGGCGCCCAGATCAGCTGGCTCATCGGGCCGGTGTCGGGTTTGCGCCAGACCACCACTTCTTCAGCATTACGTAAACCTTCCAGCGACTCTGCGCGGCGGATCGCCAGCCTGTCGTACTGCGGCACGGAGGCGATAAAATAGTACTGCCCCTCATGGCGTAAAATGTACGGATCGGCGCGTTGTTCGATAAACGGGTTTGGCCAGGTTTGCATTCGGCTTTCCTTATTTTGTCTCAGCGGCTTTGAGTTCCTGTAAATCATTCAGCTCGCGGTAGTTAGCGCGACGCTTCTCGAGATCGAACTGGATCTGCTTCATGGTTTCGCGATCAACCTTCAGCAGCCGTACCACGCCAGCGGTAATTAAGTATCCAACGCCGGGAATAACGGTAAACAGCAGCACGATCCCGTTAATGGCGTCCGCGCTTTGCGCTTTTGCGCCTGCGTCATAACCGTACCAGGAGAGCAGGAAGCCGACCATCGCCCCGGCAATCGCCAGCCCCAGCTTGAGGAAGAAGATATTGCCGGAGAAGCTGATCCCGGTAATACGCTTACCGGTTTTCCACTCACCGTAGTCGTCCACGTCGGCCATCAGCGACCAGTGCAGCGGAGACGGGATCTGGTGCAGGATGTTCAGCAGGAAGTAGAGCACCACGATGGTGACGGTGGCTTTCGGGTCGAAGAAATAAAAGGCGGTTGAGAAAATCGCCAGCACGATGTTGGTCCAGAAGAAGACCTTCAGCTTACACCAGCGGTCGGTCAGCACTTTTGCCAGCACGCTGCCGAGCATCATGCCGACCACGCCCAGGCTGATAAACAGCGTGGCGAAGTGGGTGCTCTGGCCCATCACCCAGGTGACGTAATACATGGTGGCCGCCATGCGGATAAAGCCCGGGCAGACGTTGCACAGGGTCAGGAGCAGAATGCGTACCCACTGGTCGTTCTTCCACACGTCTTTCAGATCGTTTTTCAACTCGTCGTTGGTCTGTACCGCCGGGCGCACGCGCTCGCGCACGGTGGCGAAGCAGAACAGAAACATGCAGGTTCCAATCAGCGCCAGCACGGTCATCGCCATCTGATAGCCTTTGGCTTTGTTATCCCCGCCAAACCAGTCGGCCATCGGCAGCAGCGTTAATGAGAGCAGCAGCGTGGCGATGCCGACCAGCACGAAGCGATACGACTGGCAGGCCACGCGTTCTTTTGGATCGTTGGTGATCACCCCGCCTAACGAGCAGTAGGGGATGTTGATTGCCGTATAGGTCAAAGAGAGCAGGAAGTAGGTGACAAACGCATAGATAACTTTGCTGTTATAGCTCCACTCCGGCGTAGTGAACATCAGGATGCTGAACAGCGCGTAGGGGAAGGCGATCCACAGCAGCCATGGACGAAACCGGCCATATTTACTGCGGGTACGGTCGGCAATCGCGCCCATGATCGGGTCCGTTACGGCGTCAATCACGCGGACGGACAGCAGCAGCACGCCAACCAGCGCCGGCGCCAGGCCAAAAATATCCGTATAAAAATAGTTAACAAACAGCATGATGGCGCCGAAGATGATGTTGCATCCCGCGTCGCCCATCCCATAGCCGATCTTTTCTTTTACTGACAGTGTGTTGTTATTCATCGACAGCTCTCCGGTTTACGGTATGGAGAGAATTATTCGCTGGCAAAGGAATATATGCGTTGCAGTATCAGGGCGGTGATATGGATAAATGCGCTGTGGGCGTGAAAGTGTGAGGAAGGTAACAACGCGCGGCACCCGCAAAAGCAGGCGCCGCGGAGAGAGGCTTAGTGGGCCTTCATGGCATTACGGCTTTTCTGACTGAAGAGATAGCCCACACCAAGGATCGCAATCCAGACCGGGATCAGGTAGACGGAAATCGCCATGCCCGGCGTGATCAGCATGATCACCAGCACGGCCGCCATGAATACCAGGCACACCCAGTTACCCAGCGGGTAAAGCAGGGCAGGGAAGCGCGTGGTGACGCCCTGCTGCTGCTTGGCGCGGCGGAACTTGATGTGCGCCAGGCTGATCATCGCCCAGTTAATCACCAGAGCAGAGACCACCAGCGCCATCAGCAGGCCAAACGCTGATTCCGGTGCCAGGTAGTTAATGAGCACGCACAGCGCGGTCACGACCGCCGAAACAAGAATCGTGTTTACCGGCACGCCGCGCTTATCGACGTTGAGCAGCGCTTTTGGCGCGTTACCCTGCTGGGCCAGGCCGAACAGCATGCGGCTGTTGCAGTAAACGCAGCTGTTGTAAACGGAGAGCGCTGCGGTCAGAACAACCACGTTGAGTGCGTTTGCTACAAAGGTATCGCCCAGCTCGTGGAAGATCAGCACAAACGGGCTGGTGTCAGCGGTCACGCGCGTCCACGGCAGCAGGGAGAGCAGCACGGCCAGCGAGCCCACATAGAAGATCAGGATACGGTAGATAACCTGGTTGGTGGCTTTTGGAATGCTCTGCTCCGGGTTGTCGGCTTCCGCGGCGGTGATGCCCACCAGCTCCAGACCGCCGAAGGAGAACATAATGATAGCCATCATCATCACCAGGCCGGTCATGCCGTGAGGCAGGAAGCCGCCCTGTTCCCAGAGGTTGCGCACGGTTGCCTGCGGGCCACCGTTGCCGCTGAACAGCAGCCAGCCGCCAAAGATAATCATCGCCACCACGGCAATGACCTTGATGATGGCAAACCAGAACTCCATTTCCCCGAACACTTTTACGTTGGTCAGGTTAATGGCGTTAATAATGACGAAGAAAGCCGCAGCGGAGGCCCAGGTTGGGATCTCGGGATACCAGAACTGAATGTATTTCCCGACGGCAGTAAGCTCGGCCATGGCAACCAGCACGTACAGCACCCAGTAGTTCCAGCCCGATGCGAAACCGGCAAAGCTGCCCCAGTACTTATAGGCAAAGTGGCTAAAGGAGCCTGCGACCGGCTCTTCAACGACCATTTCACCCAGCTGGCGCATAATCAGAAAGGCAATGAAACCGGCTATCGCGTAACCCAAAATAATGCCGGGACCGGCTGACTGGATAACGGATGCGCTGCCCAGAAAGAGGCCGGTACCAATCGCACCGCCCAGTGCGATGAGCTGTATATGGCGGTTTTTAAGCCCGCGCTTTAGCTGATCGCCGTGCTGTTGAGCTTCCATTTGAAACCTCGTGTGTGGTTGTTATGTTCACGCTGTGCGTGTGTAATTATGAAAATCCATATTCTGTATTTATTTCTTTACGGTTAACGAGACCGAAAAAAGCGGAGATGACTTCCGTAAGCGCAAGAATAGTGGTAAGCGCCTGCGAATGCACCTGCTTTATGAAGGGGTGATGACGACTTGAATAAAAAGAAAGCATTTGTAAATCGGCCCGCTTATTCTTCCTAACCCAACCTATAGAATAGAAATGCGCCGTAAGTGGGCGAATTTTCATTATTTGCGTTGTTGAATCGCTTCAGATTGCAAAAACCCTCGTTTCAATATGGTTAAAACTCCCTCTTAAGGAGTAATCAACTCATTTGTGCAAAGTTACATTTCTGAAACGTTATTTCTGTAAGGTTGTTAAAATGTGCAGGGTTTACTGATTTCAATCAAAACCAATATGGACAGAAGGTGAATACTTTGTTACTTTAGCGATACGAAATAGAAATTGGTAAGACCAATTGACTCCGGGCAAAAAGGCGTAAGACAGGGAATATGGCCTACAGCAAAATTCGCCAACCAAAACTATCTGATGTGATTGAGCAGCAGCTGGAGTTTTTAATCCTCGAAGGGACTCTGCGCCCGGGTGAGAAACTTCCGCCAGAACGCGAGCTGGCAAAACAGTTCGACGTTTCACGTCCCTCTCTGCGTGAGGCGATTCAACGTCTCGAAGCAAAGGGCTTGCTGCTTCGTCGCCAGGGCGGCGGAACCTTTGTGCAAAACAGCCTGTGGCAGAGCTTCAGCGATCCGCTGGTAGAACTTCTCTCTGACCACCCAGAATCCCAGTTTGACCTGCTTGAGACCCGTCACGCGCTTGAAGGTATTGCGGCCTATTACGCCGCCCTTCGCAGCACTGATGAAGATCGCGTGCGTATCCGCGAACTGCATCAGGCCATTGAACGGGCACAGCAGTCCGGCGATTTAGACGCCGAGTCCAGCGCCGTCGTCCAGTATCAAATCGCCGTCACCGAAGCGGCCCACAACGTGGTGCTCCTCCATCTGCTACGCTGCATGGAGCCCATGCTGGCCCAGAACGTTCGTCAGAATTTTGAATTGTTGTATGCCCGTCGGGACATGCTCCCACTGGTAAGCAACCATCGCACCCGAGTATTCGAGGCGATAATGGCCGGGGAACCGGAGCAGGCGCGCGAAGCGTCGCACCGACATCTGGCTTTCATTGAGGAAATCTTGCTGGACCGCAGCCGTGAACAATCGCGTCGCGAACGTTCATTACGCCGCATACAGCAACGAAAGGATTAAGCGCCAGGTACTTTTAGAGCGCGGCAACTAAACGCAGAACCTGTCTTATTGTGTTCTTGCCCAAGAGCACAATGGGACAGGTTCCAGACAAATCAACGTATTAGATAGATAAGGAATACCCCCATGTCAGAACGTCTCCAAAATGACGTGGATCCGATCGAAACTCGCGACTGGCTACAGGCGATCGAATCGGTCATCCGTGAAGAAGGTGTTGAGCGCGCTCAGTATCTGATTGATCAGCTGCTTTCTGAAGCCCGCAAAGGCGGTGTGAAGGTTGCTTCAGGTGCAGGGGCTAGCAACTACGTAAACACGATTGCCGTCGAAGACGAACCGGAATACCCGGGCAATCTGGATCTGGAACGTCGTATCCGTTCTGCAATCCGCTGGAACGCCATCATGACCGTTCTGCGCGCATCCAAGAAAGACCTGGAACTGGGTGGCCACATGGCGTCCTTCCAGTCTTCTGCGACCGTTTACGAAGTGTGCTTCAACCACTTCTTCCGTGCAGCGAACGAGAAAGACGGCGGCGATCTGGTGTACTTCCAGGGCCACATCTCTCCGGGCATCTACGCACGTGCATTCCTGGAAGGTCGTCTGACTGAAGAGCAGATGAACAATTTCCGTCAGGAAGTTCACGGTAAAGGTCTGTCTTCTTACCCGCACCCTAAACTGATGCCTGAATTCTGGCAGTTCCCGACCGTATCTATGGGTCTGGGCCCAATCGGTGCGATCTACCAGGCTAAATTCCTGAAATACCTGGAACACCGTGGTCTGAAAGACACCTCTGAGCAGACCGTTTACGCCTTCCTGGGCGACGGCGAAATGGATGAGCCAGAATCCAAAGGTGCGATCACCATCGCTACCCGTGAGAAGCTGGACAACCTGTGCTTCATCATCAACTGTAACCTGCAGCGTCTGGATGGTCCGGTAACCGGCAACGGCAAGATCATCAACGAACTGGAAGGCATCTTCGCGGGTGCTGGCTGGAACGTGATCAAGGTCATGTGGGGCGGTCGTTGGGATGAGCTGCTGCGTAAAGACACCAGCGGTAAGCTGATCCAGCTGATGAACGAAACCGTTGACGGCGACTACCAGACCTTCAAATCCAAAGACGGTGCCTACGTTCGCGAGCACTTCTTCGGTAAATATCCTGAAACCGCAGCACTGGTTGCAGACTGGACTGATGAGCAGATCTGGGCTCTGAACCGCGGTGGTCACGATCCGAAGAAAGTCTACGCTGCACTGAAAAAAGCGCGTGAAACCAAAGGTAAAGCGACTGTAATCCTGGCCCACACCATCAAAGGTTACGGCATGGGTGATACCGCAGAAGGTAAAAACATCGCTCACCAGGTTAAGAAAATGAACATGGACGGCGTGCGTTATATCCGCGACCGTTTCAACGTTCCAGTGACCGATGAGCAGGTAGAAAACCTGTCTTACATCACCTTCCCGGAAGGCTCTGAAGAGCACAAGTACCTGCACGAACGTCGTCAGGCGCTGAAAGGCTACCTGCCGGCTCGTCAGCCAAACTTCACCGAGAAGCTGGAACTGCCAGCGCTGGAAGATTTCTCTCAGCTTCTGGAAGAGCAGAACAAAGAGATCTCTACCACTATCGCTTTCGTTCGTGCCCTGAACGTGATGCTGAAGAACAAGTCGATCAAAGATCGCCTGGTTCCAATCATCGCCGACGAAGCGCGTACTTTCGGTATGGAAGGTCTGTTCCGTCAGATCGGTATCTACAGCCCGAACGGCCAGCAGTACACCCCGCAGGACCGTGAGCAGGTTGCATACTACAAAGAAGACGAGAAAGGTCAGATCCTGCAGGAAGGTATCAACGAGCTGGGCGCAGGCGCATCCTGGCTGGCTGCTGCGACCTCTTACAGCACCAACAACCTGCCGATGATCCCGTTCTACATTTACTACTCCATGTTCGGGTTCCAGCGTATCGGTGACCTGTGCTGGCAGGCTGGCGACCAGCAGGCTCGCGGCTTCCTGGTAGGTGGTACGTCCGGTCGTACGACCCTGAACGGTGAAGGTCTGCAGCACGAAGATGGCCACAGCCACATTCAGTCTCTGACTATCCCTAACTGTATCTCTTACGACCCGTCTTACGCGTACGAAGTGGCAGTCATCATGCATGACGGTCTGCAGCGCATGTACGGTGAAGCGCAAGAGAACATTTACTACTACATCACCACCCTGAACGAAAACTACCACATGCCGGCAATGCCAGCAGGTGCCGAGGAAGGTATCCGTAAAGGTATCTACAAACTCGAAACCCTCGAAGGTAGCAAAGGTAAAGTTCAGCTGCTGGGCTCCGGCTCTATCCTGCGTCACGTACGTGAAGCGGCACAGATCCTGGCGAAAGACTACGGTGTGGGTTCCGATGTGTACTCTGTGACTTCCTTCACTGAACTGGCGCGCGACGGCCAGGATTGTGAGCGCTGGAACATGCTGCACCCAATGGAAACCCCACGCGTTCCGTACATCGCTCAGGTGATGAACGACGCGCCAGCGGTGGCGTCTACTGACTATATGAAACTGTTCGCAGAGCAGGTTCGTACTTACGTTCCAGCTGATGATTATCGCGTTCTGGGTACTGACGGCTTCGGTCGTTCTGACAGCCGCGAAAACCTGCGTCACCACTTCGAAGTTGATGCTTCTTACGTGGTTGTAGCAGCACTGGGCGAACTGGCTAAACGTGGCGAAATCGATAAGAAAGTGGTTGCGGACGCAATCACCAAATTCAACATCGATGCAGAAAAAGTTAACCCGCGTCTGGCGTAAGAGGTAAAAGAATAATGGCTATCGAAATCAATGTACCGGACATCGGGGCTGATGAAGTTGAAATCACCGAGATCCTGGTCAAAGTAGGCGACAAAGTTGAAGCTGAACAGTCGCTGATCACCGTAGAAGGCGACAAAGCCTCTATGGAAGTCCCGTCTCCTCAGGCTGGCATCGTTAAAGAGATCAAAGTCTCTGTTGGCGATAAAACCGAGACCGGCAAACTGATCATGATTTTCGATTCCGCCGACGGTGCAGCAGCTGCTGCACCTGCGCAGGAAGAGAAGAAAGCCGCTCCGGCCGCCGCTGCTCCAGCAGCTGCCGCGAGCGCGAAAGAAGTCAACGTGCCTGACATCGGCGGTGACGAAGTTGAAGTCACTGAAATCCTGGTGAAAGTGGGTGACACCGTTGCGGCCGAGCAGTCACTGATCACCGTAGAAGGCGACAAAGCCTCTATGGAAGTGCCAGCTCCGTTCGCCGGTACCGTAAAAGAGATCAAGATCAACACCGGCGACAAAGTGTCTACCGGCTCCCTGATCATGGTCTTCGAAGTGGCGGGTGCAGAAGGCGCCGCCGCGCCAGCGCAGGCCGCTGCTCCGGCTCCGGCTGCTGCACCAGCAGCTGCTGGCGGCGCGAAAGACGTTAACGTACCGGACATCGGCGGTGACGAAGTTGAAGTAACCGAAGTGATGGTTAAAGTGGGCGACAAAGTTGCCGCTGAACAGTCACTGATCACCGTTGAAGGCGACAAAGCTTCTATGGAAGTCCCTGCGCCGTTCGCGGGTACCGTTAAAGAGATCAAAATCAGCACCGGCGACAAAGTGTCTACCGGCTCTCTGATCATGGTCTTCGAAGTGGAAGGCGCTGCGCCTGCCGCAGCTCCGGCTGCCGCTCCAGCACCTGCTGCTGCACCGGCTCAGGCTGCTAAACCAGCCGCTGCCCCTGCTGCTAAAGCAGAAAAATCTGAGTTCGCTGAAAACGACGCTTACGTCCACGCTACCCCGCTGATTCGTCGCCTGGCGCGCGAATTCGGTGTGAACCTGGCGAAAGTGAAAGGGACCGGCCGTAAGGGTCGTATCCTGCGCGAAGACGTTCAGACCTACGTGAAAGACGCGGTGAAACGCGCCGAAGCTGCACCTGCTGCAGCCGCTGGCGGCGGTATCCCGGGCATGCTGCCATGGCCGAAAGTGGACTTCAGCAAGTTCGGCGAAATCGAAGAAGTGGAGCTGGGCCGCATCCAGAAAATCTCTGGTGCTAACCTGAGCCGTAACTGGGTGATGATCCCGCACGTTACGCACTTCGATAAGACCGATATCACCGATCTGGAAGCGTTCCGTAAACAGCAGAACGCCGAAGCTGAGAAGCGCAAGCTGGACGTGAAATTCACCCCAGTGGTCTTCATCATGAAAGCCGTTGCCGCTGCCCTTGAGCAGATGCCACGCTTCAACAGCTCCCTGTCCGAAGACGGTCAGAAGCTGACGCTGAAGAAATACATCAACATCGGTGTTGCGGTTGATACGCCAAATGGTCTGGTTGTTCCGGTCTTCAAAGACGTGAACAAGAAGAGCATCACTGAGCTGTCCCGTGAACTGACCGTGATCTCCAAGAAAGCGCGTGATGGTAAGCTGACTGCCGGCGAAATGCAGGGCGGCTGCTTCACTATCTCCAGCATCGGCGGCCTGGGTACCACCCACTTCGCGCCGATCGTGAACGCGCCGGAAGTGGCTATCCTCGGTGTGTCCAAGTCCGCGATGGAGCCGGTGTGGAACGGCAAAGAGTTCGTGCCGCGTCTGATGATGCCAATCTCTCTGTCCTTCGACCACCGCGTGATCGACGGTGCTGATGGTGCGCGCTTCATCACCATCATCAACAACACCCTGAGCGACATTCGCCGCCTGGTGATGTAATCGAAAAGCCGGCCAATCGGCCGGCTTTTTTCTGATAATCTCATGGGGTTTGTGAGGTTATTGGCGAAAGCGACAATTCGTGAGCCGTTTGTTGTTTCAAAATTGTTAACAATTTTGTAAACTGCGGGCGGATAGAACGACCCGGTGGACGACGGGTATAAATTAAGAGGTCATGATGAGCACAGAAATCAAAACTCAGGTCGTAGTACTTGGGGCAGGCCCAGCAGGTTACTCCGCAGCATTCCGCGCAGCGGATTTAGGTCTGGAAACCGTCATCGTAGAACGTTACAGCACCCTCGGCGGTGTTTGTCTGAACGTCGGCTGTATCCCTTCTAAAGCGCTGCTGCACGTAGCGAAAGTTATCGAAGAAGCCAAAGCGCTGGCTGAACACGGTATCGTCTTCGGCGAGCCGAAAACCGATATCGACAAAATTCGTACCTGGAAAGAGAAAGTTATCACTCAGCTGACCGGCGGTCTGGCGGGTATGGCCAAAGGCCGTAAAGTGAAAGTGGTAAACGGTCTGGGTAAATTCACCGGTGCGAACACCCTGGAAGTGGAAGGCGAAAACGGCAAAACCGTGATCAACTTCGACAACGCGATCATCGCGGCAGGCTCTCGCCCAATCGAACTGCCATTCATTCCGCATGAAGATCCACGCGTGTGGGATTCCACCGATGCACTGGAGCTGAAAACCGTTCCTAAGCGTCTGCTGGTCATGGGCGGCGGTATCATCGGTCTGGAAATGGGTACCGTGTACCATGCGCTGGGTTCAGAGATCGACGTGGTTGAAATGTTCGACCAGGTTATCCCGGCCGCTGACAAAGACATCGTTAAAGTCTTCACCAAACGCATCAGCAAGAAATTCAACCTGATGCTGGAAACCAAAGTGACTGCCGTTGAAGCGAAAGAAGACGGTATTTACGTTTCCATGGAAGGCAAAAAAGCCCCTGCAGAACCACAGCGTTACGACGCCGTGCTGGTGGCTATTGGCCGTGTGCCGAACGGTAAAAACCTCGACGCGGGCAAAGCTGGCGTGGAAGTGGACGACCGTGGCTTTATCCGCGTTGACAAACAGCTGCGCACTAACGTGCCGCACATCTTTGCTATCGGCGATATCGTCGGTCAGCCAATGCTGGCACACAAAGGTGTTCACGAAGGTCACGTTGCCGCTGAAGTTATCGCCGGCATGAAGCACTACTTCGATCCGAAAGTCATCCCATCTATCGCGTACACCGAGCCAGAAGTGGCATGGGTGGGTCTGACCGAGAAAGAAGCGAAAGAGAAAGGCATCAGCTACGAAACCGCCACCTTCCCGTGGGCTGCTTCTGGCCGTGCTATCGCGTCCGACTGCGCTGACGGTATGACCAAACTGATCTTCGACAAAGAGACTCACCGCGTTATCGGTGGTGCGATTGTCGGTACCAACGGCGGCGAGCTGCTGGGTGAAATCGGTCTGGCTATCGAAATGGGCTGCGACGCTGAAGACATCGCGCTGACCATCCACGCTCACCCGACTCTGCACGAGTCTGTTGGCCTGGCGGCAGAAGTGTTTGAAGGCAGCATCACCGACCTGCCAAACGCGAAAGCGAAGAAGAAATAAGTTTCTTCAGATGAAAAAAAAGCGGCCATAGGCCGCTTTTTTTATGCGCTGCGTTTAGGGCGCCACCGGCTGCCAGGTTTTATCAGGGCTATAGGCGGCTAGCGCCTGGGCTTTTTGCTCTGAATCGCTGCCGAGATCGGACTGGTACACCTTGTCGTCCTGGTTTATCACAAAGCTCATTACGCCCGTCTGACCATAGCTGACCGGCCAGGCAACCATCGCGAAACCGTGATTATCCGGCAGAATTCGAAAGCGATAGCCGTGATAGCCGGTACCTGGCTCTTTCGGGCTAAACGCCGGGCCGAGGGGGCTGGGCACTTCGCCGGGCGAGGCTGGCCAGTACAAGCCGTCTTTTTTGCCTTTCGAGCTGACAATCTTCTGCGCATATGTCTGGTTCATCGCAAAATAGCTTTGCTGCGCATCAACATAGGCATGTAAGGCTTCAATGGCGGCGAGCTCGTTACGCCCAATTTCTCGGGTCAGGATCTCTTCAGCCCCTTCTTTGATATCGAACTGCCAGCCGGCAGCGGTTTTGATCACCGGGATGGGAAGCTGCCAGCCGCTGTCTCCGACAACCAGATGCGCCGTATCCCCTTCGACAACCGTGTTATGACGGACGTTCCAGTCGCGCAGGAAGCGGTCGACCGCATCCGGATCAACGCCTTCAGGGGGCAGAAAATCGCGCCAGTTTTCTCCAAGCAGGTTGGTCATCGCGCTCTCATTTTGCTCACTGATGGCTCTGGTCAGCGCATCGGTTGCCCGATCGGGTGTGCTAAAGGACTGCTGCGCCATCACCGAGGCCGAAAGCATGAACAACACCATTCCACTGAGTAGTTTACTTTTCATGTCGGTTCCCTTAGCGATGTCGAATTTCACGGCGTTCAGCACGTCCACCAGACGCCTGACGCGGCTGCTGCTGGCGGGCAGCGAGCTGTCTGCTTTGCGCACCGCGCTGCTGCTGCGCCTGCCAGTTCGCGGAGCGGCTGTCGTTACCGCTCAGCGCATTGGCCCGCGGCTGACTGTTTCGCTGCTGGAGAGAACGCTGCTGCGCGGGCTGCGAAGCCCGCTTCTCTTGTCTCTGCGCGGTGGTCTGGCGGTTTTCTCGCTGCTGCGCGGTGCTCCGCTTCGCCGTCTGCGGTTTGGTGTCGTAGCCACGGTAGTTGTTGCGCTGCGAAATCTGCTTCAGCTGCTGACTTGAGGCCTGACGCTGCACATCTTTCGTTCCGGTGCGCGCCGTTTGGGGGAAGGTTTTGCCCGTGGATTTTTCCATCTGGCTCAGCGCGGCCTGACGCTGGCTATCGCGGTTAACCGGTTTTTGCTGCGTTGAGCTGAGCCCTGTCGCCGTGCTGGTGGAGTGGAAGCGAGAGTTGAGCTGGTTAGTCGGGTAGGGCACGCCTTCCCGATAGGCCGGGTTGTGCTGCCAGGTGCGGTTGGCGTCCGTCAGACGCTGTCCGCTGATTTTATTGAAGTTCTCAACGTTGATATTGATATTGTTATCACCGTTGCGGTTATAGCCGCCGTGATTATCCCCGTCGCCATGGTGATGATCCCAGTCATCGTCATCATCCCAGTCGATGTTGCTGAAGATGGCATAAGTTGTGGCCACGCCCAGGCTGAAGCCTAAACCGTTTACGAAGCTGTTGCCAAACTGCTCCCCGGGTGTAGGCGGGAGATAGGTGGGCGGATAGGCGGTGTTTGGCCAGGTCCCGTAAACCGTATTGGGGTTATAGGTGGGGACGTAAACAACCTGCGGATCGGCAGATTCAATTTTGATTACCGTTGGGGCGGGCGCGGACGTCGTGGCTGTCGTTGTCTCAGTGGTGCTGGTTTTCGCTGGCGCCGGTTTTGTCACGGTGGTGACCGTCTGCTGAGGCGTGGACTGTAAAGCGCCGGTCTTCTGCGCCAGCGCGCGCAGGCGCTGAACGGAATCCATCACGTCCTTCGGCTGCGCGAGAAACGCATCACCCAGATTTTGTACCCACGGCGGGTTTTCACCCATCAGGGACATCAGCTGAGGAAACGCGACCAGCGATTTTACGCTGGGATCCCAGGGCTGGCTGGCAACGGCCTGAATCGCGACGTCTCCTTCCATTTTAGGGTTGTCTTTGGACCACTGCGCCGCCTGGATCACGTTGGCCGGATAGGTCGACGCCATTAAAATTTGCGACAGCAGGGCATCCGGGTAGAGCGCGATGGGAGCAACCCATTGATCGATTTGCGCGGCAGTGTAGGTTGGCGCGACAACAGGGGCGGGCTGGGCTGCGGCAGGCGCAGGTGCAGCCGGTTGTTGTGCGACGGGGGCCGGCGCAGCGGGCTCCGTGGCGCGGCCTTTGACAAACATCACGCCTGAGGCGGCAAACAGCCCGGCACTGCACAGAAGGACGAGCAGATGTGGCTTAAAGGGCAACTTCATAAAATGACTCCAACGAGACAAGCGCTGTGCCGTGAGGCGTTACGGTTGGCGTGAGTATTATTCACCCGTCTTTTACTGTTTTGACTTTTATTGGGAAGCGTCCGGTACATCCGGATAAAGAGTGTGTGCATTTATTACACAATTATATCTGATGGAGAAAAAACTGAAGCGTCACGGTGCATAAGAAACCGCATAACGATGCCCTAAGTCGTCGCTACACCATGCTTAACGATTCAGCAAATTTTTTAATGTTGCTTTTTTGTAAACGGATTAACACTGTGTAGAAATCCTGCTATGCTGCCCGACGCGGTATCGGGCATTTACCCTACAAACTGCTGTCTCACAGGAGCGTGAAGAGAACGCCCGCCGCATATGACAATGAGAGCGAGGAGAACCGTCGTGCTAGAAGAATACCGTAAGCACGTAGCAGAACGTGCCGCCGAGGGAATTGTACCCAAACCTTTAGATGCAACCCAAATGGCCGCGCTCGTCGAGCTGCTGAAGAACCCGCCCAAGGGCGAAGAAGAATTCCTGTTAGATCTGCTGATCAACCGCGTACCGCCTGGCGTAGATGAAGCTGCCTACGTAAAAGCCGGATTCCTTGCTGCTATCGCCAAAGGCGAAGCCACCTCCCCACTGGTTACTCCTGAAAAAGCCATTGAACTGCTCGGCACCATGCAGGGTGGTTACAACATTCATCCGCTGATTGACGCGCTGGACAACGACAAGCTGGCACCGATTGCCGCTAAAGCGCTCTCTTCCACGCTGCTGATGTTCGATAACTTCTACGATGTAGAAGAAAAAGCCAAAGCAGGCAACGTCTATGCGAAGCAGGTGATGCAGTCCTGGGCTGATGCCGAATGGTTCCTGAACCGTCCTGCTCTGGCTGAAAAAATCACCGTTACCGTCTTTAAAGTGACCGGTGAAACCAACACCGATGACCTCTCTCCGGCACCGGACGCGTGGTCTCGCCCGGATATCCCTCTGCACGCCCTGGCGATGCTGAAAAACGCCCGTGAAGGCATTGAGCCGGATCAGCCGGGCAGCGTCGGTCCGATCAAACAGATCGAAGCCCTGCAGGAGAAAGGTTACCCGCTGGCCTACGTGGGCGACGTTGTGGGTACCGGTTCTTCCCGTAAGTCCGCAACCAACTCCGTGCTGTGGTTCATGGGTGACGACATCCCTCACGTGCCGAACAAGCGCGGCGGCGGCCTGTGCCTCGGCGGTAAAATTGCACCGATCTTCTTCAACACCATGGAAGATGCGGGCGCACTGCCAATCGAAGTCGACGTGAATAACCTGAACATGGGCGACGTGATTGACGTTTACCCGTATAAGGGCGAAGTGCGTAACCACGAGACCAACGAGCTGCTGGCAAGCTTTGAGCTGAAAACTGACGTGCTGATCGACGAAGTGCGCGCCGGTGGCCGTATTCCGCTGATCATCGGTCGTGGCCTGACCACCAAAGCGCGTGAAGCGCTGGGTCTGCCGCACTCAGACGTGTTCCGTCAGGCGAAAGACGTGGCGGAGAGCGACCGCGGTTACTCTCTGGCGCAGAAAATGGTGGGTCGCGCGTGCGGCGTTGCCGGTATTCGTCCAGGCGCGTACTGCGAACCGAAAATGACCTCCGTGGGCTCTCAGGACACCACTGGCCCAATGACCCGTGACGAACTGAAAGACCTGGCGTGCCTGGGCTTCTCGTCTGACCTGGTAATGCAGTCCTTCTGTCACACGGCGGCCTATCCGAAGCCGGTTGACGTGACCACGCACCACACGCTGCCAGACTTCATCATGAATCGCGGCGGCGTGTCCCTGCGTCCGGGTGACGGCGTCATCCACTCCTGGCTGAACCGCATGCTGCTGCCGGATACCGTGGGTACCGGCGGTGACTCCCATACCCGTTTCCCAATCGGTATCTCCTTCCCGGCGGGCTCTGGTCTGGTGGCGTTTGCTGCTGCGACCGGCGTGATGCCGCTGGATATGCCGGAATCGGTGCTGGTGCGCTTCAAAGGTAAAATGCAGCCGGGTATCACCCTGCGCGACCTGGTTCACGCGATCCCGCTGTATGCGATTAAACAGGGCCTGCTGACCGTTGAGAAGAAAGGGAAGAAAAACATCTTCTCTGGCCGCATCCTGGAAATTGAAGGTCTGCCGGATCTGAAAGTTGAGCAGGCGTTCGAGCTGACCGATGCCTCCGCCGAGCGTTCTGCGGCGGGCTGTACCATCAAGCTGAACAAAGAGCCGATTATTGAGTATCTGAGCTCTAACATCGTGCTGCTGAAGTGGATGATTGCAGAAGGCTACGGCGACCGTCGTACGCTCGAGCGTCGTATCCAGGGCATGGAAAAATGGCTGGCCGATCCGCAACTGCTGGAAGCCGATGCTGACGCAGACTACGCGGCGGTGATCGACATCGATCTGGCGGATATCAAAGAGCCAATCCTGTGTGCACCGAACGATCCGGACGACGCGCGTCCGCTGTCTGAGGTTCAGGGCGAGAAGATCGACGAAGTGTTTATCGGCTCCTGCATGACCAACATCGGTCACTTCCGTGCTGCCGGTAAGCTGCTGGATACCCACAAAGGCCAGCTGCCAACCCGTCTGTGGGTGGCGCCGCCAACCCGTATGGACGCGGCTCAGCTGACCGAAGAGGGCTACTACAGCGTGTTTGGTAAGAGCGGTGCGCGTATCGAAATCCCTGGCTGTTCCCTGTGCATGGGCAACCAGGCGCGCGTAGCCGACGGCGCGACGGTGGTCTCCACCTCTACCCGTAACTTCCCGAACCGTTTAGGTACCGGTGCGAACGTCTTCCTGGCCTCTGCGGAGCTGGCGGCGGTTGCGGCGCTGATTGGCAAACTGCCAACGCCGGAAGAGTACCAGACCTTTGTGGCTCAGGTGGATAAGACTGCGGTGGATACCTATCGCTATCTGAACTTCGACCAGCTCTCTCAGTACACCGAGAAGGCCGACGGGGTTATCTTCCAGACCGCGGTATAAACAGCAAAACCGTCTCATAGAGACGGTTTTTAGTGTTTGCACCCTCTCCCGTGGGAGAGGGACGGGGTGAGGGCATCAGGCCGCTCCGCACCTGACCCATTGCCCGGTGGCGCTACGCTTACCGGGCCTACAAAACCCATCGCAACGTCGGTGGGTTTTTTATTTTCATTCCTCCCACCTCTCACGCTTTTTTTCTTCCTCGCTGCTGCGATAATTACCCTAATGGCTTTGCAGAGGAAAATACTATGGATTACGAATTTCTGCGCGACATCACCGGAGTGGTGAAAGTGCGTATGTCGATGGGCCACGAAGCCGTTGGACACTGGTTTAACGAAGAGGTGAAAGATAATCTCGCACTTCTTGATGAGGTTGAACAGGCGGCAAATACGGTGAAAGGCAGTGAACGCTCCTGGCAGCGCGCCGGACATGAATACACGCTGTGGATGGACGGTGAAGAGGTGATGGTGCGCGCCAACCAGCTCGAGTTTTCAGGTGACGAGATGGAAGAGGGGATGAGCTACTACGATGAAGAGAGCCTGTCGATGTGCGGCGTCGAAGACTTCCTTCAGGTGGTGAATGCCTACCGCGAGTTTATGAAACAGCGGTAACTTCCCGAAGCGTCCTTGCTCCGGGCAATACTTACACGGCCGGAATATTACGGCCGTAGTAGATCTCGCGCATCTCTTTCCAGAGCAGGTCAGTAATCGCCTTACGCTCTTCTTCGCTCAAATCTTCCGGCTTCGTGTGGAACATATAGTGCTTAAGGTCGAATTCCTTCAGTAACATCTTGGTATGGAAGATGTTTTCCTGATACACGTTCACGTCCATCATGTCGTACAGCGATTTCATGTCGTCGGACATAAAGTTCTGAATAGAATTAATCTCGTGGTCGATGAAGTGCTTCATGCCGTTGATATCACGGGTAAAACCACGCACGCGATAGTCAATGGTGACGATGTCCGATTCCAGCTGGTGAATTAAATAGTTCAGCGCGTTCAGCGGGGAAATCACGCCGCAGGTCGACACTTCGATATCGGCGCGGAACGTACACAACCCGCCTTCCGGGTGACTCTCCGGGTAGGTATGGACGCAGATATGGCTTTTATCAAGGTGGGCAACAACCACTTCCGGCAGCGGGCCCGGATGTTCCGTTTTGTCTATAAGCTTAGGATCGACCGGCTCTTCGCTGACCAGTATGGTCACGCTGGCACCCTGGGGTTCATAATCCTGCCGGGCGATGTTCAGGATGTTTGCGCCGATAATGGAACAGGTTTCTGACAGGATCTCGGTCAGACGGTTGGCGTTGTAGAGTTCGTCGATATAGGCGATGTAACCATCGCGTTCTTCCGCTGTTTTGGCATAGCAGATATCGTAAATACAAAAACTCAGGCTTTTCGTCAGGTTGTTAAAGCCATGCAGTTTAAGCTTTTTCAATTAGCTCACCCCCTTAGTGGATAATGCGTCCTGCAGGTACTGCGGCAGGGCAAACGCTGCGGTATGAATAGCCGGGTTGTAGTATCGGCACTGAAGACCGGCCTGATGGAAGCGGGCCTGAATAATTTCGGTGGAGAGATGGCGCAATACGTCGTTGTCCGTTGCCCACGCGAAGGTCATGATCCCGCCGTAGTACGTCGGAATGGCGGCCTGATAGAAGCTGACATCATCGAAATAGGTGCTTAGCTTACGATGGCTGTCGAGCGCTTCATCCTGCTGCAGGAAGCAGACGCCATTTTGTGCGACGAAGATCCCGCCCGGGTTCAGGCAGCGCTTGCAGCCTTCGTAGAAGGAGGAGGTAAACAGCGACGCGCCTGGGCCGATAGGGTCGGTGCAGTCGGAGATAATAACGTCAAAGGTCTGCGAGGTCTGGTTTACAAAGTTAACGCCGTCGTCAATCACCAGGCTAAAGCGCGGATCGTCATAGCTACCGGCGTTGTGGTTGGGCAGGTACTGGCGGCAGAAAGAGACGACGCCCGCATCGATTTCCACCATGGTGATGGTTTCAATGGAACGATGGCGGGAAACTTCACGCAGCATTGCGCCGTCGCCACCGCCGATAATCAGGACATGCTTCGCGTGACCGTGCGCCAGCAGCGGGACGTGGGTCATCATCTCATGATAGATAAACTCATCTCGCTCGGTCGTTTGCACGACGCCGTCCAGCGCCATGACGCGGCCAAAGGCGGCATTCTCGAAGATGATCAGATCCTGGTGATCGGTTTTCTCATGATAGAGCACGTTATCAACGGCAAAATACTGACCAAACTGGTCATGCAGTGTTTCATGCCACAACGTGTGGTCGGCCATAGCGAACTCCTCCTGTGTAAACATCCATTACGCTCACAAAAAATGAGCGAAACATGATAGCTAACTCTAACCGTGGTTGCACGGTCAGAGGTTCAACAGGGGGCGTCGGGAAGGTTATTTCACGTAGGCGAGCAGGCTGAGTGAATCACGAGCCAGCGCTTTGCATTTTTTGACAGTGGGAATACCAATACCGCTTAAGTCACGGTAGCTGTCTTCGCCGAGCGCCTTCATGTCGAAGCTGTCGTAGTTGCTGAGATCCCACTGGTTTTGCTGGGCAAAAAAGACCAGCGCGCGGCGAATTTGCCCGTTGGGTAAATTCTGGTAGCCACAATCATTTTTCAGGAATACAAAAACTGCCGTTAAATCGGCCATATCTTCCGCTTCATTTTCACTTAGCGCATAGCTGTTCGCGCACATTGCCATCAGGCTACCGAACAAAATTGTCCTGAAAAACGTCTTCATTGCTTCTACCACTTCTTCACGGAAAATTAACGTTAGCATACTTGATGCCGGTGCGACGATCTTTATTATTGCCGCTTGACTTGACCTTCCGGTAAGGGGAGGGTTTATGCTCAAAAGATCGCCTGCTGGAAATAAGGAAATGAACATGCAACGTCGTGATTTTTTAAAATATTCCGCTGTGCTGGGGGCTGCCAGCGCATTACCTCTCTGGAGCCGCGCGGTTTTCGCGGCTGACAGGCCTGCCTTACCCATCCCTGACTTACTGACCGCTGACGCCCGCAGCCGTATCCAGCTTGTGGTTCAGGCCGGTAAAACGACATTCGGCGCGCACAACGCCACGACGTGGGGCTATAACGGCAATTTGCTCGGTCCGGCGCTTCAGCTACGTAAAGGGAAAGCGGTGACGGTGGATATCCACAACACGCTCGCCGAAGAGACGACGCTGCACTGGCACGGGCTGGAAGTGCCGGGCGAGGTAGACGGCGGGCCGCAGGGCATCATCAAAGCGGGCGGCACGCGCAGCGTCACCTTTACGCCAGACCAGCGCGCGGCGACCTGCTGGTTCCACCCGCATCAGCATGGCAAAACGGGCCATCAGGTGGCTATGGGGCTGGCGGGGCTGGTGCTGATTGAAGACGACGAAAGCCGCCTGCTGCGCCTGCCGAAACAGTGGGGCATCGACGACGTTCCGGTGATTGTGCAGGACAAGAAATTCAACGCTGACGGGCAAATTGACTACCAGCTGGACGTGATGAGTGCGGCGGTAGGCTGGTTTGGCGACACGCTGCTGACCAACGGCGCTATCTACCCGCAGCACGCGGCGCCGAAAGGCTGGCTGCGCCTGCGCCTGCTCAACGGCTGTAACGCACGCTCGCTCAATTTCGCCACCAGCGATAAACGTCCGCTGTACGTGGTAGCGAGCGACGGTGGCCTGCTGCCGGAGCCGGTGAAGGTGAGCGAGCTGCCGATGCTCATGGGGGAACGCTTTGAGGTGCTGGTGGATATCAGCGACGGCAAGCCGTTTGACCTCGTAACGCTGCCGGTTAGCCAGATGGGGATGGCGGTCGCACCGTTTGATAAGCCGCATCCGGTGCTGCGTATTCAGCCATTGCTGGTGGCCGCTTCCGGCACGCTGCCTGATACGTTAACCACGCTGCCAGCACTCCCGTCGCTTGACGGGCTTACCCAGCGCAAGCTGCAGCTCTCCATGAATCCGATGCTCGACATGATGGGCATGCAGGCGCTGATGGCGAAATATGGCGATAAGGCGATGGCGGGGATGCACCACGGGCAGATGATGGGCCACATGAATATGGACCACGGCAAAATGGGCGGCATGGGGAACATGAACCACGGCGAGCATGGCTTTGATTTCCACAACGCCAATACGATCAACGGCAAAGCGTTCGACATGAACGCGCCGATGTTTGCTGCCGCGAAAGGGCAGTTTGAGCGCTGGGTGATTTCAGGCGAAGGGGACATGATGCTGCACCCGTTCCATATCCACGGTACCCAGTTCCGCATTCTTTCAGAGAACGGCAAAGCGCCGGATGCGCATCGCGCGGGCTGGAAAGATACGGTGAGAGTGGAAGGCGGCGTCAGCGAGGTGCTGGTGAAGTTTGACCACGACGCGCCGAAGGAGTTTGCCTATATGGCGCACTGCCACCTGCTGGAGCATGAGGATACGGGGATGATGCTCGGCTTCACTGTTTAAAACAGTGCGACCTGATGCCCTCACCCTGGCCCTCTCCCACGGGGAGAGGGAACAAACACAAAAACGGCAACCGAGGTTGCCGTTTTGCATCTTTCCGTAGGCCGGGTAAGGCGTAGCCGCCACCCGGCTTTTCAGTTACTTGTTTTCGTCCGGCAACGCATACGCGACGATATAGTCGCCCATCTTCGTGCCAAACGAACCGTGACCGCCCGCAGAGATGACAACGTACTGCTTGCCATTCACTTCATAGGTCATCGGCGTGGCCTGTCCACCTGCAGGCAGACGGCCCTGCCACAGCTTTTCACCGTTGGTCATGTTGTACGCGCGCAGGTAGTTATCTGCGGTTGCCGCGATGAACAGCACGTTACCGGCGGTAGAAATTGGGCCACCCAGCATCGGCATACCCATATTGAACGGCACCGGAACCGGCATCGGGAACGGCATGCTGTCCTGTGGTGTACCAATACGTTTTTTCCACACGATCTGGTTAGTTTTCAGATCCAGACCGGAGATATAACCCCAGGCCGGCTGTTTACACGGCAAACCAAACGGAGACAGGAACGGGTTCAGCGTCACGCCAAACGGTACGCCGTACTGCGGCTGGATGCCGGCTTCGGTACCGCTGCCTTTCGCGTCTTTCGGCTGCTCCATTGGGTTGCCCGGACCGCGTGGGATCAGACGGGAAACGAACGGCAGAGCCATTGGGTTGGCAATCGCCACCTGACGGTTCGGGTCAACGGAGATCCCGCCCCACTCGAACATCCCCAGGTTACCCGGGAAGACCAGCGTGCCCTGCTCAGACGGCGGCGTGAAGATGCCTTCATAGCGCAGCTGGTGGAACATCACGCGGCACACCAGCTGGTCAAACATGGTGGCACCCCACATGTCTGCACCGCTGAGGTCTTTCTTCGGACGGAAGCTCAGGTCAGAGAACGGCTGGGTTTTGCTGACGTAATCGCCTTTCGCCGCGCCCTGCGGAACCGGTTTTTCCGGTGCTGGCACAACCAGCTTACCGTTGCTGCGATCCAGGACGAAGATGTTGCCCGTCTTGGCCGGAGCGTAAATCACCGGCACGGTTTTGCCGTCAACGGTAATGTCCGCCAGCGTCGGCTGGGACGGCATATCCATATCCCACAGATCGTGGTGTACGGTCTGGTAGCTCCACGCCAGCTTACCGGTGGTCGCGTTCAGCGCCACGATAGCGCTCGCATAACGCTCCTGCTCCGGCGTGCGGTTACCGCCCCAGATATCTGGCGTGGTTACGCCCATCGGCAGGTAGACCAGGTCCAGCTTCGCGTCATACGCCGCTGGCGCCCAGGAGTTCGGCGAGTTAAAGGTAAAGGTGTGCTCGTCCGACGGGATCGCGTTTGGATCTTTCGCGCCCGGGTCAAAGGCCCACAGCAGTTTACCGGTGTTCACGTCGAAACCACGGATGACGCCGGAGGTTTCACGCGTGGAGAAGTTATCCGTTACCGAACCGGCAATCACGATGGTTTTATCGGTGATGATTGGCGGTGAGGTGGGCTCATACAGACCCGGCGTGGTGTCCGGCATGTTGGTCTGCAGGTTCAGGATACCTTTGTTGGCAAAGGTTTCGCACAGCTTGCCCGTTTCGGCATTGATGGCGAACAGACGGCCATCGTTCACCGGCAGCATGATGCGGCGAGGACAGTCGGCGATGACTTCCGGGCTGGCATTCTCGGCGCGCGCTTCGTGGTAAGAGACGCCACGGCAGGTGACGTGCTGGAAGGACGGGTTGGAGTTCAGCTGCGGATCGAAGTGCCATTTCTCTTGACCGGTGGCCGCGTCGAGCGCGAACAGACGCTGGTGCGCCGTACACAGGTAGAGCATGTTGCCGACCTTAATTGGCGTCACTTCGTTGGTCAACTCGCCCGGATCGTTCGGCATCTTCAGGTCGCCGGTACGGAATACCCAGGCTTCTTTCAGGTTCTTAACGTTGTCCGCGTTGATCTGCTTCAGCGGAGAGTAGCGTTGACCTTCCTGGTTACGACCATACGCAGGCCAGTCGCCGTCCGCCACCTGCGAGATAGCCGCAGCAGGCGTAGATTCCGCGTTCAGCGTACCGTTGATCTCCTGTGGGTCATTAAAACCGGCCCAGGTCAGAATGCCGCCGGTAATCAGCAGGGCAACAACCAGGCCCGCCACAGCACCGCTGGAAGGCACAATCAGGCGACGCCACACGAACGGCAGGATCAGCCAGATACCGAAGAAGACCAGGATGTCGCTGCGCGGCGTCAGTGCCCAGAAGTCAAAACCGACTTCCCAGACGCCCCAGATCATGGTGGCAAGAAGGAGTGCGGCATACAGCCACAGTGCAGATTGTTTTCTACGCAACAGCAGGACGGTTACGGCAACCATAACCAGACCCGCAATCGGGTAGTACCAGGAGCCGCCTAAAGCGACCAGCCAGACGCCACCGATTAACAGATACAGCGCGCAGAAGGCTGCGAATGCGGCTGTTAATGTCACCAGTAGACGCGGCTGTTTAGAGTTTGTTTCAGCCATAGAAAGTGTACTCGTCAGTTTTTGTTAATAATTTGCTAGCAACTAATTATAGGTATTAACAAGTGTGATCGGAATCACAATATTTGCTTTTTATAACTCATACGCCAGGCTTATCCATTTGCTGATATAATGGCTGGCTTGCGTATCGATGCCGGAAATACATTCACCTGCATTGAAAGATTTTCATTAAAATCATTTGGTTAGTAATATGAAACATACTGTTGAAGTGATGATCCCGGAAGCCGAGATCAAAGCGCGTATCGCCGAACTGGGTCGTCAAATCACCGAACATTACAAGGACAGCGGCAGCGAAATGGTGCTGGTCGGTCTGTTGCGCGGCTCTTTCATGTTCATGGCAGACCTGTGCCGTGAAGTGCATGTGCCCCATGAGGTCGATTTTATGACCGCTTCCAGCTACGGCAGCGGCATGTCCACTACCCGTGATGTGAAAATCCTGAAAGACCTGGATGAAGATATTCGTGGCAAAGATGTGTTGATCGTTGAAGACATTATTGATTCCGGCAACACGCTGTCAAAAGTGCGCGAGATCCTGAGCCTGCGTGAGCCAAAATCACTGGCGATTTGTACGCTGCTGGATAAACCTGATCGTCGTGAAGTGCAGGTGCCGGTAGAGTTCGTGGGTTTCTCGATTCCGGACGAATTCGTCGTCGGTTACGGCATTGACTACGCGCAGCGCTATCGTCATCTGCCGTATGTTGGGAAAGTGGTATTGCTGGACGAGTAGTTGCTGTTTGTTGCCCGGTGGCGCGCAGCGATCCGGGCCTACGAATGGGCACATGTAGGCCGGGTAAGGCGTAGCCGCCACCCGGCTTTTTAACGGGCACTTATTTATGATTGACGTGCTTAAGCTGAAGGTTGGCAATCCCCGAACGGTAACGCTGCTCCAGCGTTTCGCGGTTGGTGGCGGTCACTTCCAGATTGCGCAGCAGACCATCGTGAATACCGTACGCCCAGCCGTGGATAGAGACCTTCTGCCCGCGTTTCCACGCTGATTGCATGATCGTTGAGTGGCCCAGGTTATACACCTGCTCCATCACGTTGAGTTCGCAAAGGGTATCCATGCGACGCTCCTGCGGCATTTCGCCCAGCAGTGAGCTATGTTTGAACCAGATATCGCGGATGTGCAGTAGCCAGTTATCAATGAGCCCCAGCTCCGTGTTTTCAACCGCCGCCTGCACGCCGCCGCAGCCATAATGGCCGCAAATGATGATGTGCTCGACTTGCAGAACGTCCACGGCATACTGAACAACAGAAAGACAGTTGAGATCGGTGTGAATCACGAGATTGGCGACATTACGGTGAACAAACAGTTCGCCGGGTTCAAGGCCGGTCAGGCGCTCCGCCGGTACGCGGCTGTCGGAACATCCAATCCAGAGAAAGCGTGGGTTCTGAGCCTGCGCGAGTTTTCCAAAAAATCCGGGGTCTTCCTCCACCAGCATTTTTGACCATAGTGCATTATTGCTGATGAGTGTATCTATGTTGTTCATGGAGGTTAGCGACCTGTAACCGAGTTATTGCGTTGCGCTACTATAGGGTAACCCGACTTTTAATGAAACCACACGACGTGTGTAAGAACTGAAGGTAAGTTAATTTCATGGCAATTGCACTGGAGCTTGAGCAGCTTAAAAAAACCTATTCGGGTGGCGTTCAGGCGCTACGCGGAATAGATCTTAAAGTAGAGGCCGGCGATTTTTACGCGCTTCTGGGGCCGAACGGGGCGGGGAAATCGACCACCATTGGGATTATCAGCTCGCTGGTCAATAAAACGTCCGGCCGGGTGAGCGTCTTTGGGTATGACCTGCAAAAAGATGTGGTGAACGCCAAGCGCCAGCTGGGGCTGGTTCCGCAGGAGTTCAACTTCAACCCGTTCGAGACGGTGCAGCAAATTGTCGTTAACCAGGCGGGTTATTACGGCGTTGAGCGCAAAGAGGCCCTGGAGCGTAGCGAAAAATACCTCAAGCAGCTCGACCTGTGGGAAAAGCGTAACGAACGTGCGCGCATGTTGTCCGGTGGGATGAAGCGCCGCCTGATGATCGCCCGTGCGCTGATGCACGAGCCAAAGCTGCTGATCCTCGATGAACCGACAGCGGGTGTCGATATCGAACTTCGTCGTTCCATGTGGGGCTTCCTGAAAGATCTCAACGACAAAGGCACCACCATTATTCTGACCACCCACTACCTTGAAGAGGCTGAAATGCTGTGCCGCAATATCGGCATCATTCAGCACGGTGAACTGGTGGAAAACACCTCGATGAAGAATCTGCTCTCCAAGCTGAAATCAGAAACCTTCATTCTCGATCTGGCGGCGAAAAGCGCGCTGCCAAAACTTGAAGGGTACAACTACCGTCTGGTGGATACCTCGACGCTGGAAGTGGAAGTGCTGCGCGAGCAGGGGATCAACAGCGTGTTCTCGCAGCTGAGCGCGCAGGGGATTCAGGTCTTAAGTATGCGTAACAAAGCGAACCGACTGGAAGAGCTGTTTGTCTCTCTGGTACATGACAAACAAGGAGACAAGGCATGACGCATCTTTACTGGGTCGCGCTGAAAAGCATCTGGGCGAAAGAGATTAACCGCTTTATGCGGATCTGGGTGCAAACCCTGGTGCCGCCGGTGATCACCATGACGCTGTACTTCATTATTTTCGGTAACCTGATTGGTTCCCGGATTGGTGAGATGCACGGCTTTACCTATATGCAGTTTATCGTGCCGGGCCTGATTATGATGGCGGTGATCACCAACGCCTATGCCAACGTGGCGTCGTCATTCTTCAGCGCCAAGTTCCAGCGTAATATTGAAGAGCTGCTGGTGGCCCCGGTGCCGACGCACGTCATTATCGCGGGTTATGTCGGCGGCGGCGTGGCGCGCGGGCTGTGCGTGGGGATCCTGGTCACGGCGATTTCGCTGTTCTTCGTGCCGTTCCAGGTTCACTCGTGGCTGTTTGTCGCGCTGACGCTGCTCCTGACGGCGATCCTGTTCTCTCTGGCCGGTCTGCTGAACGCCGTGTTCGCCAAAACGTTTGATGACATCAGCCTGATCCCGACCTTCGTGCTGACGCCGCTGACCTATCTCGGCGGGGTGTTCTACTCCCTGACGCTGCTGCCACCGTTCTGGCAGGCGCTGTCGCACCTGAACCCGATTGTTTATATGATCAGCGGCTTCCGCTTTGGTTTCCTCGGCATCACTGACGTGCCGCTGTTTACCACGGTGGCGGTGCTGGTGGTATTCATCATCGCCTTCTACCTGCTGTGCTGGTATCTGATCCAGCGCGGACGCGGTCTGCGCAGCTAATCTTTTGCCCGGCGACATTCTGTTTGCCGGGCATTTTCTTTGACAGTTATCACCGAAAGCTAACCTTCACTCCGCTAAACTACTTGCCTGCTAAGGAGAGAGTTATGCTGGGATGGGTAATCACCTGCCACGATGAACAGGCGCAGGAAATGCTGGATAAGCTTGAAGCCAAATTTGGCCCGCTGGCGCAGTGCCGGGCGGTAAATTACTGGCGCGGGTTGAGCACCAATATGCTCAGCCGCATGATGTGTGATGCCCTGCATGAAACCGACACCGGCGATGGCGTGATTTTTTTGACCGACAAATCGGGCGCGGCGCCTTACCGTGTAGCCGCTTTGCTGAGCCATAAACATGCGTGCTGTGAAGTCATTTCGGGGATCAACTTCGCCCTGCTGGCGTTAATGTATCCACAGCGTGAATCATTAAGCAGCGCTGAGTTTCGCCATGCCATCGTGGCTCAGGGCGTGCCTGGCGTCAGCAGCTTGTGGCATCAGCAGCAAAAAAATCCTCCCTTCGTCCTGCTCCACGACCTGTATAAGAATTAAACGTTGGTATTGATGTCTCATTTGTTACAATAGCGGCAGTTTCCCGCACCGATTAAGACACCATGCTACCGCGTATTCTTTTCTTGCTATTGATGCTCATTCCCGGCGTCAGCTCAGCCAGTTTACTCAGCCAGCAAACGCTGCCAGCCCAGTATATGCAAACCACCGAAGATGCGGCGATCTGGGCGCAGGTGGGGAACGGCGTGATCAACGTGGGTAACGTGCGCGCCGGGCAGATCCTGGCCGTTGTGCCCGCGGCGGCGGACTACTACGAATTTCGCTTCGGTTTTGGCACGGGTTTTATCGATAAGGGGCATCTGGAGCCGGTTCAGGGGAAACAGCGCGTCGAGGACAGCCTCGGGGATCTCAATAAACCCCTGAGCAATCAGAACCTGATTACCTGGAAAGACACGCCGGTGTATAACGCGCCTTCCAGCGGTAGTGCACCGTTCGGCACATTAAGCGCCAATCTTCGCTATCCGATCCTGAACAAACTGAAAGACCGCCTGAATCAGACCTGGTTCCAGATCCGCATCGGCAACCGTCTGGCGTGGATCAGCAGCCTGGATGCACAGGAAGATAACGGACTTCCGATTCTGACCTACCATCATATTTTGCGTGATGAAGAGAACACCCGTTTTCGACATACGTCCACGACGACCAGCGTACGAGCGTTTAACAACCAGATGGCCTGGCTTCGCGATCAGGGCTATACCACCCTGACGATGTACCAGCTCGAAGGGTACGTGCGTAACAAAATGAACCTGCCCGCAAAAGCAGTCGTGATCACGTTTGATGATGGCCTGAAATCGGTAAGCCGCTACGCCTATCCCGTGTTGAAGGAGTATGGCTTTAACGCCACGGCGTTTATCATTTCATCGCGCATCAAGGGGCATCCGCAGAAGTGGGACCCTAAATCGCTGCAGTTTATGAGCGTGTCGGAGATTAAGGGCATACAGGATGTGTTTGATATCCAGTCCCACACGCATTTTCTGCACCGCGTGGACGGCAATAAGCACCCGATTTTACTGAGCCGCAGCTATCACGTGATCCTGTTCGATTTTGAACGCTCGCGCCGGGCGCTGGCGCAGTTCAACCCGCGCGTGCTGTATCTCTCTTATCCATTCGGCGGTTACGACAATAAAGCGATAAAGGCGGCGAACGATGCCGGTTTTCATCTGGCGGTAACGACGGTGAAAGGGAAGGTGAAGCCGGGGGATAATCCGTTCTTGCTGAAGCGCCTGTATATCTTAAGAACGGATTCGCTGGAGACGATGTCGCGGCTGATCAGTAATCAGCCGCAGGGATGAGGGTTAATCGTAAGAGAGGGTAAACACACCTGTGGCTTTAAACGAGCCCGGCTTCACTGTACTGCCATTGGCTACCAGCTGGGCAACATAATTAATTTGCTGTGAACCAGGCGTGGAGTAATCCGTTATGACATATGTTGAGCTAGGGTTATTCGGCATGAGTTGGGACGTCCCATTATACATTATTTTCACGCCAGCCCCCTCAGCTCCGGACGACAGGGTGTTCCCCAGAAGGTCATTCTTAGTTCCGGTTAATTTTGTCGTGGTGAGTTTGGTCGTAAATTTTGCTACGCTGGTGCAGTTATCCAAATTAATGGAAAAAGGAACATCCTTAACCCGATTATTCTTGATATCTGAAACATAATATTCTCCCAGGTCAACAGTGTTAGTGCCATTTGATAGTATTGCAGTGTCGCAGGTTGGAAGAACAATTGGAATCTGGAATGAATTCTCATTAACAACAAATGTCCATGGCTGGTTATTGCTATCAGTTGGATCGCCAATCGACATTTTACCCAAGGTTCCTGCTTTCGGTTTTATTACGGTTTCTTTATTCGGATTACCTATGTAACCATCATCAATAAAAATATGAACTGACGTGTTAATCCATTTCCCATCCCAGGGGTCTGAATTCTGAGACGGAGAAACGTTGACCCAACCCGTAGTATTCATTCCGAAATAGGCTCCCTTGCCGCCATCGTTTTCGTCAGTGTGGACTCTTACGGAATAATGGATTCCAGGAATATTTGTTTCAAACATAGCCTCGTGATAATGGCTTCCCACTAGCAAGCTCGGGTTTGTTTGTGACATGAGGTCATAACCATCGTTTCCTGCACCACATTTGGCCTGAATGCCAGGCGTCAGGTTAACGGTAAACAGCTCACTGATATAATTACCCGGTGGGGGAAGACGTATCGTACCACCTGAGTATTCGGAATTAATCAATGTGGTTGTGCCGCCATATCCATTATTCATTCGGCACTCACCAGCCCAGCATGTCTGGCTCATGAGTAATAATAAACTCGAAATGGCAAATGCCATTGGGAATTTAAAATTGAAGCTCTGTCTCAAAGCGTTGAACATTCTCATCCTTTTCCTGTTCTGTTTATTATTCGTAAGTGACGTCAACCCGCACTTTACTGGTGACGATACCACCAGAAACTATGCCAATATTTTGGTATCGGGCATAGAACTGATAATCCGTTAAAAATGCAGTACCTTGACCGGTCACGTCATATACGACTTTTGACGTACCGTCAATGTTTAAAACGTTAGTTTTATTTGCACTCGAAAAAACAACCACACCGACGTTTTTTGCCGCCCCGGCGGCCGTCTCGTCGCTTTTAAATACCTGGTTTTGCCCAGGCCAGAAACCAGATTGTGGAGAAAAGCTAAAATTCAGTTTTTTAGCCGTGCTGCTGCTATCTCCATAGCAATCATCGACGTGGATGCTAAAAGGTGTGCCGCCTGCTTCATCGGTAGGAGTAAAGCGGTCGCTTCCATCTGAATTATAAAACCAACTGCGCATAACGTTGGGGAGATATATTTCTCCTCCATTTTCAACGCTTAATTTACAGGTGCTATTAACAATATTGGCTGTAAGATTAACGTCGAGCCCAGAGCTTGCCTGGCTTACGCCAGGCAGGGTCATAATAGCCAGCCCCGCTAGCAACACAAGACCGGGCTGGCGTAATAAAAACGGTAATTGGCGCATGTGTATACTCTTTACTGAAGAAAATTATGGGTAAGTCACGACAAAGGTGACTGGTGCTGTCACTGCACCGGTACCTACATCGGAGATAGTTTTTCCTTTAGCAACAACGATACGAGACTTCATCGGGAATTGTCCTGCACCTGAAGTAATGGTGACTTCTTGCGCTGCTGGTGGTGTCTTACACGACATCAACACGCCACTATCTACTTCACCTGACCAGATTTCGAAGCCCGTATTCAACCCGCCGGAATATGAGTCACCATCAGCACTGTCTCCGCTACAGACTCCACCAGAACCTGGTTTTGCCTGAACGGTAGCTTTACTTACTCCTGAGCAGTTAGTGAGCTTAATAGTCAGCGGTTCAACACGGGTTTTGTTCACCAGATCGGATTTAAATGTATCGCCAAATGCCACTGTGCTGGTAGTTGTACCCGCTCCGTCTTGTGTGGTTGCCTGACAAGTGCCTGTGGTGATTTGAGTTTTGATGGTCAGTTCAGCACTCGTTACACCAGAAATGGTTGCATTTGCCATACCAGCGAATAAGGTGGCTGAAACGGACAGGGCAATAAAAGCAAAGTTAAAGTTCATGATTGTGCTCCGTTGCTCAACGCAAATTATTCATAGGTAAATTCGAAAGTTGCAACGGCCAGGAATGAACCTGCTGTAGCTTTATTAGACTGGGTTTCTCGAATTGTGGCGAGAAGAGGAACTTCTTTATTTTTAATTTCGTCCGTACTCCAGACCAGACGCTCAGCGTCGGTTGTAGAGTTTATCGTGAACCAGGTTGTAGGTGCTGATGCACGAGAGATACTTACAGCTGTAAAATCTCCTCCTCCCGATGATGCCGTAATAGAGTTAACTATGGCTGTAGGAAGATAACCTGATGGTGTACCTTTGATGGTGGTTTTAAGGGATTTCAGGCTTTCTGGACATTCAGTAATCGCAAGTTTAAAACTACCCGTTGCGGTACCTGCTTTGATGCTGTCGAGACGCACCTGGCCGTTACCATCACCAATAGTTAATGTTTGCTTAGTATCATCACCAACGGCACCAACCAGTTTCATATCACAGGTCGTTTCGCGAATATTGGCCGTGAAGTTAACGTTGAGATCGGTTGCCGCAGCAGATCCCGACATCGCTAACATTGCCAATGCGATTAATGAATAACCGCCGCGTTGTTTCTTCATATTATTTCCCATGGATATATTTCCTTGTTATCGAAACGATTACATTTGGCACAGTTGATTGTTCAGAATGGTGGTGAGGCCCGCTTTCCTGGCATTTGCTGGAATCTGATAATGCACGGTGCAAGAACTCCTGCTTTCATTTCCCCACACCACTCGAAGAGCACCTTTATCTTCTACGCCGCGTACATATGCTTGCCCAGCCTGGCCTACTGTTCCGATAGGTTCGTTTTTTTCATTCAGAACGTCTGCACCCAACGGAATAAAGCCGTTATCAGAACGCTGTAATTCCAGTACAAGTGAACGACCTTCGTCTGTTTCAAAATTCACTAATACAACTGAGCCATTGCGGGGCACCGCAACTGCGCTTGTATTTTTAATTTCGACATCCGCTTCGAGGGTACTGATATCAATTGATACCCGGTTTTCTCTGTAGGCGGACATATACGGCATAATTCCATACCCTGAGCTATTAATCCGGCTCTGACCATAACCCAGGCGAGCACCCGTCGCGCCACTCGCTTTTACCAACGCCAGTGAGTCCGTTTCGCCAATACTGCCTTGCGTAAATACAACGCCCCCAGAGTGAACAACCATCCCGCCGTTGTAACTCGCAGAATATTGCTTACTGTTGTCATCGCTAAAGGACGCGGAGACACCCAGAGGCCCGTATGGACTGTTCCAGGAACTAAAACCACTAATCTGGTTTAGATTGCCGTAGTTTCCTCCACTTGAGGAAGCACTGACGGAGTAATTCACGTCACTGTTTTTGGTGTTACCGCTCGCGGTAGAGTTGAAGCTGGTACCGCCTTTTAGATCGGAGCGCAGACTCATGTTGACGTTATTAAACCCACCAGACTGCATGCGGTCTTTATCAAAAACGCTGAACGGAATGCTGAGGTTGACGTAAACACTGTCATCCTGTTCACCCGATTCGCTATAGGTACGCTGGAGTGAAACGCTGTAGCTTCCGTAGGCAAAGCTATTGTTGTAGCCCACATTATAGTCGGAGGTTGAACTGCTATCGTTCCAGTAATCCTGCCAGGTACCGCTTATATAGAGGGAACCGTACTCGTCACCGTTTACATTCAACGGCTGACTCAGACTTACCTGTACCTGATTTTTGGTACGCTGATAGTCAGCATAAAGTTGAGCATTGCTGTCATAGGAACGATTGCCGTATTCCCGGTGATGAATACTGTCCTGCAAAGAGGCGGCATCATTCAGGCTGAGATAATCTTCTGTTGAGAATCGATAGGCTGCCACGTTCAGCGAGGTGTTGGTCGCTTCCAGCATTTTGCTAAAGGTCAGTCGATAACTCTGTCCTTTAAGCGTGTCCAGCCCCTCTATATCGGCATAAGACTGAGTCACGTCGAATGCAAACGCACCAATACGGGTGTTCATTGCCAGGCCAAGCAGGCCAGCGTAGAAATCCATATCTGTATATTGCGCGCCAACATAACTGGTAAAGGTATTATTCAGTCCATACGCATAGGTTGCGTAACCAACCTTTGGTTTGTCGTGCAGCGAATCATCGTTCAGCTCACCCAAACCCACATCCCAGCGGCTGGAGCCAGGGCGGAGCATTTGCGTTACCGAGGAGAATGGAACGGTAAACGTCCGTTTACTTCCATCAGCTTCCTCTACGGTTACAATCAAATCATTGCCATAGCCTGTTGTACTGAGGTCATTGATCTCAAAAGCACCCGGAGGAACGGTGGTTTCGTAAATCTTGTTACCACTTTGCATTACGCTAACTTTAGCATTGCTGTTTGCTACACCGCGAATCACGGGCGCATAGCCAGTAGCACCTTGCGGCAGCATGCGGTCATCGTTAAACATACGCGCACCACGCAGGCTCACCGAGTCAAAGGTGTCGCCGCGCGTGTAGGAATCACCCATGACTATCTGTGCGTTAAGCGGTGTAATGTCTCGCTGTAGGTAAATATCCTGACTTGAATAGTGTGAACCGTTGTCGCTATCCCAGTTCATGCTGCCGCGAGAACGTAAACGCCAGGCTCCCATGTTCAGGCCATAGCGCAATCCGGCATAGGCGGTATCAGAGTTTGTTCCGTTTGATTCGCTGTGCCATGTGTTGAGATCGTATGAGAGCAATCCTGCGGGAACGCCTTCATCCCATAAAGAGGGGTCGACATATCCTGCCGGAAGTTTAAGCACATAGATCTGAGGGAAGTAAAGATCCATTTCCTGCTTACTAGTATCAAAATTCGCAGAAGCACCTGGGTAATATTTCTTAATATCCACACAGGACGCTTCATCGTTCTTGATGTCATCACCTAATTTGCTGGTATCTATACCCGATTGAGACAAGATGAGTTTTGTCAGACACGCAGAAGCACGTGGCGTTTTATTATCATTAAATGTCATCTCAACCGTGGATTTTGAATTGCCATTCAAATTCACTTTTACACGGTAAGTACCTGGCAAAATTGGGTTACCGTAAGCGTAACGCTCAACGTTGATACTGCCACCATTATCGATAAGAAATTGGTCATTAAATTCAATGGCCGATTCTGATTCGGAAGCGGTGTCTACATTTTTTTTTCCATTCTCGCTGGCGTACAGAGGAAATGCTGCACAGATTGCGAGGCATAAGAGTGAACGTTGAAATAGCATGCTTCATCCAGACAAGTCGCCGTTCGAATGCTTCGCAGCATTCAAACGTTTTATATTTATAATATGGTTGCGTTTTTGTTATTAATTCACTTTGGCTTCGAAAGTATCAGAGCCACCATTGTCATTAATGGTTTCGTAAGATACAGAACCAACAACTGTGGTATTTAACCCTTTTACCTGCATGGCTTGTGTGCTAAATGGTAAAATAGATTTATGATTAACCTGATAAGTTTTATCTGCTGACTTCAACGTTACGTTCGAAATAGATACGTTATAAGGTGAGTTGTTATGAGCAACAAGGTTATAAGTATTACCTTGTTTTTGCTGCGACCACGTTACTTTAGATGCAGCATCGCCAGGAGTGCCTTTCAGACCGTCTGGACGGAAAAAGAGTTTAATACGTGTGCGAAACGCCAGTTGGAGCTGGTTTGGGCTTTCACCATCTTTTACTTTTGATTTTGGTGGGATTTCAAGCACGTTGAACCAGAATAAAGACTCGCGATCTTGTGGTAATGCTCCGCCCAAATAAGAAATACGAACAGATTGACCTTTTTGTGGATCAATTCTGGATACGGGGGGAGTAATAATAAACGGTAATTTTAATTCTTGTGGATTGGTGTCATCACGACCATCATCGAGCCATGATTGTACCAATAACGGTTTTTTACCGCGGTTATCTAAAGATACAATAACATCTTTCTGCGATTGTTGATAAACAATACGGGTGCCAGAAATAACGATATCTGCGCTTGCCTGGAATGATGCAAATACTGCAGTAGTGAGGCAAGCGACTTTTAATCCCTTATAAAATGACGTGCTGAACATTTTTCCACTTCCTGTTGGAATGATATCAATAATCCCCCGACGGATGTCAGGGGATGAATCATGCTTTTAAACTATGTTCTTAATTATTCGTAGATCATAGTGAAAGCAGCTTGCGCCTGAACAATACCAGCAGATACTGGGTTATTTGTTGCATCCCAGCTCTGGCCTTGGGTGTAAGCTACGCGGTAGTAAAGTGCGCCTGCTCCAGTCGCATCCACTGTTGCTTTCTGAGTGTTGTTAGTCTGATCGAATTTGATCTGATCGGTAGCGGAGTTGCCATCGTTTGACAGAACCAGGTTGACGTTTTTAGCAGCACCCTGGATGTTTGTTGGTGGAACCAGCAGACCGCCGGAAGTGGAAGAAGAGCCCGCCCAGGAATCGAACTGTGCAGAAGCTTTCTTAACAGTCTGAGGATCGCAGCCAGTCAGTGTCAGAGCGAATTTCTTTTCACCCAGGGTGCTGGTTGCGCCTAATGGAGAGCTGAAATCTTTTACAAATACGGTAGCCAGGTTAACGTCGAAATCATTACCATCCTGGTCGATTTTCTGATCCAGAGATACTTTACAGGTATTGTTAGAAACCATACCGTGGAAAGTAATAGTGCCCGTGTCGGAAGGAATTGGATCAGCTGCCATTGCAGAACCTGTACTCAGAACCATTGCTACTACTGTTGCCAAACCTAATTTATTAAAAGACATTTTAATATCCATATTTATGAATGCTGAAAATTGAACATTTGTAATTCTATGTTCTTTCCGAACTAATGTTTCGGGAAGGGGATTCTAAATGATGCATGAGATTTATGAAACGGCGACATCCATTAGAAATACTTAAACAATTCTTAAGAAAAGATGTTTATTATAGGTTAATGATAATGAAGGTTTTTTTTAATTTTGGTGGGGCGGAATTAACAGGGGGAGGGAGTTATAATTAATTTGTATTTGTTTGGCTTATTAATTTGTTGGCCTTATGTATTATATTACCCGAAGTTATGTCTCGGGTAATATAATGATAAGCAAGAAAGGGTTAGGCAACCTGAACCGGAATAGCTTTCGCCAGGCGTTTCATTTCATTGTCGCCTTCAAAGTAGGCCACCTTTGGCTGCCAGCGGCGCGCTTCCTCATCGGACATCATCACAAAGCTGGCGATGATGACGATATCACCCACGTCCGCGCAGTGTGCTGCCGCGCCGTTAACGGAGATGATTTTAGACCCGCGCTCGGCGGCAATCGCGTAGGTAGAGAAGCGTTTGCCGTTATTCACGTTCCAGATATCAATCGCTTCGTTTTCAAGGATGCCCGCCGCGTCGAGAAAATCCTGGTCAATGGCGCAGGAGCCTTCATAGTGCAGGTCGGCCTGGGTGACTTTCACACGGTGAAGTTTACCTTGCAGCATTTTGCGAATCATTACGTTTACCTTTAATCATGATGCGTTAGCCCCTCTCGTAAGAGGGGAGGGTAAGAATACTACGCCAGCTCAACCACTTTATTGTCGATTAGACGCGCCTGGCCCAGCCATGCCGCCACCAGAATGACCGCGCGTTTGCTGCTCTCTGTAAGCTCCAGCAGCGTGTCGGCGTCTCGAATTTGCACATCGTCAGCGCGAAGACCTTTATCGTTCAGAGCCTGCTCGGCAAGGGCGATAATCTCTTCTGCGGTCAGCTCTTTTGCCAGAAGTTGTTCTGCCATTATATTCATGACTTTGCTGAGTCCTGGTGCAATTTTACGCTGTTCAGCGGTCAAATAGCCATTCCGGGAGCTGAGTGCGAGACCGTCTTTAGCACGCACAATGGGCACACCGACGATCTCAATGTCGTAACCCATGTCGGCGACCATCTTGCGGATCAGCGCCAGCTGCTGGAAATCTTTCTCACCGAAGCAGGCAACGTCCGGCTGCACCAGGTTGAACAGCTTGCTAACGATGGTCGACACGCCGCGGAAATGACCCGGACGGCTTGCGCCTTCCAGCATGGTGGAAATGCCCGGTACGTCAACGTAAGTTGCCTCTTCCGTACCCTGCGGATACACGTCCGACGGTGCCGGAGAGAAGACAATATCCGCATGACGTTTTTTGAGCTTCTCGCAATCTTCCTGCAGGGTGCGCGGATAGCGTGCCAGATCGTCGGCGCGGTCAAACTGCATTGGGTTAACGAAGATACTGACCACCACGATATCTGCACGGGCTCTTGCTTCATCGACCAGCTTCATATGGCCGTCATGCAGGTTGCCCATGGTCGGGACCAGTGCGATACGTTTACCTTCCTGACGCGCACGACGGATATGCTGGCGCAGCAGCGGCAGGGTTTCAATGATTAGCACAACGAGACTCCTTAATGGAAACTGTGTTCTTCACCCGGGTAAACACCGGATTCAACGTCGGCAATATACTGCCTGACCGCAGCGCGCATGTCGCCCGCTTCGGTGAGGAAATTTTTGGCAAACTTCGGAATATGCCCGCCGGTGATACCAAAGGCGTCGTGCATCACCAGAATCTGACCGTCGGTCACGTTGCCCGCGCCAATACCAATCACCGGAATGGACAGTGCCTCAGTAATACGCTTCGCCAGCTCAACCGGCACGCACTCCAGCACCAGCAGCTGCGCGCCTGCGGCTTCCAGCGCCAGGGCATCATCAAACAGCGTTTGGGCGGCGTCACCGCGGCCCTGCACCTTATAGCCACCAAAGATGTTGACGGACTGCGGCGTCAGACCCAAATGGCCGCACACCGGCACGGCGCGTTCGGTGAGCATCTTCACCGTATCTACCAGCCAGGCGCCGCCTTCAATTTTGACCATATTGGCCCCGGCGCGCATGACGGCTGCCGCGTTTTCAAATGCCTGCTCTGGCGTGGCATAGGCCATAAACGGCAGATCGGAGAGCAGCAGGCAGGCTGGGGCGCCACGGCGCACGGCGCGGGTATGGTAAGCGATATCCTCAACCGTGACCGGCAGGGTGGAATCATGTCCTTGTACCGTCATCCCTAACGAATCTCCGACCAGCATGACGTTGATACCCTCTTCGGCAAAGAGTTTGGCGAAGCTGTAGTCATACGCGGTGATGGTGGCGAAGCGTTTTTTTTCCTGTTTGCATTTCTGCAGTAAGGAGATGGTGGTTGGTTTCATACTGTTTCCTGATAGCCCAAAAGCGAATCTTTGCGCATTCTAACAGTAACATTCGAGGGAACAATGATTTTAGGCAACCGATTAGCCACAATTAATTTGAGGCTAATCGGCTGGGAAACCAGATCACCAGCGGGCGGGTCTTTCCGCGTTGAGGCTGTCCAGAATGGACTTAAGCGAGGTGCCGTCCGGGAAGATGAGATCGGGGGCGACTTCAAAGAGCGGCCAGAGCATAAACCCGCGATTTTTCATGTCGTAATGCGGAATGGTTAGGCGTTCAGTGTTAATGGTCTCGTGACCAAACAGCATAATGTCGAGGTCCAGCGTGCGCGGTCCCCAGCGCTCGGCTTTGCGCACGCGGCCCTGCTGCAGTTCGATGCGCTGGGTGTTATCCAGCAGCGTTTCGGCAGGAAGAGCGGTTTCAAGCGCCACGGCGGCATTGAGATAATCAGGCTGATCCTGCGGACCCAGCGGCGGGGTACGGTAGAACGAGGAGACCGCCACGATCCGACTCTGCGGGATCTCGCCCAGCGCCTGTACGGCAGCGTTAACCTGCTCCAGCGGAGAGGCTAAATTGCTGCCGATGGCGATGTACGCGAGGGTCATGCCGTCCCTTCACGACGCGGCGCGCGTTTGCGCGGGCGACGATGACGGCGTCGCGGTTCCGGCTCTTCATCCAGCCCGGTAAGCATATCTTTCTGCTCCGGCGGGGCGGAAACCTGGAATTCGGCCCACCACTGCGTCAGGCGCTGCAGCTCCTGATTTCTTTCAATTTCAGCACGCAGCGACAGCAGATCGAAGGCGGCGCGGAATTTTGGATGCTCCATCAGCTTCCAGGCGCGTTTGCCCTGACGACGGGACATGCGCAGCTGAAGCTGCCAGATGTCGCGCACCAGCGTGGTAATACGTTTCGGAATAGCGAGCGTACGGCACCCTTCGTCCAGCACGTCGTTTGCGGCCAGCGCGAAGGCATCATAATAGGCGAGCCCGCTTTCCTGGGTAATGCGCTGGGCCGTTTCCAGCAGCGGATACCAGAACATCGCTGCAAACAGGAACGCCGGATTGACGCGCATGTCGTTGCGAATACGGGTATCGGTATTTTTCAGCACCTGCGCAATCATCCGCTCCATTGGGCTGTCACCGCTTTCGGTGAAGTAGCGAGTAATGGTCGGGAACAGCGGCTGGAACAGGTTATATTCGCGCAGCAGATTATACGTTTCAAAGCCGTGGCCGGCCTGCAGCAGCTTCAGCGCCTCTTCGAACAGGCGGGCAGGCGGCACGTCGTTGATCAGCGTCGCCAGGCGCGGAATCGGCTCTGCCGTTTCCGGGCTGATGCGCATATCCAGCTTGGCGGCGAAACGCACGGCGCGCAGCATACGCACGGGATCTTCACGATAGCGCGTTTCCGGCGTGCCAATCAGACGGATCAGACCTTCTTTCAGGTCCTGCATGCCGCCGACGTAATCGCGTACGGTGAAATCCGCCACGCTGTAGTAAAGGCTGTTGATGGTGAAATCGCGGCGCTGGGCATCTTCTTCGATAGAGCCGAAGATGTTATCACGCAGCAGCATGCCGTTCTGGCCCTGCTGGGACGTCGTGCGATCCGATACGCCCGCTTCGTGGTGGCCGCGGAAGGTCGCCACTTCGATAATTTCCGGCCCAAACATCACGTGAGCCAGACGGAAACGGCGGCCAACAAGACGGCAGTTACGGAATAATTTGCGCACCTGCTCAGGCGTGGCGCTGGTCGTCACGTCGAAATCTTTTGGTTTTTTGCCCAGCAGTAAATCACGCACTCCACCGCCCACGAGGTAGGCCTCGTAGCCCGCTTTATTCAGACGATAGAGCACCTTGAGGGCATTTTCACTGATATCTTTGCGGGAAATAGTGTGCTGCTCACGCGGAATAACCGACATGTGTGGCTGTGCAATAGCATCGTTCGCCATGCTCTCTTCGCGGCTTAGCACTTTACGGCAAAAATTAGCGACTCGGGTAAAAATGGTACACCTCGTAGTGTGTTTTGTTATGAAAAAAGCGGCTAATCATAGCTCAGCGCAACGCATTTGAGAATGCTGGATTTTTGGCACTGCCGCGAGCGTCCAGTTGGCAACGGCCATTTTCAGCAGTTCGTCTATACGCAGATCCTGCCATTCGTTGGTTACATTCTGGTTGAGAAATCGCAGCGCGTCGATCAAAACAGGACGCGGATCGCCGTCTGGCAGGGCCGGGGCGTGGTTCTGCTTTGACAATTTAAAGCCCTGCGCATTGACCGCCAGCGGCAGATGAATGTAGTCCGGTGCCGTCCAGCCAAACTGATGATAGAGCGATATTTGTCGCACGGTCGGTTCGACCAGGTCTGCTCCGCGCACAATTTCCGTCACGCCCTGAAAACGATCGTCGACGACCACCGCCAGGTTATAGGCAAACAGACCATCACGGCGGTGAATAATAAAATCCTCGCGTGCAAGACGTTCATCGGCATGAATCTCACCGGAGAGGAGGTCGGTAAAGCGCGTCACCGGGGAACGCTGGCGTATACGCACGGCGGCATTTTCCGGGGGATGGTTGAGCGTGCGGCAGTGGCCGTCATAGACGCCACCCACGCTCTGGATACGCGCGCGGGTGCAGGTGCAGTTATAGGACAGCCCCCGATCGCGAAGCCAGTCCAGACGTTCCCGATAAGCCTCGTGACGTTTTGACTGCCAGAGCACCTCGTCATCCCAGTGAAGACCGTAATGTTCCAGCTGACGCAGAATCGTCTCTGCAGCACCGGGAACTTCACGTGGAGGGTCAATATCTTCAATGCGTACGAGCCATTTTCCCAGGCGGGCGCGAGCCTGCAGGTAGCTGCCGAGCGCGGCAATTAATGAGCCGAAGTGTAATTCACCGGAAGGAGATGGCGCGAAGCGCCCTATATAGTGTGATTCAGACATATCAACAGTAACAAGGCGGGATAGACTCCCGCCTTTGGAGTGTGTAAACAGCGCTGGTATTAACCGGCCATCTGTTTTTCGCGGATTTCGGCCAGCGTTTTACAGTCGATGCATAGATCGGCGGTTGGACGCGCTTCCAGGCGACGAATGCCGATTTCAACACCGCAGGATTCGCAGTAGCCAAAATCTTCGTCTTCGACTTTTTTCAGCGTTTTCTCGATCTTTTTGATCAGTTTGCGTTCGCGGTCACGGTTACGCAGTTCGAGGCTGAACTCTTCTTCCTGAGCGGCACGGTCTACCGGGTCCGGGAAGTTAGCAGCTTCATCCTGCATATGAGTAACGGTGCGATCGACTTCATCCCTGAGTTGATTACGCCATGCTTCAAGAATACGCTTGAAGTGCGACAGCTGGGCTTCGTTCATATACTCTTCGCCCGGCTTCTCTTGATACGGCTCCACCCCAGCGATGGCGAGAATACTCAGGGACGATGTTTTACGGTTTTGCCCTTCTTGCATGTTGCTTCTCCTTAACACGCACTATCGATCCCCGTGTTGGGGGAAAAATCAGGTCGCTATAAATAGCAGATGCTTTTCCGGATGGCAATTATCTAAACGTAACACTTGACAAGCCTGTGAGGAAAAGCGTATTTGCGCACGCGGCCAGAACACTTAATCGTCAATCGTCTAATCCCTTATAAGACAATGGGAAGAGAGGATCTCAGAGTCATATTATCGGCAGAAAGTTCCGCTTTATAAGCGAAAACCTCTACCCCCTGCTTTTGTGCCTCATTCAACAATTGCGCGTATTTAGGATCAATATGGCGGGCAGGGGAGAAACGTTCAATGGCTGAATGCAACACCGCAAACAGCAATACGGCGCGTTTGCCCGCCGCCGCAACACTCATTAGCTCTCGCAGATGCTTCTGGCCACGTAGCGTTACCGCATCCGGGAAGTAGCCATTTTCCTGTTCCGCTAACGTCACTGATTTCACTTCAATATAGCACTCCGGCCTGTCTTCCGCCTGTAACATGAAGTCAATTCTGCTGCCTTCATCGCCATATTTCACTTCACTTTTATGCGTGCCGTATCCTACCAGTTCAGGAATTGTGCCATGGGTCAGTGCTTCCTTAACCAGTTGATTTGCGCGCAGGGTGTTAACGCAAATAAATGCCCCATTTTGGGTTTCGGTCATTTCCCAGGTATGGGCATATTTGCGTTTAGTATTTTCTGAGGTGGAATACCAGACCCTGTCACCCGGCGTCGCACAGCCCGTCATGGCACCGGTATTGGGGCAGTGCAGGGTGAGCTGTACCCCTTCGGGGGTGATCACGTCGGCGAGAAAGCGTTTGTAGCGTTGGATAAGCGTAGCGTGCTGCAGGGGAGGACTAAACTTCATCAGAATTCCTTTCGGTGTTGCCCAGCGTCCAGCGCTGTAGCGGCGTATAGCGGGTGCGTCCCTGTGCAAAGACGGATTCGTAAAGCGCAAATCCGTTGACCGGAAAGGCCCAGTGAAAACCCGGCGGCGGGATGGCAACGGCCTGACCGGCATCGCGCAGCAGCGTGATATGTGGATGAAACGGCTGTGGGCTCTGATAACAGCCGCTGCGCGCCGCCTGCGCGCGCAGCATATTCGCCAGCTGCAATAATCCGCGCGGTGGCTGGCGCGTGCCCAGCCAGACCACGCGCGAACGCAGCCACTGACCCGCGTCGTCGAGGTGCAGCGTAAATTCCGGCTGGGCGATACGTCCGGCCATTGCGGCTAACGCCCGCTGCTTTTCGGCACTCACGTCGCCCAAAAAGGCCAGCGTCAGGTGCAGGTTGGCCGCCGCGACAGGGCGGCCTGCCTCCGGCGGGAAGCGATCGGCGCGCCAGCGAACAATTTGACGCTGTATCGCGGTGGGCAATTCAATGGCAAAAAACAGCCGTTTCGACTCAGGCATACGGAGGACTCGGTAATGATATGCGCCGATGCTACAATGTACGCCGACTAATGTTAACCCTCTGGAGCTGTTAGTGTCCTCATTGCCGGTCGCCGTCATTCTTCCTGAGCTTCTCGCTGCCTTACACCATGCCCCGCAGGTTTTGCTGAATGCCCCTACGGGCGCGGGCAAGTCCACCTGGCTGCCGCTGCAGATTCTGAAAGACGGAAACATCAGCGGGAAAATTATCCTGCTGGAGCCGCGCAGGCTGGCCGCGCGCAACGTGGCGCAGCGTCTGGCGGAACTGCTGAATGAAAAACCGGGCGAAACGGTAGGTTACAGGATGCGTGCCGAGACCTGCGTTGGCCCGACCACGCGTCTTGAAGTGGTCACCGAGGGCATTCTCACCCGTATGCTGCAAAACGATCCGGAGCTGACCGGCGTCGGGCTGGTGATCCTGGATGAATTTCACGAACGCAGCCTGCAGGCGGATCTGGCCCTCGCCCTGTTGCTGGACGTGCAGCAGGGACTGCGCGACGATCTCCGTCTGCTTATCATGTCGGCCACGCTGGATAATGAGCGGCTACGACAGGCATTACCCGATGCGCCGGTCATCAGCTCAGAGGGGCGGGCGTTTCCGGTTGAACGCCGCTATCAACCGCTTCCCTCCCATCAGCGTTTTGACGAGGCCGTCGCCATTGCCACCGCTGAGCTGCTGCGCCAGGAGCCTGGTTCCCTGCTGCTGTTTTTGCCGGGCGTCGGTGAAATCCAGCGCGTGCAGGAGCAACTTTCTACCCGCGTAGGCGGCGATGTGCTGCTTTGCCCGCTCTATGGCGCGTTGTCGCTACAGGATCAGCGTAAAGCCATCCTTCCGGCCCCGGTGGGGCAGCGCAAGGTGGTGCTGGCAACCAACATTGCTGAAACCAGTTTGACCATCGAAGGCATTCGTCTGGTGGTGGATAGCGCGCAGGAGAGGGTGGCAAGCTTTGACCCGCGCACCGGGCTGACTAAACTCCTGACGCAACGCATTAGCCAGGCGTCGATGGTGCAGCGCGCGGGACGTGCGGGGCGTCTTGAGCCGGGTATCTGCCTGCATTTGACCAGCGCGGAACAGGCTGAACGCGCAGCACAGCAAAGCACGCCGGAAATTTTACAAAGCGATTTGTCTGGCCTGGTGATGGATCTGCTGCAGTGGGGCTGCCCGAACCCTGATCAACTCACCTGGCTTAATCCTCCGCCCGTCGTGAACCTCACCGCTGCGCGCACGTTGCTGACCCAGCTCGGCGCGCTGGAAGGCGAGCGTTTGACGGCGCGCGGCCAGAAAATGGCGGCGCTGGGCAACGATCCGCGTCTGGCCGCGATGCTGGTGGCCGCGCAAGGGGATGATGAAATTGCCACGGCGGCAAAACTGGCGGCTATTCTTGAGGAGCCGCCTCGCGGTGGCAGCAGCGATCTGGGGCAGGCGTTTTCGCGCAGTCAGGGGAACTGGCAGCAGCGGGCGCAGCAGTTGTGCAAACGCCTGAATAGCCGGGGGGGATCGCCTGACAGCGATAAGATTGCCTTCCTGCTGGCACAGGCCTTCCCGGACAGGATTGCGCGCCGGCGCGGGCTGGACGGTCGCTACCAGCTGGCAAACGGCATGGGGGCGATGCTGGACAGCGATGATGCGCTGACGCGTCACGAATGGCTGATTGCCCCACTGTTGCTTCAGGGCAGTCATTCACCGGATGCGCGTATCCTGCAGGCGATTGCCGTAGAGATTGACGCCCTGACGCGTACCTGTCCGCAGCTGCTTCAGCAATCTGATACCGTGGAATGGGATGACGCCCAGGGTACGCTGAAGGCGTTTCGTCGCAGCCAGATTGGAAAGTTGACGTTAGGGACGAAGCCGCTGGCGAAGCCGTCGGAAGAAGAGCTCCATCAGGCCATGCTGAACGGCATTCGGGAAAAGGGGCTGAGCGCCCTGAACTGGACGCCGGAAGCCGAGCAGTACCGCATTCGTCTGCACTGCGCCGCGAAGTGGCTACCGGAATACGGTTGGCCTGCGGTGGATGATGAGACGCTGCTTGCTACGCTTGAGCACTGGCTACTGCCTCAAATGAGCGGCGTGCACTCCCTGCGAGCCCTTAAGGCGCTTGATGTTAAGACAGCGTTACAGAATTTACTGGACTGGTCATTACGTCAACGTCTGGATAGTGAACTGCCTGGGCATTACACTGTGCCGACCGGAAGCCGGATTGCCATCCGTTATCATGAGGATAATCCGCCGGCGCTGGCGGTTCGGATGCAGGAGATGTTTGGTGAGGCCACCACGCCGTCCATTGCGGAAGGGCGTGTGCCGTTAGTGCTTGAGCTGCTGTCCCCTGCGCATCGTCCATTACAAATCACCCGAGATTTGGGGGCGTTCTGGGCGGGAAGCTACCGTGAAGTGCAAAAAGAGATGAAGGGGCGATATCCCAAGCATGTCTGGCCGGACGATCCGGCGAATACGGCGCCGACGCGGCGAACGAAGAAATATTCGTGAAAGGGGAGTGCGGCCTGATGCCCTCACCCCAGCCCTCTCCCACGGGGAGAGGGAGAAAACACTAAAGACTTTCCTGACAGGAAAGTCTTGCTGTTTATTTTGAGAGATTTCTTCTTTCACAGGCCTGTGAAAGAAAAGAAAATCTGGCCTTTGCGCCTGAAAGTTGCGGAGAAAAAGCATGGCGGGGAATGACCGCGAGCCAATAGGACGTAAGGGAAAACCCACGCGTCCGGCGAAAGAAAAGGTAAGCCGTCGTCGCCTCAGAGATGAGGACTATGACGATGACTATGAAGACGATTATGAGGATGAAGAACCGATGCCGCGTAAAGGAAAAGGCAAAGGGCGTAAGCCTCGGGGCAAGCGCGGCTGGTTCTGGCTGCTGCTGAAGCTGTTTATTGTTTTTGTTGTGCTGATGGCGATTTACGGCGTGTATCTGGATCAGAAGATCCGCAGCCGTATCGACGGTAAAGTCTGGCAGTTACCTGCGGCAGTATATGGCCGTATGGTGAACCTTGAGCCAGATATGTCCATCACTAAGAACGAGATGGTTAAACTGCTGGAAGCCACCCAGTATCGTCAGGTGTCAAAAATGACGCGGCCTGGCGAATTTACCGTGCAGTCAAACAGCATTGAGATGATCCGTCGTCCGTTTGATTTCCCGGACAGCAAAGAGGGGCAGGTGCGCGCGCGTCTGACCTTTGACGGCGATCGTCTGGACACCATCGAGAACATGGATAACAACCGTCAGTTCGGTTTCTTCCGTCTCGATCCGCGCCTGATCACCATGCTTTCGTCGGCAAACGGCGAGCAGCGCCTGTTCGTGGCGCGTAACGGCTTCCCGGATCTGCTGGTCGATACTCTGCTGGCAACCGAAGACCGTCACTTCTACGAGCACGATGGCATCAGCCTCTACTCGATTGGTCGTGCGGTGCTGGCTAACCTGACTGCCGGTCGCACCGTGCAGGGGGCGAGTACGCTGACTCAGCAGCTGGTGAAGAACCTGTTCCTCTCCAGCGAACGTTCTTACTGGCGTAAAGCGAACGAAGCCTACATGGCCGTGCTGATGGATGCGCGCTACAGCAAGGATCGTATCCTTGAGCTGTACATGAACGAGGTGTACCTCGGCCAGAGCGGCGATAACGAAATCCGCGGTTTCCCGCTGGCGAGCCTGTACTACTTTGGTCGTCCGGTGGAAGAGCTGAGCCTGGACCAGCAGGCGCTGCTGGTGGGCATGGTGAAAGGGGCGTCCATTTATAACCCGTGGCGTAACCCGAAACTGGCGCTGGAGCGTCGTAACCTCGTTCTGCGTCTGCTGCAACAGCAGCAGGTGATTGACCAGGAGCTGTACGACATGCTGAGCGCGCGTCCGCTTGGCGTTCAGCCGCGCGGTGGCGTGATTTCGCCTCAGCCTGCGTTTATGCAGCTGGTGCGTCAGGAGTTGCAAAGCAAGCTTGGCGATAAGGTCAAAGATCTCTCCGGCGTGAAGATCTTCACCACCTTTGACTCCGTTGCGCAGGATGCGGCAGAAAAAGCGGCGGTGGAAGGCATTCCGGCGCTGAAGAAACAGCGTAAGCTCTCCGATCTTGAAACCGCGATGGTGGTGGTTGACCGTAACTCCGGCGAAGTTCGCGCCATGGTGGGCGGTGCCGAGCCGCAGTATGCAGGCTACAACCGCGCCATGCAGGCGCGTCGCTCAATCGGCTCTCTGGCAAAACCGGCAACCTACCTTACTGCCCTGAGTCAGCCAAACCAGTATCGCCTGAATACCTGGATTGCGGATGCGCCGATCTCCCTGCGCCAGCCTAACGGCCAAGTCTGGTCACCGCAGAACGATGATAAACAGTTCAGCGGCCAGGTGATGTTAGTGGATGCGTTAACGCGCTCCATGAACGTGCCGACGGTGAACCTGGGCATGTCGCTGGGACTGCCAGCGATTGTCGATACCTGGCAAAAGCTGGGCGTGTCGAAAGATCAGCTGCACCCGGTGCCGGCGATGATCCTCGGCGCGCTTAACCTGACGCCGATCGAAGTCGCCCAGGCATTCCAGACCATTGCCAGCGGGGGCAACCGTGCACCGCTGTCTGCCCTGCGTTCGGTGATTGCCGAAGACGGATCCGTGCTGTATCAGAGCTTCCCGCAGGCGGAGCGTGCCGTTCCTGCTCAGGCCGCCTATATGACGCTGTGGACGATGCAGCAGGTTGTGCAGCGCGGTACCGGGCGTCAGCTGGGTGCGAAATATCCGGGTCTGCATCTGGCGGGTAAAACCGGGACCACCAACAACAACGTCGATACCTGGTTTGCCGGTATCGACGGTCGTGAAGTGGTGATCACCTGGGTAGGGCGCGACAACAACCAGCCGACCAAACTGTACGGGGCGAGCGGGGCGATGTCGATTTACCAGCGCTATCTGGCCAATCAGTCCCCGGTGCCGTTAAACCTGGTTGCGCCGGAAGATATCGTGGATATGGGCGTGGACAGTTCCGGTAACTTTGTCTGCGGCGGCGGGATGCGTACCCTGCCGGTCTGGACGGCCAACCCGGACTCGCTGTGCCAGCAAAACCAGCCTGAACAGCCGACGGGCAATCCGTTCGATCAGTCTTCTCAGCCACAGCAGCCACAGCAGCCGCAGCAGCAACAGCCGCAGCAGCAGAATGAGAAGAAAGACAGCGATGGCGTAGCCGGCTGGATTAAGGACATGTTTGGCGGAAACTGATTAGTTTCCTGAATAGTAAAGCCGCTTAGTGATAAGCGGCTTTTTTTTTATCTTTACATTTGTTCTTATTTTAATTTTAGTAAATTTCTAATTAAGAATTATTAATGTGCGAAGTTTATTATGTTATTCAGTGTGTTGGCGTCTCTTTAGGCTATTTTACTCGTCAGCCTGCTGGACACGATAAAGAATAATCTGATGTAATTGAACTCATGAATTTCACTTTCCTCATGGGATGTTCTTATTAATGAAATCCCGTGTCTAAGTGATATCAAATTTTACAGAGCATTCTGGCGAAAAGTATTTTTCCCAGGAATGGATTCCGTTATAACCATATATAAGGATGTTGTTATGAATAAGACAATTATTTCTTCTTTATTGGCCGGAAGTATTATGGCGGCTTTGTCGCTGCCGGCCTTTGCGGCGAATGATTCAGGTACGGTAAATTTCGCCGGAAAAATTGTGGCGGATACATGCGAGATCAATGTTGATGGTACAGGGAACAATACATCCACCGTCACATTCGCAGATACTTATCCTTCAGATTTTGGCATCGACGGTCAGGTCGGGACGTCTAAAGCTTTTAAGATTGAAGTGCAAAAATGTGACCCGCTGGTCGCCAAACTGAACCTCAAGTTCAGCGGCACAACAACAGACGCTGCGTACAAGCGTTTGAAGAACGATCTCTCCGGCGCAGGCAACGCCACTAATGTTGGCATTATTGTCAGCAACGATAACGGTGCCAAAGGCGATGTGGTCTTCGACGGTTCAGTACCGGATGCCGGTACCGACGTGGCTAACGATGCGACCGGCGCAGCGGCTTCTGTCTTTAACTACACCGCGAAAGTGATTCAGGTCGGTGATACCGCGCCAACCGCGGGTCATTACTCCTCCTCAGCCACATTTGAGGTTGTCTATCGCTAAACAATGACTGGCAGCCTGAAAGGCTGCCTTCTGGAACGCTGTATGAAGACGTTATTTAAGTTGTTATGTGGTTGTTTAATTATCTCTTGCTGTTCAGTGCAGGCAAGCGTTGTTCTCGGTGGGACGCGAATTATTTATCCATCGAATAAATCTGAAGTACAAATCGCACTTAAAAATAAAGATCCTCATACGCGTTATCTGGTGCAAAGCTGGGTCAGTTATCCCAATGATGCAAAAGCCCCCTTTATTATTACGCCGCCTGTCTATAAGTTGCAGGAAAATCGTCAGACGCTGTTACACGTTATTTTCACCGGTGATAAAAACAGCCTGCCGGCAGACCGCGAATCACTGTTTCTGGCGAACGTGAAATCCGTCTCTGCACTCTCGCCCGAGCTGAAAGAGAAAAACACGCTGCAGTTCGCAATGAAAACGCGCCTGAAGCTTTTCTGGCGTCCCGCTCAGCTGAAGGAAGCCGATGCGCTGGGGGCCTATGAAAAAATCACGTTCCAGCGTCAGGGTGACTCGCTCGTCGCAAACAACCCCACGCCTTTTTACGTCTCTTTTGGCGAACTGGCCGTTGGCGGGAAAAGTGTACCGGTCAAAGAGACCAAAACTACGCCGGGTGCCATTTCAATGATGGTTGCACCGTTTAGCAAGCAGAGTTTCGCGATACCAAAAGCGGCAAATGGCGCGGTCACCTGGACGGCTATCAATGATTTCGGCGCCCAGACTCCTCAACGCAAGCAGGCCCTTTAAATCGATCATGTTGGTAAGTTATGTCGTCATCTTTACATCACAAACAGGTACTGTCCGGGATCGCGCTGGCGCTGCTCGCCGCGATCCAGCCTGTCAGTGCGGATGACGAATTCAACCTGCGGATCCTTGAACTGGATACCCCTCTCGAAAATACCGCCACGCTCAAAAACTTCATAAGTGATAACGGGTTACTTGCGGGGAGCTACCCTACGACGATCGTGTGGGATCGGGACGTGCTGGATATACGTACGCTCACCTATGTGCTTTCTGACGACAAACAGCATCTCCTGCCGGAGCTCACCAAAGCGGACCTGCGGGAATACGGTGTGAAAGTCGACACGATCCCGGATTTGAAAGAACTGGGCGACGAGGCTTACGTTCGGGATATCTCTCATTTCATTGAAAATGCACGCTACGATTACGATCAGGATAACCAGACCCTGAAGCTGGTCATTCCGCAGATCTACCGCGATCGCGCCGCCGCCGGAGCGATTAACCCGAAATTCTGGGATGACGGCGCGCCTGCCGCCTGGACAAGCTATCAGCTCAGCGGCTCTCAGCAGCACTATAGCTCGGGCAACACGTCTTCAACCTGGCTTGGTCTGGCGTCGGGGATGAATATTGGGGCGTGGCGACTGCGTAATAACAGCACCTGGAGCGACGCTTCCGGCTGGGAGGCCATCGCCAGTACTTTACAACGTGACATCAAAACGTTGAAAAGCCAGCTGGAGATGGGGCAGACGTATACCAATGGCGAGCTTTTTGACAGCGTCCAGATGACCGGCGTGAAGCTGGAAACGGACACCGCGATGCTGCCCGCCAGCCAGCAAGGCTTTGCGCCTGTTGTGCGCGGTATTGCGAATAGCGACGCGAAAGTCACCATCAAGCAAAATGGCTACACCATCTATCAAACAAACGTCTCGCCGGGGCCTTTTGAGATCCGCGACTTAAGCCAGGTGACTTCCGGAGCCGATCTGGAAGTCACCGTCGAAGAGGCGGATGGCAGCGAGCACAGCTTCATTCAGGCTAGCGCGTCGGTACCGGTATTGCAGCGAGAAGACGGTTTTAAGTATTCGCTGGCAGCAGGACGCTATCGCGGTAACGAAGGTGAAGATGAACCCACCTTTGCGCAAGGTACAGCTATCTATGGATTGCCTTACGGCGTGACGGTTTATACCGGCGCGCTGGGAGCGTCGCTGTATCGTGCGCTGCTGCTGGGGCTTGGTGCCGATCTGGGGCACTTCGGCTCCGCTTCTGTCGATCTCACGGCTGCGCGTACTGCGTTTGATGACGGGCGTGACGATGCCAGCGGATTATCGTGGCGGGCACAGTACTCAAAAGATATCCCTGACACGGATACGACCGTCACGCTTGCAAGCTACCGCTACTCCACCTCAGGGTTTTATACCTTTCAGGAGGCTATCGATCAGCGGGACAGCGAGATCGACGACGGTATTTATACCTACCGCAGAACCAACAACCGCCGTAGCCGTATGCAGCTAAATCTTTCCCAGCGCATTTCAGACTGGGGCTCGGCGTATCTCAACGGCTATCAGCAGGATTACTGGGACATGGACGGCCATGAGCGTAGCGTCAGCGCAGGGTTGAGCTCCAGCTGGCGCGATATTACCTGGTCGATAAGCTATAACCTGACCCGCACGCCGAACGCCGATACCGACCGGCAAATGGCGTTGACGGTCAACATTCCGTTCTCAAAGTGGCTGCCTGATGCCTGGGCAACCTACAGCGCTAACACCGCCAGCGGTGGGTATGTCTCGCATCAGGTCGGGCTCGGCGGTACCGCGCTGGAGGACAATAAGCTGAGCTACAACCTTCAGCAGACCTATGCCAATCAGAACACGGGCTACGGCGGCAGCCTGTCCGGGCGTTACCGTGGGGCTTCCGGTGAGGTGGGGATGGGCTACAGCTACGGCGGCGATAATCGACAGTGGAACTACAGCGCGCAGGGGTCGATCGTTGCCCACGAGCATGGTGTGACGCTGGGGCAGCCTGTGCGCGATGCTTTCGCGATTGTCCATATCAAGGATGGCGACAACGTTAAAGTTCAGAACGGGCGTGGAATTTATACCGATGCATTTGGCAATGCGATTGTTCCCTCCCTGACGGCCTACCGGCACAACGCCATCACGGTAAATACGCAAGAGCGGGAAGATATCGATATCGAAGCGGCAACGAAGGATCTTGTCCCCACGAAAGGCGCAGCGATGCATGCCACGTTTGATGCGCGCGTTGGACGGCGAGCCCTGGTGACCTTGCGCTACGCGGGTAAGCCCGTTCCGTTTGGCGCGTTGGTGGCGCTGGATAACTCCACTGCCATCGTCGGGGATGACGGTGAGGTTTACCTGACAGGCATACACGGCAAAACGACGTTTAGCGTGCAGTGGGGAGAAGAGGGCGGCCAACAATGCGAGGGGACGCTGGACGTCCCTACAGAGGGGTCTGCGGGGATCGTCAACGCAACGGTTAACTGCCATTAACAGAGGTATTCCATGAGTCAGCGATGTTCAGTTAAAACGTTTCTTTTATCGGCGCTGCTCTTGCTTACGGGCGCATTTTTCCATCTGGCCCGGGCAGGCTGTACCTTTAACGGCAAAGCTGACGTGGATGCCGTGGTGACGTTTCAACTTCCTCCGGTGATTATTATTGCCCCCGACACGCCGGTCGGCACCGTGATTTACGATGCCAGCGTTGAAAGTAAAGAGGTGTTAATTGACTGCAACGGAGATGAGTATATTCGGCGCGGGTATCTGGCGCTGTCAGATGATGACGCGCGCGAAGATGTTTTACCTGGGGTATATCAAACCAACGTGCCGGGCATTGGCATCCGTTCGGCTTCGTCAACCGAGCAGTTTCCCAGCTATCTCGAAGAGAATCTTACACGTCCTATGCACTATGTGGGATCAACACATGGTTCTTCGCAGAGTAAATCGACATTTCGCGCAGCTGCGCAACTGGTGGTAACAGGCGATATTCAGGATGGTGACCTGGATACCTCGCTGTTAACGTCGGTGGATATTCTGGGCAACACGGTGATTGGCGAAATGCGGTATTCCCCCACCAGCGTGCGCATCACCACCAACACCTGTAATCTGGTAGACCGTAACATTTATGTTCCGCTGAAGACCGTTAATACCCGTGATTTCGACGGGCAGTATTCCGACATACTGACTGACAGCAGTTTTAAGATTGAAATAACCGATTGTGCTGCGGGAACGAAAGTTGATTATCAGTTCACCAGCGCCGGTTCTACCGGAGTGACGAACGGCAATATTCTAGGTATCGCAACCGGAGATTCCGCCGCCGCGGGTGTCGGCATTCAAATTCTCGATAAGAACAATACGGTGCTGCAGTTTGACCAGAACTACACGGCGATAACCAGTACGCAGGACAAGGTTCCCGTCGAAATCCCCCTCAAGGCGCGCTACGTCAAAACGGGGGAGGTTAAAGCGGGCAAAGTCGATTCCGTCGCCACGTTCGAGGTGTTTTACCGTTAATCCTCTCAGCCCGTGTCGGCGGGCTTTAGCGAACATTTCGCTAACCTCATTAACCCTCTCTTTTCATCTGGTTAATTCTTAAACCCTTAAATCTTGTAGGGCCGCTTACTGCTTGCTATGCAACCAGCGTTTCGCATATTATTCTGGCGCTCATAATAATAATTCTCGTTTACGTTATCATTCACTTTTCCATCAGAGAACAACATGGCGCTTTTCAATACAGCTCAGCCTATTAACACGTCGCGACGTAAAATCGCGGTCGTTGTCGCCACAGCGGTTGCCGGCATGTCTGCTTATGGACATGCGGCCGAAGCCCCGAAAAAAGAAGAAACCATTACGGTAACAGCAGCACCTGCGGCGCAGGAAAGCGCCTGGGGGCCTGCTGCGACTATCGCCGCAAGGCAATCCGCGACCGGGACCAAAACGGATACCCCGATTCAAAAAGTTCCTCAGTCTATTTCTGTGGTCACGGCCGAAGAGATGGCGCTGCATCAGCCGCGCTCGGTGAAAGAAGCCCTGAGCTACACGCCGGGCGTTGCGGTAGGCACGCGCGGTGCGTCTAATACCTATGACTATTTGATTATTCGCGGCTTTGCGGCGGATGGTCAGACGCAGAATAACTACCTCGACGGCATGAAAATGCAGGGGAACTTCTATAACGACGCGGTGATTGATCCTTATATGCTGGAGCGCGCCGAGATCTTGCGCGGTCCGGTTTCCGTTCTGTACGGCAAAAGCAGCCCAGGCGGTTTGCTGAATATGGTCAGCAAGCGCCCAACAACCGAGCCGCTGAAAGAGATCCAGTTCAAAGTCGGCACGGACAGCCTGTTCCAGACCGGGTTCGACTTTAGCGATGCAATTGACGATGACGGCGTTTACTCTTACCGATTAACGGGTGTGGCACGTTCAAATAATTCCCAGCAGGAAGGTAAGGGCGAGCAGCGTTACGCCATCGCGCCATCTTTCTCCTGGCGTCCGGATGACAAAACCACCTTCACGTTCCTCTCCTACTTCCAGAACGAGCCTGAAACGGGTTATTACGGCTGGCTGCCAAAAGAGGGGACGGTTGATCCGCTGCCGAACGGCGATCGTCTGCCGACGAACTTCAACGAAGGCGCGAAGAACAATACCTATTCCCGTAACCAGAAAATGGTGGGATACAGCGTCGACCACGAGTTCAACGATACCTTTACCGTGCGTCAGAACCTGCGCTATGCGCAGAATAAGACCTCGCAAAACAGCGTTTACGGCTACGGTATGTGTTCCGATCCGCTCCATTCGAGTAATCCGGCATCCAGCCCTTGCGCGAGCGTTCCTCAGTCGCAGTGGGGTCATACGCTGACTCGCCAGTATGTGATCGATAACGAGAAGCTGGAAAACTTTACTGTTGATACGCAGTTGCAGAGCAAGTTCGCGACGGGTTCACTCGATCATACTCTGCTGACGGGTGTGGATTTCATGCGCATGCGTAATGACATCGACTCGTGGTTCGGTTATGCCGGTTCCGTTGCGCCATCTGATATCTATAACCTCGATCGTAGCGATTTCGATTTCGGTTCACATCCTGGACCGTCAGGTGCCTATCAGGTGTTGAACAAGCAAAAACAGACCGGCGTTTACGCTCAGGATCAGATTGAGTGGGACAAAGTCCTGGTAACCCTGGGCGGTCGTTATGACTGGGCCGATCAGGAATCCTACAACCGCGTGACGAACACTACCTCCAAACGTGATGATACCCAGTTCACCTGGCGCGGTGGCGTTAACTATCTGTTTGATAACGGCGTAACCCCGTACTTTAGCTACAGCGAATCGTTTGAACCGGCTTCGCAGAGCGATGCCCAGGGCAAGCTGTTCGCGCCGTCTAAAGGCAAACAGTACGAAGCGGGCGTGAAATACGTGCCGAACGATCGTCCGATCGTCGTCACCGGCGCATTGTACCAGCTGACCAAAACTAACAACCTGATGGCGGACCCGGCGGGCTCCTTCTTCTCGGTTCAGGGCGGTGAAATCCGCGCGCGTGGCGTAGAGGTGGAAGCGAAGGCGGCCCTGTCTGCGAGCGTTAACCTGGTGGGTTCTTATACCTATACCGATGCGGAATACACCACGGACACCACCTACAAAGGCAACACGCCAGCTCAGGTGCCAAAACACATGGCGTCGCTGTGGGGCGATTACACCCTGTTTGACGGTGCGCTGTCTGGTCTGACGCTGGGTACCGGCGTGCGTTACACGGGCTCAAGCTATGGCGATCCGGCGAACTCCTTCAAGGTGGGCAGCTACACCGTTGTCGATGCGCTGGTCAGATACGATCTGGCACGCGTTGGCATGGTGGGCTCAAACGTGGCGCTGCACGTGAACAACCTGTTCGATCGCGAGTACGTTGCCAGCTGCTTCAATACCTACGGCTGCTTCTGGGGTGCTGAACGTCAGGTTGTTGCCACCGCGACCTTCCGCTTCTAATCTCTTTTCGGGCACGGTTCGCCGTGCCCTTTTTATTTAAGTTGGCTGAAATGCAGGATATTCAAACGCAACCCGACACCACCTTTACGCTCAACCATCTCTCCTTTCGCGTACCCGGGCGCACGCTGCTGCATCCGCTCTCTCTGACGTTCCCTGCCGGTAAAGTGACGGGCCTGATTGGTCACAACGGTTCCGGTAAATCCACGCTGCTCAAGATGCTGGGGCGCCATCAGCCGCCTTCAGAAGGGGATATTCTGCTGGATGACCAACCGCTGGAGAGCTGGAGCAGTAAAGCCTTTGCCCGCAAAGTGGCCTATCTGCCGCAGCAGCTGCCCCAGGCGGAAGGGATGACGGTGCGTGAGCTGGTGGCGATTGGCCGTTATCCGTGGCACGGGGCGCTTGGGCGCTTCGGCGTCGCCGACAGAGAGAAGGTGGAAGAGGCGATTGCGCTGGTCGGGTTAAAGCCGCTGGCGCACCGTCTGGTGGATAGTCTGTCCGGCGGCGAACGCCAGCGCGCGTGGATTGCGATGCTGGTGGCGCAGGACAGCCGCTGTCTGCTGCTGGATGAACCGACCTCTGCGCTGGATATTGCGCATCAGGTCGACGTCCTGGCGCTGGTGCATCGCCTGAGCCAGCAGCGTGGTCTGACGGTCATTGCGGTCCTGCACGATATCAACATGGCCGCGCGTTATTGTGACTACCTCGTCGCGCTGCGCGGGGGCGAGATGATTGCCCAGGGCACACCGTCTGAGCTGATGCGCAGCGAAACGCTGGAACATATTTACGGTATTCCGATGGGTATTCTGCCTCACCCTGCCGGGGCTGCACCGGTGAGCTTTGTCTACTGATGCTGGATAACGCTCGCATTAGCCGCCGTCGCCTGCTGACGGCGATGGCGCTCTCACCGCTGCTGTTAAAAATGAATACGGCGCGTGCCGTCGCGGTCGATCCGCACCGTATTGTGGCCCTGGAGTGGCTGCCGGTCGAGCTGATGATGGCGCTGGGCGTCACGCCCTATGGCGTGGCGGACATACCTAACTATAACCTCTGGGTGAACGAGCCGAAGCTGCCGGACTCGGTGATCGACATCGGCCTGCGTACGGAGCCAAACCTCGAACTGCTCACCCAGATGAAACCCTCGTTTATGTTCTGGTCAGCGGGCTACGGTCCGTCAGAGGATATCATGGCGCGCATTGCGCCAGGACGTGGATTCGCCTTCAGCGACGGTAAAAAACCGCTGGCGATGGCGAAAAACTCGATTAACGAGATGGCGCGTTTCCTCAATCGCGAAGTCGAGGCCAAAAAGCATCTCGACGAATTTGATGCCCTGATCGACTCCCTGAAGCCACGCTTTGCCAACCGGGGCGATCGTCCGCTGCTGATGGTGACGCTGCTGGATGCCCGCCATATGCTGGTCTTTGGTAAAAACTGTCTTTTCCAGGAAGTGCTGGACAGCTTCGGCATTCGCAATGCCTGGGAAGGGGAGATGACGTTCTGGGGAAGTACTGCCGTGGGTATCGATCGTCTGGCGGCGTTTCGCGACGTCGACGTGCTGTGCTTCGATCACGGCAACGAACGCGACATGCAAACCCTGATGGCGACTCCGCTCTGGCAGGCGATGCCGTTTGTGCGCGAGCAGCGCTTCCAGCGCGCCCCGGCGGTCTGGTTCTACGGTGCGACGCTGTCGGCCATGCATTTTGCCCGCGTGCTGGATAACGCCCTGGGAGGTAAAGCATGAGTACGCGTATCGCCCGCTTACCGGCGCTGCTGTTATCCCTGATTTTTTTGGTTGCGCTGGTATTAACCGGGTTCAACCTCTCGACGGCATTACCCCGCGCGCAGTGGGGGGGCGCTCTGGCCTCGCCGGATATCGACAATATTCAGCAGATGCTGTTCCACTACAGCCTGCTGCCGCGTCTGGCGATCTCCCTTTTAGTCGGCGCCGGTTTAGGGCTGGTTGGCGTGCTGTTCCAGCAGGTTTTGCGTAACCCGCTGGCAGAGCCAACCACGCTCGGCGTCGCGACCGGCGCACAGCTTGGGATCACCATCACCACGCTGTGGGCGCTGCCGGGAGCGTTAACCTCGCAGTTTGCGGCACTCGCGGGGGCGTGCGCGGTGGGCGCGCTGGTCTTTGGCGTGGCCTGGGGCAAGCGCCTTTCTCCGGTAACGCTTATCCTGGCCGGGCTGGTGGTGAGCCTCTACTGTGGCGCGATTAACCAGCTGCTGGTGCTGTTCCACCACGATCAGCTGCAAAGCATGTTCCTGTGGAGTACCGGCACGCTCACCCAGACCGACTGGAGCATTGTGCAGCGCCTGTGGCCGCAGCTGGCTGGCGGTGTTGTGCTGACGCTGCTGCTCTTGCGTCCCCTGACGCTCATGGGGCTGGATGATGGCGTGGCGCGTAACCTGGGGCTGGCGCTGTCGCTGGCTCGCCTGGCGGCGCTGACGCTGGCGATTGTATTGAGTGCCCTGCTGGTGAACGCGGTCGGCATCATCGGGTTTATTGGCCTGTTTGCGCCACTGCTGGCGAAAATGCTCGGGGCGCGTCGTTTACTGACGCGTCTGATGCTGGCACCGCTGATTGGGGCGCTGATCCTCTGGCTTTCCGATCAGCTTATTCTCTGGCTGGCGCAGGTCTGGAGGGAAGTATCCACCGGCTCTGTGACCGCGCTTATCGGGGCGCCGCTGCTGCTGTGGCTGCTCCCGCGCCTGCGCAGCATGAGCGCGCCGGCGATGGACGCGGGCGATAGAGTTTACGCTGAACGTCAGTCGGTTCTGTGGTTTAGCCTTGCCGGTCTGGCGGTGCTGATGATCGCCTCGTTCGCGGCGCTCTCATTCGGACGCGATGCCTCGGGCTGGCACTGGGCAACGGGTGATTTACTCAATGAACTGCTGCAGTGGCGCTGGCCGCGTATCTTCGCTGCGCTGATCGCAGGGGTAATGCTGGCGGTGGCGGGGTGCATTATTCAGCGTCTGACCGGCAACCCGATGGCGAGCCCTGAAGTGCTTGGGATCAGCTCTGGCGCCGCCTTTGGCGTGGTGCTGATGCTGTTCTTTGTGCCGGGCAATGCGTTTGGCTGGCTGATGCCTGCCGGCAGTATCGGCGCGGCAGCCACGCTGATGATTATCCTGATAGCCGCCGGTCGCGGCGGTTTTTCGCCGCACCGCATGCTGCTGGCCGGGATGGCGCTTAGTACCGCATTTACGATGCTGCTGATGATGCTGCAGGCAAGCGGCGATCCGCGTATGGCGAAGATCCTGACCTGGATTTCCGGCTCGACGTACAACGCCACCGGCAGCCAGGTAGTCTGGTCCGGGATGGTGATGCTCGTGCTGCTGGCGATGGTGCCGCTGTGCCGCCGCTGGATGACCATTCTGCCGCTTGGCGGTGAAACCGCTCGTGCGGTGGGGATGGCGCTGACGCCAGCGCGCGTGGCCCTGCTGCTGCTAGCGGCGTGCCTGACGGCTGTGGCTACCCTGACGATTGGACCGCTGAGTTTTGTCGGATTAATGGCCCCGCACATTGCCAGAATGATGGGATTCCGCCGGACGATGCCGCATATTGTGATGTCGGCCCTGACGGGCGGGGTGATGCTGGTGTTCGCGGACTGGTGCGGAAGAATGGTGCTGTTCCCGTATCAGATCCCGGCGGGTCTACTGTCGACCTTTATCGGTGCGCCGTACTTTATTTATCTGTTGAGAAAGCAGAGCCGGTAGTCAGGTGCGGCCTGATACCCTCTCCCTCGGGGAGAGGGAGAACATCGTAGGCCGGGTAAGCGTTAGCGCCACCCGGCAATGCCCTTAGAGCTTCGCAAACACCTTACGCGCCGCGTCGATGGTGTTGTTGATATCTTCTTCGCTGTGCGCCACGGACATAAAGCCCGCTTCGAACGCGGAAGGCGCCAGGTACACGCCTTCTTCCAGCATCAGGTGGAAGAAGCGCTTGAAGCGTTCAACGTCGCACTTCACCACGTCCTGATAGCAGGTCACGGTTTTCGCATCGGTGAAGAAAATCCCGAACATGCCGCCCACGTGGTTAACCACCAGAGGGATGCCGGCCTCTTCTGCGGCTTCCAGCAGACCGTTTGCCAGCTGCGTCGTCAGGTCGGTCAGGGTTTCGTGAATGCCCGGCTGAGCCACTTCGGTCAGGCAGGCAAAGCCCGCAGCCATGGCGATAGGGTTACCGGAGAGCGTGCCTGCCTGGTAAACCGGGCCGGTTGGCGCCAGGGCTTCCATCACGTCCTTACGCCCACCGAATGCACCCACAGGCATACCGCCGCCGATGATTTTACCGAGGCAGGTCAGGTCCGGCTCAACGCCGTAGTAAGACTGGGCACCCGCCAGCGCTACGCGGAAGCCGGTCATCACTTCATCGATGATCAGCAGCGCGCCGAACTCATCGCACAGGGCGCGCAGGCTCGGCAGGAACTCGGGCTGCGGTGGGATGCAGTTCATGTTGCCCGCAACCGGCTCAACGATGATGCAGGCGATCTCCTGCGGATACTGCTCGAACGCCGCGCGAACGGTAGCAAGATCGTTGTAGGTGCAGGTCAGGGTGTGCTTCGCGAAATCTGCCGGTACGCCTGGCGAGTTTGGCTGGCCAAGCGTCAGCGCGCCGGAACCGGCTTTCACCAGCAGGCAGTCTGCGTGGCCGTGGTAGCAGCCTTCGAATTTGATGATTTTATCGCGGCCCGTAAAACCACGCGCCAGGCGGATGGCGCTCATGGTGGCTTCGGTACCGGAGTTCACCATGCGTACCATGTCCATGGTGGGCACCAGTTCGGTCACCAGCTCCGCCATTTTCACTTCCATTTCGGTTGGCGCGCCGAAGCTCAGGCCGCGCTGGGCGGCTTCGATTACCGCGTTACGAATCGCCGGGTGGTTGTGGCCCAGCACCATCGGGCCCCAGGAACCCACATAATCGATATAGGCTTTGCCATCGACATCATACAGATACGCGCCGTCAGCACGTTCGATAAACAGCGGCGTACCGCCCACGCCGGTGAAGGCGCGCACAGGTGAGTTCACGCCACCCGGAATAAGCTCGCGGGCTGCACTGTAGAGGTTTTCAGACTTGCTCATGGCGTCGTTCCTGGTTCGTATAAAATGATTAAGCCCACTATTCTAAGTGATTCGGGGAAGGTTATGAAATTTTTGCCCCATTAATGCATAAACAATTGTTAAGGATTTTTCACGGGACGGCGCGACTGTCTCTGGTAAAATCCTCGCGGCTTTTTGTGTGACGAATAAGAACAGGACATGAAATCAGATTCTCCGTCTTTTGAAGAACAACAGTTTACGCGCGCCCAGCACCGAATCAGTATTCGGCGGCTGCTCAATCGCGATAAAACGCCGCTGGCTATCCTGCTGGCCGCTGCCGTGGTGGGGACTCTCGCGGGTCTGATTGGCGTGGCGTTTGAAAAAGCGGTTAATGCCGTACTCAACTGGCGAGTGGGCACCGTGGCCGGTTTCGCCGATAGCGAATGGCTGGTCTGGGTGTGGGCATTCGGGCTGTCTGCGCTGTTTGCCATGGTGGGGTATTTTCTGGTGCGTAAATTCGCGCCGGAGGCGGGTGGATCGGGCATCCCGGAAATTGAAGGTGCGCTGGAGGAGCTGCGTCCGGTGCGCTGGTGGCGGGTGATTCCGGTTAAATTCATCGGCGGCATGGGTACGTTGGGCGCGGGCATGGTGCTTGGCCGGGAAGGGCCCACGGTACAGCTGGGGGGGAACGTCGGCCGCATGGTGGGCGATCTGTTTCGGATGCGAAGCGCCGAAGCGCGTCATACGCTGCTGGCAACCGGCGCGGCGGCGGGGCTTTCAGCCGCGTTTAACGCGCCGCTGGCGGGCATTTTATTTATCATCGAAGAGATGCGCGCGCAGTTTCGCTACAACCTGATCTCGATTAAAGCGGTGTTTACCGGCGTCATTATGTCGAGCATCGTGTTCCGCATCTTTAATGGCGAGGGCGCGGTCATTGAGGTGGGTAAACTGACCAACGCGCCGGTCAACACCCTGTGGCTTTACCTGATCCTCGGCATGATTTTTGGCGTGGTGGGGCCGCTGTTCAACACCTTTATCCTGCGCGCTCAGGATATGTTCCAGCGCATTCACGGCGGGAACACCACGAAATGGGTGCTGATGGGCGGTCTGCTGGGCGGAATGTGTGGCGTACTCGGGTTTATTGAGCCGAATGCCGCAGGCGGCGGGTTCGGGCTGATTCCCATTGCGGCGGCGGGGAATTTCAGCGTGGGTCTGCTGCTGTTTATGTTTATTTCAAGAGTCATCACGACGGTGCTGTGCTTCTCCTCCGGCGCGCCCGGCGGGATTTTCGCCCCGATGCTGGCGCTGGGGACATTGCTGGGCACCGCGTTTGGTATGGCGGCTGAAGCGGGGTTTCCCGCCTATCATCTTGACGCCGGGACCTTTGCCATCGCCGGAATGGGGGCGTTGCTGGCCGCATCCCTGCGTGCGCCGTTGACCGGGATCGTGCTGGTGCTGGAGATGACGGACAATTACCAGCTCATTTTGCCAATGATCATTACCTGTCTCGGCGCGACACTATTGGCCCAGTTCCTGGGTGGAAAACCGCTATACTCCACCATCCTTGCGCGTACCCTGGCAAAACAAGAGGCTGAGCGGGCCGCCACGCAGAATACTTGAATGAATTACCAGGGTATTAGATAATGAGATAAAGAATTGGGTGAATTTTACCCAATAGCAGTATTCATGGGAGCATAAGATGAGTGATGACGTAGTAGCTGTACCGCTCGAATTTACCGAAGCAGCAGCCAAAAAAGTGAAAGTCCTGATTGCCGATGAGGACAATCCGGATCTGAAACTGCGTGTCTATATTACCGGTGGCGGCTGCAGCGGCTTCCAGTATGGTTTTACTTTTGACGATCAGGTTAACGATGGCGATATGACTATCGAGAAACAGGGCGTCGCGCTGGTGGTTGACCCGATGAGCCTGCAGTATCTGGTGGGTGGTTCGGTGGATTACACCGAAGGTCTGGAAGGTTCGCGCTTTGTGGTGACCAACCCGAATGCGACAAGCACCTGCGGGTGTGGTTCTTCGTTCAGTATTTAAGCGGGTGCGGGCTGATGCCCTCACCCCCGGCAAAACGCTAAAAACGGTAACCTGATGGTTACCGTTTTGCATTTACCTGCCATTCTCATCCAGCGCAAACGTCGGCAGCTTCAGGTGCCAGCGTATCGCCGCTAAACGTATCACCAGCGTCACGACCATCCCCAGCATGGCGGCATTTTCCAGCGGGAGGGCAAAGGTGTAGTACGCGGTCGCGTGAACGATCCCGCCCACAATGCAGGCCGTTGCGTAAATTTCAGTACGCAGGATCATCGGCACTTCTCGCGCCAGAATATCGCGAATGATCCCACCGCCCACGCCGGTTAATACGCCCATACAGATTGCCACCATCGGACCGGTACCCGCATTAAACGCCTTATTGACGCCAATACCGACAAACACGGCCAGACCCACGGCATCCAGCACCGGCAATATCCATTTTGGTAATCTGCGCGGCTGGCGAACCAGCACAATGGTTAACAGGCAGGTGACCATCGCGACCACCAGATCGGTCGGATCTTTCACCCAAAATACCGGGCCATTCGCCAGCGCCATATCGCGGATAGTCCCGCCGCCAACGGCGGTCACCACGCCCAGCACCAGCACGCCAAACGGATCCATGCGTAGTTTTCCGGCGAGTAAAACGCCGGAGATAGCAAAAACGGCTGTGCCAAGAATATCCAGCCAATAAACGAGCATCGTTAAATCCTCGAAAAGGGTCTTATGTTAGTGACTCTCTGCCAGCGCGGCACAGAGCTGTTTTGCGGCGAGGATAATACGCGGGCTGGCGCGTTCAAACCAGTCGCTGTTGAGCGGGATCACCGGAATTTTTAGCTGCCTTTGCCAGAATTGTTCGATTTTAGGAATTTCGCTCGCATTTCCGACCACGACGATGGCCTGCGGCTGGCGCGCCAGGACCTGTTCACGGCTGACCTGAGGCCACGGCACCCGGCTGGCAGCAAAGATATTTTCACCGCCACAGACTTCCAGCACCTGGTTCTGAATCGACCCTTTTCCGGTGGTGAACAGCGGCTGGCTGCCAAACTGCAGGAAGATGCGCTTTTTAACAGGGGTATCGTACCGGGATTTCAGCGCGGCATAGTCGCTCAGCATCTGTTTCGCCGCAGCCTCGGCTTTTTTGGGCGTAGGGCTGTAGGGTGCCAGGGCGCGTAGCGCCTGAGCGACCTGCTCAATGCTGACGGCATCAATCCACATCACTTTTATGCCAAGCGAGGTGAGCTGGTTGACCTGCCGCTCGGCGTTGCCGCCACGCCAGGCCAGCACGAGATCCGGTTTAAGCGCCACGATGCGCTCAAGGTTCATCCCCTGCCAGGTTGCCACTTGTTCAATATCCGCGGCTTGCGGTGGGTAATCCGAATAGCTACTCACGCCAACGGGCGTGATCCCGGCGGCAAACGCCAGTTCCGTATTCGCGGGAGAGAGCGTAATCACACGCGGTACAGCATAGAGCCACAGCGGTGTGAGAAGAAGCAGGGCGGCCAGCGCCCTGACGGTATGTTTAGCCACGTGCCAGATTCTGCACCAGGCGTTCCACCATCACGGTGGACTGTTTTGCCGCAACGGTCAGGAACTCGTCGAAGCTGATGTGGGACTGCTGGTCAGCCACGTCGGAGATGGCGCGAACCACCACGAACGGTACGCTGAAGTTATGGCAAACATGAGCGATCGCGGTCGCTTCCATCTCAACGGCAACCGCCTGGGGGAAGTTATGACGGATTTTCGCCAGCCCAACGGAGCCGTTGATGAAGGCATCGCCGCTGACAATCAGACCGCGTACCGCGTTGAGGTCGAGTTCTGCGATGCAGGTCTCTGCCGCCGCAATCAGTTTGTCGTCAGCTTTAAAACCCGCAGGGCAGCCCGGGAGCTGACCGTACTCGTAACCGAATGCGGTGACGTCGGCGTCATGGTAACGCGCTTCGTCGGAGACAACGATATCACCCACTTTCAGCGTCGGCGCCAGGCCGCCCGCAGAGCCGGTATTCACGATCACGTCCGGCTTGCAGCGCTCAAGCAGCAGGGTTGCACCCAGTGCAGCAGCCACTTTACCGATGCCTGATTTCAGCAGAGCCACGTCAACGCCGTTCAGCTGGCCGGTGTAGATTTCACAACCACCAAGAGAGAGCGTCTGACGGTTCTCAATTTTGTCACGCAGCAGCGTAACTTCTTCTTCCATTGCACCAATAATGCCGATTTTCATAGATTTACTCGCGATGTGCCTTGTTAAGATGCATAGTCTATCATGCGGTTAAGGGGAAACGCATTCTCACGCGGGGGAGCACATGGCACCAATCGATTTTCGCACCAAAATTAACTGGCACCGACGTTTCCGTTCGCCGCAGGGCGACAAGAGCGAACATGAGATCCTGCGTATCTTCGAGAGCGATCGCGGGAGGATTATTAACTCGCCCGCTATCCGGCGTTTACAGCAAAAGACCCAGGTGTTCCCGCTGGAGCGTAACGCCGCGGTGCGCACCCGCTTAACCCACTCCATGGAAGTGCAGCAGGTCGGACGCTACATTGCCAAAGAGATTTTGAGCCGTCTCAAAGAGCAGCGTTTACTGGAAACCTATGGTCTGGACGAACTGACGGGGCCCTTCGAGAGCATCGTTGAGATGGCCTGCCTGATGCATGACATCGGCAACCCGCCTTTCGGCCACTTTGGTGAGGCGGCTATCAACGACTGGTTTAAGCAGCGGCTTTATCCTTCGGATGCGGTAAGCCAGCCCCTCAGCGATGACCGCTGCATCGTACGCGATTTACGCCTGCGTGAAGGTGAAGAGGGGCTGAACGATCTGCGTCGCAAAGTGCGCCAGGATTTGTGTCACTTCGAGGGCAACGCGCAGGGGATCCGGCTGGTCCATTCCCTGATGCGCATGAACCTCACCTGGGCACAGGTCGGCTGCATTCTGAAATATACCCGCCCCGCGTGGTGGATGGGGGATACGCCCGCGTCCCACAGTTATTTAATGAAAAAACCGGGCTATTACCTTTCCGAAGAGGCCTATATTGAACGGCTACGTAAAGAACTTTCATTGACGCCAAATGGCCGCTTTCCATTGACCTGGATTATGGAAGCCGCCGATGATATTTCCTATTGCGTGGCCGATCTGGAAGATGCCGTTGAGAAAAGAATCTTCAGCGTCGAGGAGCTTTATCAGCATCTTTATGCGGCCTGGGGTACCCATGAAAAAGGCTCGCTCTTTTCGCAGGTTGTCGAAAATGCCTGGGAAAAATCGCGCTCAAATACATTAAGCCGCAGTACGGAAGACCAGTTCTTTATGTATTTGCGGGTCAATACATTAAATAAACTGGTGCCGTATGCGGCGTCGCGCTTTATTGATAATTTACCGCTCATCTTCAGCGGAGAATTCAACCACGCGCTGCTGGAAGATGACAGCAGTTTCAGCCAGCTTCTTGAGCTTTATAAACATGTGGCGATGCGGCATGTATTTAGCCATCCGGATGTCGAGCAGCTGGAACTGCAGGGCTATCGGGTAATCAGTGGGTTACTGGAAATTTATTCCCCGTTGCTCCAGCTGTCGGTCGACGAGTTTAGCGAGCTGGTGGAACACGAGCGCGTGCGCGGAATACCTATCGAATCGCGGCTTTATCAGAAACTCTCTACCCGGCATCGTCTGGCGTATGTCGAAGCGATTGGCAAGCTGGATCGCCACTCTTCCCAATGGCCGGTGATGGAATATTATTATCGCTGCCGTCTTATCCAGGACTATATCAGCGGCATGACGGATTTGTATGCCTGGGATGAATACCGCAAGCTGATGGCGGTGGAATAATCCCGGAGTTTTGTAAAGACGGCCAATAAATTTTTACCTTTTCCATAAACTTATCGCCGGAACTAAGCGGTATAAAACGAATCTGAGTTACACAGCAATTTTGCGTTACCTGTAAATCGAGATTGAGAAACATGAAAAAAACCACATTAGCAATGAGTGCACTGACTCTGAGTTTAGGTTTAGCGCTGTCTCCTCTGACTGCTACTGCAGCCGAGACCGCGTCGTCGGCAGCAACCGCGCAGCAGATGCCAAGCCTGGCACCGATGCTCGAAAAAGTGATGCCATCGGTGGTGAGTATTAACGTTGAGGGCAGCACGACCGTCAATACGCCGCGTATGCCGCGTAACTTCCAGCAGTTCTTCGGCGACAACTCGCCGTTCTGCCAGGACGGTTCGCCATTCCAGAGTTCACCGTTCTGTCAGGGCGGTGGTGCCGGGGATGACAGCCAGGGCGGCGGCCAGCAGCAGAAATTCATGGCGCTTGGCTCGGGTGTAATTATTGATGCGGCGAAAGGCTATGTCGTCACCAACAACCACGTGGTTGATAACGCTAACAGCATTAAGGTTCAGCTGAGCGATGGCCGTAAATTCGACGCCAAGGTAGTGGGTAAAGACCCGCGCTCCGACATCGCGCTGATCCAGATCCAGGATCCGAAAAACCTGACGGCGATTAAAATTGCCGACTCCGACGCGCTGCGCGTGGGCGACTACACCGTGGCGATCGGTAACCCGTTCGGTCTGGGTGAAACCGTGACCTCCGGTATCGTCTCTGCGCTGGGCCGTAGCGGCCTGAACGCGGAAAACTACGAAAACTTCATCCAGACGGATGCGGCGATCAACCGCGGTAACTCCGGCGGCGCGCTGGTGAACCTGAACGGTGAGCTGATCGGTATCAACACCGCGATCCTGGCACCGGACGGCGGCAACATCGGGATCGGCTTTGCTATCCCAAGTAACATGGTGAAAAACCTGACCGCGCAGATGGTGCAGTATGGCCAGGTGAAACGCGGCGAGCTGGGTATCCTCGGGACCGAGCTGAACTCCGAGCTGGCTAAGGCGATGAAAGTTGACGCCCAGCGCGGGGCATTCGTCAGCCAGGTGATGCCGAATTCCTCCGCGGCGAAAGCGGGCATTAAAGCGGGGGATGTGATCACCTCCCTGAACGGTAAGCCGATCAGCAGCTTTGCCGCTCTGCGTGCCGAAGTAGGCTCAATGCCGATTGGCAGCAAAGTGACCCTCGGCCTGCTGCGCGACGGTAAGCCGGTTAACGTGAGCCTGGAGCTGCAGCAGAGCAGCCAGAATCAGGTGGATTCCAGCACCATCTTCAGCGGTATTGAAGGTGCCGAGATGAGCAATAAAGGCGCAGACAAAGGCGTGGTGGTGAACAACGTGAAGGCGAATTCACCGGCAGCCCGTATCGGCCTGAAAAAAGGCGATGTGATCATGGGCGCTAACCAGCAGCCGGTGAAAAACATCGCTGAACTGCGCAAGATCCTCGAAAGCAAGCCTTCCGTGCTGGCGCTGAATATCCAGCGTGGTGATACCTCGCTTTATCTGCTGATGCAGTAATCCTCTTAAGCCCCTGTTCGCAGGGGCTTTCTCGTTTCTGTGATTCTTGCCACAACTCCATACTTCTCCCTCTCTCTTTGTGCATTCGCACAATGCAGCCGTCGCCGAACTTCCCTATGCTTGAGCACTGCTCACGGGAGGGTTATATGGCTGGCTGGCATCTTGATACCAAAATGGCGCAGGATATCGTGGCGCGCACCATGCGCATCATTGATACCAATATCAACGTGATGGATGCCCGCGGGCGCATTATTGGCAGCGGCGATCGCGAGCGTATTGGGGAATTGCACGAAGGTGCGCTGCTGGTGCTTTCCCAGGGGCGGGTCGTGGATATCGACGATGCGGTAGCGAAACATCTGCACGGCGTCCGTCAGGGCATCAATTTACCGCTGCGCCTTGAAGGCGAGATCGTGGGGGTAATCGGCCTGACCGGCGAGCCGGAGTCCTTGCGTAAATACGGTGAGCTGGTCTGTATGACGGCAGAGATGATGCTGGAGCAGTCGCGCCTGTTGCACCTGCTTGCCCAGGACAGCCGCCTGCGTGAAGAGCTGGTGATGAACCTTATTCAGGCGGAAGAGCATACGCCTGCGCTCAGCGAATGGGCGCAGCGTCTGGGGATCGATCTGAACCAGCCGCGCGTGGTGGCGGTCATTGAGGTCGATAGCGGCCAGCTTGGCGTAGACAGCGCTATGGCCGAGCTGCAGCAGCTGCAAAATGCGCTGGCGACGCCGGAGCGCGATAACCTGGTGGCGATCGTTTCTCTGACGGAGATGGTGGTGCTCAAACCCGCGCTCAATGCGTTCGGCCGCTGGGATGCCGAAGATCATCGTCGTCGCGTGGAGCTGCTGATCTCCCGGATGAAGGAGAATGGTCAGCTGCGTTTTCGCGTTGCGCTGGGCAACTACTTTACCGGGCCGGGCAGTATCGCCCGCTCCTGGCGTACCGCGCGCACCACCATGATGGTGGGCAAGCAGCGGATGCCGGAGAGCCGCAGTTATTTCTATCAGGATCTGATGCTTCCGGTGCTGCTCGACAGCCTGCGCGGGGGCTGGCAGGCCAATGAGCTGGCGCGGCCATTAGCGCGTCTGAAAGCCATGGACAACAACGGCCTGCTGCGCCGAACGCTACAGGCGTGGTTCCGCCATAACGTGCAGCCGCTGGCGACGTCGAAAGCGCTGTTTATTCACCGCAATACCCTGGAGTATCGGTTAAACCGGATTTCGGAGCTGACGGGGCTGGACCTGGGGAATTTTGACGACAGGCTGCTGCTGTATGTGGCGCTGCAGCTGGACGAGCAGAGATGATGCTGTTTGCCGGGTGGCGGCTTCGCCTTACCCGGCCTACATGCTGAGTGCGGTCTGGTGCCCTCACCCCATCCCTCTCCCACGGGGAGAGGGCGCAAACATTAAAAACGGCAATCAAGGATTGCCGTTTTGCTTTTATTTCCGCGTTAATTTCTCAAGATCCGCTTCAATCTCGCTGATCTTATTCGTTACAACGCTTTCAAGGTGACGCAGATCGTCAAGGATCTTACGCTTGAGATCGACTTCGGTGCGGTCGCGCTGGCAGATCTGATCGAGTTCATCGATCACATAGCGCAGGTTAGGGCTGATTTCCTGTACTTCTTTGTATCCCTGTCCTACGCCGTCAGCGACAACGGTCTTACGCTGGCGTGGATATTTAAACTTCACGCTTTTGGCGAAAAACTCTCCTTTGTCCTTGTGAAAATAGATTTTCAAAATATCGTTATTGGCTTCCTGACGGAGGCTGTAACGATCAATTTCATCAGGATTGGTAATGCCCAGACTTTTCAGATTATCGTACATAGCGGTACCCTTGATCTCAACATAACCTTTGAATAATTAACGAAAAAATCTATTTTCGCCACCCTCAGATATAAAAAAAGCGGGGTTGCCCCCGCTTTTTGTTATACCCGATTAATCGATGGTGCGCAGCAATTCGTTGATGCCCACTTTACCGCGCGTTTTCGCATCTACTTTCTTCACGATAACCGCACAGTACAGGCTGTATTTGCCATCTTTTGACGGCAGGTTGCCGGAAACCACCACGGAGCCCGCCGGAACGCGACCGTAGTGAACTTCGCCGGTTTCACGGTCGTAAATACGGGTGCTCTGACCGATGTAAACGCCCATGGAGATCACGGAGCCTTCTTCAACGATCACGCCTTCAACCACTTCAGAGCGCGCGCCGATGAAGCAGTTGTCTTCGATGATGGTCGGGTTAGCCTGCAGTGGCTCCAGAACACCACCGATGCCCACGCCGCCGGACAGGTGAACGTTTTTACCGATCTGCGCGCATGAACCGACAGTCGCCCAGGTGTCAACCATGGTGCCTTCGTCAACGTAGGCACCGATGTTCACGTAGGATGGCATCAGCACGGTGTTGCGTGCGATGAATGCGCCCTGACGTACTGCCGCAGGCGGTACCACGCGGAAGCCTTCTTTCTGGAAACGCGCTTCGTCGTAGTCAGCGAATTTCATAGGGACTTTATCGAAGTAGCGGCTTTCAGCTCCGTCGATAACCTGGTTATCGTTGATACGGAAAGAGAGCAGCACGGCTTTCTTCAGCCATTGATGAGTGACCCACTGACCGTCGATTTTTTCTGCCACGCGCAGCGCGCCGGAATCCAGAAGGGAAATCACCTGGTTTACCGCTTCACGGGTCACGGTATCCACATTTGCCGGGGTAATCTCGGCGCGGCGCTCAAAAGCGGACTCAATAACGTTCTGTAACTGCTGCATTGTTTACTCTTTCCATTTCACTAAAAAACATATCACCCTTTATCGTTTGGATTGAGGGCTGCTGTCAACCGTTGTTGCACTTCAAGCTGCAGGTCATTATTAAGGGCACGCCGGTCCGCTGTCGCGATTATAAATAAATCTTCTACTCGCTCGCCAATCGTTGTAATTCGGGCCCCGTGGAGCGAAATTCCCAGATCGGCAAAAACCTGGCCGACGCGGGCGAGCAGTCCCGGCTGGTCGAGCGCGATCAGCTCCAGGAACGATTTACGATCGGTGTGGGTCGGCAGGAAATTGACCTCGGTATCGACGGTAAAGTGGCGCAATTTCGCCGGCTGGCGACGCGGCTGCGGGGGCTGCCAGCTGCGCTGGGTAATCGCCTGTTCCAGACCAAAACGTATCCCTTCATGCCTGTCCGACGACAGCGGGCTGCCATCCGGCTCCAGCACGATAAAAGTATCCATTGCCATGCCGTCGCGGGTGGTAAAAATCTGCGCGTCGTGAACGCTCAGGTTACGCCTGTCGAGCTCCGCACAGACGGCGGCAAACAGGTAGGCGCGGTCGGGGCTCCAGATGAAGATCTCCGTGCCGCCGCGCGTGGCCTGCGGGCTGAGCAGGATCATTGGCTTCGACAGATCGTGTTTCAGCAAATGACGCGCGTGCCAGGCGAGCTGGTTTGGGCTGTGGCGTACAAAGTAGTTCGCGCGGCAGCGCGCCCAAATCTGATGCAGCGCCTCTTCATCAATATTGTCCATCCGCAGCAGCGCCAGCGCCTGTAGCTGGTGATGGCGCACGCGCTCGCGCATGTCCGGGGTGTTTTGCATCCCGCGACGCAGCTGTTTTTCGGTCGCGAAGTACAGCTCGCGCAGCAGGCTCTGCTTCCAGCTGTTCCACAGCGTTTCGTTGGTGGCGCAGATATCGGCCACCGTCAGGCAGACCAGATACCGCAGGCGGTTTTCCGTCTGAACCACTTCCGCGAACTGCTTGATCACCTCAGGATCCTGAATGTCACGACGTTGAGCGGTGACCGACATCAGCAGATGGTGGCGTACCAGCCAGGCCACCAGCTGCGTTTCACGCGAGTTCAGGCCGTGCAGCTCGGCAAATTTCAGCACGTCCTGCGCGCCCAGAACCGAATGGTCACCGCCGCGACCTTTGGCGATATCGTGGAACAGGGCGGCAATCAGGATCAGTTCCGGATGGGTCAGGCGCGGCCACAATTCCACGCACAGCGGATGGCGGGAGCGCGTCTCTTCTTTCGCAAAGCTTTCAAGCTTGAGCATCACGCGGATCGTGTGTTCATCCACCGTGTAGGCGTGGAACAGATCGAACTGCATTTGCCCGACAATGTGCGACCACTGCGGCATATAGGCCCACAGCACGCTGTGGCGGTGCATCGGCAGCAGCCCGCGGCTGACGGCGCCCGGGTGACGGAGCATGCTCAGGAACAGCGAGCGCGCTTCCGGGATATAGCACAGCGGCTGCGTCAGATGGCGGCGCGCATGGCGCAGATGGCGCAGGGTGGTGGAGTAGATCCCGGTGATGGTGCTGTTGCGCACCATGGTATAGAACATTCGCAGAATCGCTTCCGGCTCGCGGATGAACAGCGTTTCGTCGCGCAGATCGATAAGCGTGCCGCGCAGCTGGAATTCGTCATCAATCGGGCGCGGTTTTTCGTCCGCGGTCAGGGCCAGAATGGCCTCGTCGAACAGCTGCAACAGCATCTGGTTCAGCTCGGTCACCCGGCGGGTGACGCGGAAGAAATCTTTCATCATGTGCTCAACCGGCTCGTTGCCTTCGCCCTGATAATTCAGGCGCTGGGCCACGCTGAGCTGGCGGTCAAACAGCAGACGGTTATCGTAGCGGGTGACTTCCAGATGCAGGGCAAATCGGATGCGCCACAGCAGGTGCAGGCACTCGTTCAGCTCGTTACGCTCTGCCTCGGTTAAGAAGCCGAAGCCGACCATCTCGTCCATCGAGGTGGCGCCAAAATGGCGGCGGGCGACCCACTGCAGGGTGTGGATGTCGCGCAGGCCGCCGGGGCTACTTTTAATATCGGGCTCAAGATTATAGCTGGTGCCGTGGTAGCGCTGGTGGCGCTGATTTTGCTCCTCGACCTTCGCGGCGAAGAACTTTTCTGACGGCCAGAAGCCGTCGCTGAAGATGTGCTTTTGCAGCTCCAGAAACAGCGCGACGTCGCCAATCAGCAGGCGGGTTTCAATCAGGTTGGTGGCGACGGTCAGGTCCGATAATCCTTCCAGCAGACACTCTTCCAGGGTGCGCACGCTGTGGCCGACTTCCAGCTTCACGTCCCAGAGCAGCGTCAGCAGTTCGCCAATTTTTTGCGCCTGTTCGTCCGGGAGCTTTTTGCGGCTTAAGATCAGAAGATCGATATCGGAAAGCGGATGCAGCTCACCGCGGCCATAGCCCCCGACGGCAACCAGCGCAACATCACTGATTTGCCCAAACCCGTAATCGATCCACAGGCGCTGCAGCAGCTGGTCGATAAATTCGGTGCGCGCTTCAATGAGCTGCTCGGCCGACACGCCTGCGTCGAACGCACTGCCCAGCCAGCGATGGAAAACATCCATATGGGCTTTAATATGCGCGCAGGTCAGCTCGTGCGACGGCCAGACGCCCGGGTTATCGGGCTGGTCGGGAAGGGTGGGAAGTGCTGTGTTAGCATACTGTTCGGGTAAAAGATTACTCATCGTGCGCCACCCATAAGAAAAAGCTATAGCCATTAAAAAAGCCGGCATTTGCCGGCTTTTTTATCATTCATCGTGCGTCAGTATCGCCGGGATGGTGTCATCCTTGCGCAACGTCATAATTTCGCAGCCGTTGTCTGTTACCACAATAGTATGCTCGTACTGCGCAGACAAGCTTCTGTCTTTGGTTTTCACCGTCCAGCCGTCTTTCATGGTACGGATGCGGTAATCCCCCGCGTTGACCATCGGCTCAATGGTAAAGGTCATGCCTTTTTGCAGCACCACGCCGCCGTCATCTGCATCATAGTGCAGGACCTGCGGTTCTTCATGGAAGACGCGACCAATGCCGTGACCGCAGTACTCGCGCACCACGGAGAAACCTTCTGCTTCCACAAACTTCTGGATTGCCGCACCGATGGTACGCAGGCGAATACCCGGTTTAACCATTTTCAGCGCCAGGTAGAGGCTTTCTTGCGTTACTTTACACAGACGCTCGCCTAGGATAGTCGGCTTGCCAACGATGAACATTTTTGAGGTGTCACCGTGGTACTCATCTTTAATGACGGTCACGTCGATGTTGACGATGTCGCCATCTTTCAGCAGTTTTTCGTCGTCTGGGATGCCGTGGCAAACCACTTCATTAATAGAGATGCAGACGGATTTCGGGAAACCGTGGTAGCCGAGGCAGGCGGAAACCGCGTGCTGCTCGTTCACGATATAGTCGTTACAAATACGGTCCAGTTCACCGGTGCTGACGCCCGGCTTCACGAACGGCTCGATCATTTCCAGCACTTCCGCGGCCAGACGACCGGCGACGCGCATCTTTTCAATTTCTTCAGGTGTCTTAATAGAGATAGCCATGTAATCTGTCCATCGGTGTCGATTTTTTCGACAATACTAGTCTAAGTGTCGTCAATGGTATCAGTCAGGCACACCCCGTGCCAAATTGAGAATCATTAACAGCACACTCCGCCAACAACTGTTGGTTTCTGGTCGTGTTTTGTGGTATAAAGCGCGCCGGACTTCCGATCCATTTCAGATACACAGGCTGGACGGAAGCGACAAATCTCACTTTGTGTAACAACACACACGTATCGGCACATATTCCGGGGTGCCCTTCGGGGTCGGTAATATGGGATACGTGGAGGCATAACCCCAACTTTCAATATAGAGGTTTTAAACATGGCAACTGTTTCCATGCGCGACATGCTCAAGGCTGGTGTTCACTTTGGTCACCAGACCCGTTACTGGAACCCGAAAATGAAGCCTTTCATCTTCGGCGCGCGTAACAAAGTTCACATCATCAACCTTGAGAAAACTGTACCAATGTTCAACGAAGCCCTGGCTGAGCTGAACAAGATCTCTTCCCGTAAAGGTAAGATTCTGTTCGTTGGTACTAAGCGCGCTGCAAGCGAAGCTGTGAAAGATGCTGCTAACAGCTGCGACCAGTTCTTCGTGAACCATCGCTGGTTGGGCGGCATGCTGACCAACTGGAAAACTGTTCGTCAGTCCATCAAGCGCCTGAAAGATCTGGAAACCCAGTCTCAGGACGGTACTTTCGACAAGCTGACTAAGAAAGAAGCGCTGATGCGCACTCGTGAACTGGACAAGCTGGAAAACAGCCTGGGCGGTATCAAAGATATGGGCGGCCTGCCAGACGCGCTGTTCGTAATCGATGCAGACCACGAGCACATCGCAATCAAAGAAGCTAACAACCTGGGTATCCCGGTATTCGCTATCGTTGATACCAACTCCGATCCGGACGGTGTTGACTTCGTTATCCCGGGTAACGACGACGCAATCCGTGCTGTTAGCCTGTACCTGAGCGCTGTAGCTGCTACCGTTCGTGAAGGCCGTTCCCAGGATCTGGCTTCTCAGGCGGAAGAAAGCTTCGTAGAAGCTGAATAATAAGGTTTTACCCCTTATTAGTACCGTGTATGAATAGGGGCCCATTACCGGCCCCTTTTTTCAATTTACACTGTTTGGCCCCCGGCCGGGCAGTTCACATCTCCCGAGGATTTAAGAATGGCTGAAATTACCGCATCCCTGGTAAAAGAGCTGCGCGAGCGTACTGGCGCAGGCATGATGGATTGCAAAAAAGCGCTGACTGAAGCGAACGGCGACATCGAGCTGGCAATCGAAAACATGCGTAAATCCGGTGCGATCAAAGCAGCTAAAAAAGCAGGCAACGTTGCTGCTGACGGCGTGATCATCACTAAAATCGACGGCAACTACGGCATCATTCTGGAAGTTAACTGCCAGACTGACTTCGTTGCTAAAGATGGTGGTTTCCAGGCATTTGCTAATAAAGTTCTGGACGCAGCTGTTGCTGGTAAAATCACTGACGTTGAAGTTCTGAAAGCACAGTTCGAAGAAGAACGTGTTGCGCTGGTTGCTAAAATCGGTGAGAACATCAACATCCGTCGCGTATCTTCTCTGGAAGGCGACGTTCTGGGCTCTTACCAGCACGGTGCACGTATCGGTGTTCTGGTTGCGGCTAAAGGCGCTGACGAAGAGCTGGTTAAACAGCTGGCTATGCACATCGCTGCAAGCAAACCAGAATTCGTTAAGCCAGAAGACGTGTCTGCTGAAGTGGTAGAGAAAGAGTACCAGGTTCAGCTGGACATCGCGATGCAGTCTGGTAAGCCAAAAGAAATCGCAGAGAAAATGGTTGAAGGCCGCATGAAGAAATTCACCGGCGAAGTTTCTCTGACTGGCCAGCCATTCGTAATGGACCCAAGCAAGTCTGTTGCTCAGCTGCTGAAAGAGCACAACGCTGACGTAACTGGCTTCATCCGCTTCGAAGTGGGCGAAGGCATCGAGAAAGTTGAGACTGACTTCGCAGCAGAAGTTGCTGCAATGTCCAAGCAGTCTTAATGATTGAAAAGGAGCCGCCTGAGGGCGGCTTCTTTTTGTCACCCGTCACAGGAAATCAGACAGGCTCCAGTATCGCTGTGCTGATTTGCGGCATATCATGTCGCCAGAATTAACCCCCATCTTAATCGTTGACAGTCTCAGGAAAGAAACATGGCTACCAATGCAAAACCCGTGTACAAACGCATTCTGCTTAAGCTGAGTGGCGAAGCGCTGCAGGGATCGGAAGGCTTCGGTATTGACGCAAGCATCCTTGATCGCATGGCACAGGAAATCAAAGAACTGGTCGAACTGGGTATCCAGGTTGGCGTGGTCATTGGCGGTGGCAACCTTTTCCGTGGTGCTGGTCTGGCGAAAGCGGGGATGAACCGCGTTGTGGGCGACCACATGGGTATGCTGGCAACCGTTATGAATGGTCTGGCAATGCGTGACGCGCTGCATCGCGCTTATGTTAACGCCCGCCTGATGTCCGCGATTCCACTGAATGGCGTATGTGATAACTACAGCTGGGCAGAAGCCATCAGCCTGCTGCGTAACAACCGCGTGGTGATCCTCTCCGCCGGTACGGGTAACCCGTTCTTTACGACCGATTCCGCTGCCTGCCTGCGCGGTATCGAGATCGAAGCCGACGTGGTACTGAAAGCGACCAAAGTAGACGGCGTGTTTACTGCCGACCCGGCAAAAGATCCTTCTGCCACCATGTACGATCAGCTGTCCTATAATGAAGTGCTGGATAAAGAGCTGAAAGTGATGGATCTTGCCGCCTTCACGCTGGCTCGCGACCACAAACTGCCGATCCGTGTCTTCAACATGAACAAACCTGGCGCACTGCGTCGCGTGGTCATGGGTGAAAAAGAAGGCACTTTGATCACGGAATAATTTCCGTTGACGATAAATAGAGGTAAGATTCCGCTTTATTTTGTAGTGGTATCTTACCCGGACGCGCCTTTGGCGCTGTCATGAATTAAACGCGACTATAATTAGCACACCTGTAGCGCTGTGCTGGCGGATAGTCTGCCTGAGACAAGTTTTCAAGGATCCGTAACGTGATTAACGACATCAGAAAAGATGCTGAAGTACGCATGGAAAAATGCGTAGAAGCGTTCAAAACCCAAATCAGCAAAATCCGTACTGGCCGTGCTTCCCCAAGCCTGCTGGATGGCATCATCGTAGAATACTACGGTACGCCAACCCCTCTGCGTCAGCTGGCGAGCGTAACGGTAGAAGATACCCGTACGCTGAAAATCAACGTGTTCGATCGTTCTATGAGCCCAGCCGTTGAGAAAGCGATCATGGCCTCTGACCTCGGTCTGAACCCAAGCTCTGCGGGCGCTGACATCCGCGTTCCACTGCCTCCACTGACGGAAGAGCGTCGTAAAGATCTGATCAAAGTGGTTCGTGGCGAAGCTGAGCAGGGTCGTGTATCCGTGCGTAACGTCCGTCGCGACGCGAACGATAAAGTAAAAGCGCTGCTGAAAGAAAAAGAGATCAGTGAAGATGACGATCGTCGTTCTCAGGACGACATTCAGAAAATGACCGACGCTGCCATCAAGAAAATTGATGCGGCGCTGGCAGATAAAGAAGCGGAACTGATGCAGTTCTGATTTCTGTCGTACACTGATAAACGCCGTTCAGGGGAACTTCGGGTCTTGCTGGCGGCGTTTTGCTTTTATCTGGTCTAACTTTTTTCGGGCATCTCATGAAGCATTTAACACTCCTCGGCTCAACCGGCTCTATCGGTTGCAGCACTCTCGACGTTGTTCGCCATAATCCTGAACTTTACACCGTGACAGCGCTGGTGGCCGGTAAGAATGTGCAGCGAATGGTCGAGCAGTGCCTGGAGTTTGCGCCCCGCTATGCGGTGATGGATGACGAAGAGAGCGCGCGTCTGCTGAAGGCACAGCTGCTTGAACAGGGTAGCCAAACCCAGGTGCTAAGTGGCCAACAGGCGGCCTGCGAGATGGCTGCGCTGGATGAGGTGGATCAGGTGATGGCGGCTATCGTCGGGGCGGCAGGATTATTGCCCACGCTTGCCGCGATTGATGCCGGTAAGGATGTTCTGCTGGCCAATAAAGAGTCGCTGGTCACCTGCGGACGCCTGTTTATGGATGCGGTGAAGCAGCGCGGCGCGCGTCTTTTGCCGGTCGACAGCGAACACAACGCGATTTTTCAGAGTTTACCGCAACCTTTTCAACAGAACCTGGGGTACGCTGACCTGGAGCAGAATGGCGTAGTGTCTATTCTGCTTACCGGGTCTGGTGGCCCGTTCCGTGAAACGCCACTGTCTGAACTGCGCGCCATGACGCCGGATCAGGCGTGCCGTCATCCGAACTGGTCGATGGGGCGTAAAATCTCCGTTGATTCTGCCACCATGATGAACAAAGGTCTGGAATACATTGAAGCGCGCTGGCTGTTTAATGCGTCAGCGAAACAGATGGAAGTACTGATTCACCCGCAATCGGTGATTCACTCGATGGTGCGTTATCAGGATGGCAGCGTGCTGGCACAGCTGGGCGAACCGGATATGCGTACGCCGATTGCCCATTCAATGGCGTGGCCAAATCGAGTGAAATCCGGCGTGAAGCCGCTTGATTTCTGCAAGCTAAGTTCCCTGACGTTCAGTGAACCAGACTACGACCGCTATCCTTGTCTGAAGCTTGCGATGAATGCCTTTGACCAGGGGCAGGCGGCGACGACGGCACTTAATGCAGCCAATGAAATTACCGTTGAGGCATTTCTGAATCAGCAAATTCGTTTTACCGATATCGCGTCGTTAAATTTATCGGTACTGGAGATGATGGATTTGCGCGAACCACAGAGCGTGGAAGAGGTGCTGGCGGTGGATGCAGCTGCGCGTAATATTGCGCGCGAACAGGTGACACGTCTCGCAAGCTGGTGATAAAGCAAGCACTAGTCGTCGTGCTATTTGTTAGCGTTGGGCTTCAGTGATATAGTCTGCGCCACCTGATCGCAGGTATTTGACTTAATGTGGTCAGGTGAGCCGTGGTTTGACACGGCTTTTTTATGTATAGGCTTCAGTATTCCTGAGTACCGTTAAATCCTTTTCAGGGACAAAAAACGCGTTATGTTGTCTGCGAATCAACCAATAAGCGAAAATTTGCCAGCTCATGGCTGCCGTCATGTAGCAATCATTATGGATGGCAATGGCCGCTGGGCGAAAAGACAAGGGAAGATACGAGCCTTTGGGCATAAAGCGGGGGCGAAATCCGTTCGCCGCGCCGTTTCTTTTGCCGCCAACAACGGCATTGATGCGTTAACGCTCTATGCTTTTAGCAGTGAAAACTGGAATCGACCTCTGCAGGAAGTGACTGCGTTGATGGAATTGTTTGTGTGGGCGCTAGACAGCGAAGTAAAAAGCCTGCACCGCCACAACGTCCGCCTGCGTATCATTGGCGATACCAGTCGTTTTAACTCACGTTTGCAGGAACGGATTCGCAAAGCAGAAGCGCTGACGGAAAATAATACCGGTCTGACGCTGAATATTGCGGCGAATTACGGCGGACGCTGGGATATTATCCAGGGCGTTCGGCATCTGGCCGAACAGGTTCAGGAAGGGCTGTTGAGACCCGACCAAATTGATGAAGAGGCGCTGAGCAAGCAAATCTGCATGAATGAACAGGCACCTGTGGATTTGGTAATTAGGACAGGGGGGGAACATCGCATAAGTAACTTTTTGATATGGCAAATTGCCTATGCCGAACTTTACTTTACGGATGTTCTTTGGCCCGATTTTGATGAACAAGACTTTGAAGGTGCGCTGCATGCCTTTGCCAATCGAGAGCGTCGTTTCGGCGGCACCGAGCCTGGTGGCGACAAAGCCTGATGGGGGTAGCTTTTGCTGAAGTATCGCCTGATTTCCGCTTTTGTATTAATACCCATTGTCATTGCGGCGCTGTTTTTACTGCCCCCGGTGGGATTCGCTATTGTCACGCTGGTGGTGTGCATGCTCGCCGCGTGGGAGTGGGGACAGTTTAGCGGCTTTACCTCGCGCACTCAGCGAGTATGGCTTGCGGTACTTTGTGGCTTTATCCTGGCCATAATGCTGTTTACGTTGCCTGAATATCATCATGATATTCATCAACCCCTGGTTGCCGGTTCCTTGTGGATATCGTTGGCCTGGTGGGTTGCCGCGCTGTTGCTGGTTCTTTTTTATCCAGGTTCCGCGGCGTTATGGCGTAATTCAAAAGTGCTGCGACTGATTTTTGGTTTGCTCACAATTATTCCTTTTTTCTGGGGTATGGTTGCGCTGCGCGCCTGGCACTACGACGAAAACCACTACAGCGGTGCGATCTGGCTGCTTTATGTGATGATTCTGGTCTGGGGGGCTGACTCCGGGGCCTATATGTTTGGTAAACTGTTTGGCAAACATAAGCTGGCACCGAAGGTTTCCCCGGGCAAAACCTGGCAAGGATTCATCGGCGGCCTGTTTACGGCAGCGATCATCTCCTGGGGCTATGGCGTCTGGGCGAATCTTGAAGTGGCACCGTCAATACTGCTGGTGTGCTCGATTTTTGCTGCGCTTGCCTCCGTGCTCGGTGATTTAACCGAAAGTATGTTTAAGCGTGAAGCAGGGATTAAGGACAGCGGACACCTGATTCCAGGGCATGGCGGTATACTGGATCGCATTGATAGCCTGACAGCGGCTGTTCCAGTGTTTGCATGTTTGCTTTTACTGGTATTCGGGACGATTTAACGGAAGGTTTTATGCTGAGCATTCTCTGGAATCTGGCGGCGTTCATTGTTGCACTGGGTGTACTGATTACCGTGCATGAATTTGGCCATTTCTGGGTTGCTCGCCGCTGTGGCGTGCGCGTAGAGCGATTTTCCATCGGTTTTGGTAAGTCACTCTGGACGCGCACCGACCGTCACGGCACGGAATTTGTCATCGCCCTTATCCCGCTGGGCGGCTACGTCAAAATGCTCGACGAACGCGTCGAGCCTGTCGCTCCTGAGCTGCGACACAGCGCATTCAACAATAAAACCGTTGGACAACGCGCCGCCATCATTGCTGCCGGACCGGTAGCCAACTTCATCTTTGCGATTTTCGCTTACTGGCTGGTGTTTATCATCGGTGTCCCTGGCGTGCGTCCGGTGGTGGGAGAAATTGCCCCCAACTCCATCGCGGCGAGTGCGCAAATTACATCCGGGATGGAACTTAAAGCGATTGATGGCATCGAAACCCCTGATTGGGATGCCGTGCGACTGCAGCTGGTAGCCAAAATCGGCGATCCGCAGACCACCATCAGCGTATCACCGTTTGGTTCAGATACGCGTCAGGACAAAGTACTCGATTTACGTCACTGGCGTTTCGAGCCAGACAAAGAAGATCCCGTCGCTGCGCTGGGCATTCGTCCACGCGGTGCGCAGATCGAGCCGGTATTGGCCGAAGTACAGGCAAATTCGGCGGCGAGCAAAGCGGGTTTGCAAGCGGGCGACAGGATCGTTAAAGTCGATGGTCAACCATTAACAGAGTGGATGACCTTTGTTACTCTGGTGCGCGATAATCCGGGAACGTCTCTCGCGCTGGAAGTTGAAAGGCAAGGCAGTCCGCTTTCGCTGACGCTGATCCCGGATACGAAGTCGGTCGGCAAAAAGGCAGAAGGGTTCGCAGGCGTTGTGCCAAAAGTGATCCCGCTGCCAGATGAGTACAAGACAATACGCCAGTATGGGCCGTTCAGCGCCATCCTTGAAGCCACGGATAAAACATGGCAACTGATGAAGCTGACGGTCAACATGTTGGGGAAATTGATAACCGGTGATGTGAAACTGAACAACCTCAGTGGGCCAATTTCGATTGCTCAGGGGGCTGGGATGTCAGCGGAATTCGGGGTGATTTACTATTTCATGTTCCTCGCGCTCATTAGCGTGAACCTTGGGATAATCAACCTGTTCCCGCTTCCCGTTTTAGACGGGGGTCATCTGCTGTTTTTAGCGATTGAAAAGCTAAAAGGCGGACCGGTATCCGAGCGAGTTCAAGACTTTAGTTATCGCATTGGCTCGATTTTGCTGGTGCTGTTAATGGGGCTTGCACTTTTCAATGATTTCTCTCGGTTGTAAGAGAGTGTTAGGAAGAACGCATAATAACGATGGCGATGAAAAAGTTGCTCATAGCGTCGCTGCTGTTTAGCAGCGCCACCGTATACGGTGCTGACGGGTTCGTAGTGAAAGACATTCATTTCGAAGGCCTCCAGCGTGTCGCCGTTGGTGCGGCCCTCCTCAGTATGCCTGTACGCCCCGGCGATACGGTTAATGATGATGATATCAGTAACACCATCCGTGCTCTGTTTGCCACCGGCAACTTTGAGGATGTCCGCGTCCTGCGCGATGGTGATACGCTGCTGGTACAGGTAAAAGAACGTCCAACGATTGCCAGTATCACTTTCTCCGGTAACAAGTCGGTGAAAGATGACATGCTCAAGCAGAACCTTGAAGCATCCGGTGTTCGTGTGGGTGAATCCCTGGACCGCACAACCCTTTCAGACATTGAAAAAGGTCTGGAAGACTTCTACTACAGCGTCGGTAAATACAGTGCCAGCGTGAAAGCGGTTGTCACTCCGCTGCCGCGCAACCGTGTTGACCTGAAGCTGGTCTTCCAGGAAGGTGTTTCTGCGAAGATCCAGCAGATCAACATTGTCGGCAACCACGCGTTCAGCACCGACGAACTGATCTCCACCTTCCAGCTGCGCGACGAAGTGCCATGGTGGAACGTGGTAGGCGATCGCAAATACCAGAAACAGAAACTGGCGGGCGACCTTGAAACCCTGCGCAGCTACTATCTCGATCGTGGCTATGCGCGTTTCAACATCGACTCGACTCAGGTGAGCCTGACGCCGGACAAGAAAGGGATCTACATTACGGTCAACATCACTGAAGGCGAGCAGTACAAGCTTTCGGGTGTTGAGGTGAGTGGTAACCTTGCGGGGCATTCTGCTGAAATCGAATCGCTGACCAAAATTCAGCCAGGCGACCTGTATAGCGGTTCCAAGGTAACCAAAATGGAAGACAGCATTAAGAAGCTGCTCGGCCGCTATGGTTATGCCTATCCGCGCGTACAGACTCAGCCGGAAATCAACGACGCGGATAAAACCGTAAAGCTGCACGTGAATGTTGATGCGGGCAACCGTTTTTACGTGCGTAAGATCCGCTTCGTCGGTAACGACACCTCCAAAGATTCCGTTCTGCGTCGTGAAATGCGTCAGATGGAAGGCGCATGGTTGGGTAGCGATCTCGTTGATCAGGGTAAAGAGCGTCTGAACCGTCTGGGCTATTTTGAAACGGTGGATACCGATACCCAGCGCGTACCGGGCAGCCCGGATCAGGTTGATGTCGTTTATAAGGTGAAAGAGCGCAACACCGGTAGCTTCAACTTCGGTGTAGGCTACGGTACTGAAAGCGGCGTTAGCTTCCAGGTCGGCGTGCAGCAGGATAACTGGCTGGGTACGGGTTACTCTGTCGGTATTAACGGCACCAAAAACGACTACCAGACCTACTCTGAGTTCTCTGTGACTAACCCATACTTCACCGTAGACGGTGTGAGCCTGGGCGGTCGTATCTTCTATAACGACTTTAAAGCAGACGACGCGGACCTGTCCTCATACACCAACAAGAGTTACGGTGTAGACGGTACGCTTGGCTTCCCGGTTAACGAATACAACACCCTGCGCGCGGGCTTAGGTTACGTGCATAACGACCTGTCCAACATGCAACCGCAGGTGGCGATGTGGCGTTATCTGGACTCTATTGGTCAGTCGGCGAGCACATCCAGTGATAACAACGGTTTCGCTGCGGATGACTTCACCTTCAACTACGGCTGGACCTATAACCGTCTCGACCGTGGCTACTTCCCAACGGAAGGTTCTCGCGTCAACCTGAACGGTAAAGTGACCGTTCCGGGTTCCGATAACGAGTTCTATAAGCTCACGCTGGATACCGCGTCCTACTTCCCGATCGATGACGATCATAAGTGGGTGGTTCTGGGTCGTACCCGTTGGGGCTATGGCGATGGCTTAGGCGGCAAAGAGATGCCGTTCTATGAAAACTTCTATGCCGGTGGTTCCAGCACCGTACGTGGCTTCCAGTCCAATAACATTGGTCCGAAAGCGGTCTACTACGGCGGGAACGACAAAGATAACTGCGACAAATCAGCTACAGATGCATCAGGTAATAAAAATGTCTGTAGCTCTGATGATGCAGTCGGTGGTAACGCTATGGCCGTTGCAAGCCTGGAGTTCATCACGCCAACGCCGTTTATCAGTGATAAATACGCTAACTCCGTGCGTACATCCTTCTTCTGGGATGCCGGTACGGTGTGGGATACCAACTGGGAAAACACTGCCCAGATGCGTGCAGCTGGCGTTCCAGACTACAGCGATCCGAGCAATATTCGCATGTCTGCCGGTATCGCATTACAATGGATGTCACCGCTGGGGCCGTTGGTCTTCTCCTACGCCCAGCCGTTTAAGAAATACGATGGAGACAAAGCGGAGCAATTCCAGTTTAACATTGGTAAAACCTGGTAATAATCCGCTGCAATGGAATGCGTTGGCAGTGTAGCGCTGACAACTGGCGATCGGTAACACGGTCGCCTTGCCACGCAAAGAACGGTACCTTCTGGTGCCAATGGGATGGTAAGGAGTTAATTGTGAAAAAGTGGTTATTAGCTGCAGGTCTCGGTTTAGCGATGGCAACTTCTGCTCAGGCAGCAGACAAAATTGCAATCGTCAACATGGGTAATTTGTTCCAGCAGGTTGCACAGAAAACAGGTGTTTCTGCGACTCTGGAAAACGAATTCAAAGGCCGTGCAAGCGAACTGCAGGGTATGGAAAACGATCTTCAGTCCAAAATGCAGCGTCTGCAGCGTGATGGTTCTACCATGAAAGCAAGCGACCGCAGCAAGCTGGAAAAAGACGTAATGGCTCAGCGCCAGGCGTTCTCCCAGAAAGCGCAGGCTTTCGAGCAGGATCGTCAGCGTCGTTCTAACGAAGAACGCGGCAAGCTGGTAACTCGCATTCAGACTGCAGTTAAATCTGTTGCTGCCGATCAGAGCATCGATCTGGTTGTTGATGCGAACGCTGTAGCTTTCAACGGCAGCGATGTTAAAGACATCACTGCTGACGTTCTGAAACAGGTTAAATAAGTAATGCCTTCAATTCGACTGGCTGATTTAGCTCAGCAGTTGGATGCAGAATTACACGGTGATGGCGATATCGTCATCACCGCTGTTGCGTCCATGCAATCTGCTAAAGCTGGCACGATTACCTTCATGGTAAGCCCTAAGTACCGTGAGCAACTGGCTCAATGCCAGGCGTCAGCTGTTGTACTGACGCAGGACGATCTTCCATTTGCCACTGTAAGCGCGCTGGTAGTGAAAAACCCCTACCTGACGTATGCACGCATGGCTCAAATTCTCGATACCACGCCGCAGCCGGCCCAGAACATTGCTGCCAGTGCAGCGATTGATGCGACGGCCAGGCTGGGTAGCAACGTCGCCGTTGGCGCGAATGCGGTTATCGAATCCGGCGTTGTGCTGGGCGATAACGTCGTCATTGGCCCTGGTTGCTTCGTTGGGAAAAATACGAAAATCGGCGCCGGGACCCGTTTATGGGCCAACGTGTCCGTTTATCATGACGTTGAAATTGGCGAAAATTGCCTCGTCCAGTCCAGCACCGTGATTGGTTCTGATGGCTTTGGTTACGCTAACGATCGCGGTAACTGGGTTAAGATCCCGCAGCTTGGTCGCGTTATTATTGGCGATCGCGTAGAGATCGGCGCCTGTACCACCATTGACCGTGGCGCGCTTGACGACACGATCATTGGCAATGGTGTTATCATCGATAACCAGTGCCAGATTGCGCATAACGTCGTGATTGGCGACAATACCGCGGTTGCGGGTGGCGTCATCATGGCAGGCAGCCTGAAAATTGGCCGTTATTGCATGATTGGCGGCGCGAGCGTGATTAATGGCCATATGGAAATATGCGACAAGGTGACTGTGACGGGGATGGGCATGGTAATGCGTCCTATCACTGAACCTGGCGTCTATTCCTCAGGCATTCCGCTTCAGCCCAACAAGGTGTGGCGTAAAACAGCAGCTCTGGTGATGAACATTGATGATATGAGCAAGCGCCTCAAGTCTCTTGAGCGCAAAATCGATCAACAAGATTAAGCGTCATCCGTTTAACGCTATTTTTCCCGGCCTGTCGGCTTTCTAATAAACCGGCAGGCCGTGTTATTATTGTTATCAGTATATTTTGACAGGAAGAGTATTTTGACTACTGACACTCATACTCTGCATATTGAAGAGATTTTAGAACTTCTGCCGCACCGCTACCCGTTTCTGCTGGTAGACCGTGTGCTGGATTTTGAAGAAGGTCGTTTTCTGCGCGCAGTGAAAAATGTTTCCGTGAACGAGCCGTTCTTCCAGGGCCACTTCCCTGGTAAGCCTATCTTCCCGGGTGTGTTGATTCTGGAAGCGATGGCTCAGGCTACCGGTATTCTGGCGTTTAAAAGCGTCGGCAAACTGGAGCCAGGTGAGCTGTATTACTTCGCGGGTATTGATGAAGCGCGCTTTAAGCGCCCTGTCGTGCCTGGTGATCAGATGATCATGGAAGTCACTTTTGAAAAAACGCGTCGTGGCCTGACTCGCTTCAAAGGCGTAGCGCTGGTTGACGGCAAAGTTGTTTGCGAAGCGACGATGATGTGTGCTCGTAGCCGGGAGTCCTGATACGTGATTGATAAATCGGCCTTTATTCATCCTACTGCTATTGTGGAAACGGGTGCCATCATTGGCGCTAACGTCCACATTGGCCCGTTTTGTATTGTTGGACCCCATGTCGAAATTGGTGAGGGTACAGTACTGAAATCTCACGTTGTCGTGAATGGTCACACGACCATTGGCTGCAATAACGAGATCTATCAGTTCGCCTCCATCGGCGAAGTTAACCAGGATCTGAAATATGCTGGTGAGTCGACCCGTCTGGAAATTGGCGATCGTAACCGTATTCGCGAAAGCGTCACCATTCATCGTGGAACAGTACAAGGTGGTGGGTTGACGAAGGTGGGCAGTGATAACCTGTTTATGGTTAATGCGCATATCGCGCACGACTGTACCGTGGGTGACCGCTGTATTCTTGCCAACAACGCAACGCTGGCAGGACACGTATCGGTTGATGACTTCGCAATTATTGGCGGCATGACCGCAGTCCATCAGTTCTGCATCATTGGTGCGCACGTGATGGTTGGCGGATGCTCCGGTGTGGCGCAGGACGTTCCACCGTATGTGATTGCGCAGGGCAACCATGCCACGCCGTTTGGCGTGAACATCGAAGGCCTCAAGCGTCGTGGTTTTAGTCGCGAAGCGATTACTGCCATCCGCAACGCGTACAAACAGCTGTACCGTAGCGGTAAAACGCTGGAAGAGGCGAAGCCGGAAATTGCCGAGCTGGCGAATAAGCACCCGGAAGTGAACGCGTTCATGGAATTCTTTGACCGTTCAACAAGGGGTCTGATTCGTTAATGGTCGACAGTCGTCCGCTTACGATAGCCCTGGTCGCCGGAGAAACCTCCGGCGATATTCTTGGTGCCGGTCTCATCCGCGCGCTTAAGGCGCGTGTACCCAATGCTCGCTTTGTTGGCGTTGCTGGCCCGCTGATGCAGGCCGAAGGCTGTGAAGCCTGGTATGAAATGGAAGAGCTGGCCGTGATGGGCATCGTTGAGGTGCTGGGACGGCTACGCCGTTTGCTGCACATCCGTGCCGATCTCACCCGCCGCTTTACCGAACTCAAACCCGATGTGTTTGTCGGTATCGATGCACCTGATTTCAACATTACCCTCGAAGGGAATCTGAAAAAGCAGGGCATAAAAACCATTCACTACGTCAGTCCGTCCGTTTGGGCGTGGCGACAGAAACGCGTTTTCAAAATCGGACGGTCCACCAACCTGGTGCTGGCTTTCCTGCCTTTCGAAAAAGCGTTTTACGACAGATTTAATGTTCCGTGCCGTTTTATCGGTCATACCATGGCGGATGCGATGCCATTGGATCCGGATAAAAACGCGGCGCGCGACGCGCTGGGCATCCCGCATGATGTGCACTGTCTGGCATTGCTGCCTGGCAGTCGTGGCGCAGAAGTTGAGATGCTAAGCGCCGATTTCCTTAAAACAGCGCAAATTCTTCGCCAGACCTATCCCGATCTTGAAGTGGTTGTTCCGCTGGTGAATGCCAAACGCCGCGAGCAGTTTGAGCGCATCAAAGCGGAAGTTGCCCCGGATCTTCACGTCCGTCTTCTGGACGGCAAAGGGCGGGAGGCGATGTATGCGAGTGATGCCGCGCTGCTGGCCTCCGGCACGGCGGCGCTGGAGTGTATGCTGGCGAAATGCCCGATGGTGGTCGGTTATCGCATGAAGCCGTTCACCTTCTGGCTGGCAAAACGTCTGGTGAAAACGGATTATGTCTCCCTGCCAAACCTGCTTGCCGGGCGCGAGCTGGTGAAAGAGCTGTTGCAGGATGAGTGCCAGCCGCAGGCGCTTGCCGATGCACTGCTGCCGCTGCTCGCCGACGGCAAGACCAGCCACCAGATGCACGATACCTTCCGCGAACTGCATCAACTCATCCGCTGTAATGCCGATGAGCAAGCGGCGGATGCGGTGCTGGAGCTAGCAAAATGATGGAATTTGTTTATCCTCACACTCGCCTTGTGGCGGGCGTGGACGAAGTGGGTCGTGGCCCGTTAGTCGGGGCCGTGGTGACCGCCGCGGTGATCCTCGATCCGGCTCGCCCGATTATTGGGCTGAACGACTCAAAAAAATTGTCTGAAAAGCGCCGGCTGGCGCTGTTTGGTGAGATTCAGGAGAAGGCGCTAGCCTGGAGCCTGGGGCGCGCTGAACCGCATGAAATAGACGAGCTGAATATTTTGCATGCCACGATGCTGGCGATGCAGCGTGCAGTAGCGGGTTTGAAAATTTCCCCGGAATATGTCCTGATTGACGGCAACCGCTGTCCTGCATTGCCCATGCCTTCAATGGCGGTCGTCAAAGGCGATAGTCGGGTCGCAGAAATTAGCGCAGCTTCTATTATTGCCAAAGTGACGCGCGACGCTGAAATGGCCGCGCTGGACCTCACTTACCCTCAGTATGGTTTCGCCCAGCATAAGGGGTATCCCACACCTTTCCATCTGGAAAGGCTGGCTGAACATGGCGCAACCGAGCACCACCGTCGCAGCTTTGGCCCGGTGAAACGCGCGCTGGGACGGGTGTCCTGAATCAATACGCAAGCAATTAAGTAACGCGGAATCTGAAGATGGCTGAACCACGTTTCGTACACCTGCGGGTGCATAGCGACTACTCCATGATCGATGGGCTGGCGAAGACCGGGCAGCTGGTAAAAAAGGCGGCCTCCCTTGGCATGCCCGCGCTGGCGATCACCGATTTTACCAACCTGTGTGGCCTGGTGAAGTTCTACGGAACGGCACACGGCGCGGGGATGAAGCCTATCGTCGGTGCAGATTTTCATGTGCAAAGCGATCTCGTCGGCGATGAATTGACGCAAATCTCCGTGCTGGCGATGAACAACGCGGGCTATCAAAACCTCACTCTGCTTATCTCAAAAGCCTATCAGCGCGGATACGGTGCGCTGGGCCCGTGGATCGACAGGGACTGGCTGGCTGAGCTGAACGAAGGGCTGCTGCTGATCTCGGGCGGCCGTATGGGGGATGTCGGCAAATGCCTGCTGCGCGGCAATAGCGCGCTGGTGGATCAATGCGTCTCGTTCTATGAAGAGCACTTCCCGGATCGTTATTATCTGGAGCTGATCCGCACCGGTCGGCAGGACGAAGAGAGCTATCTGCATGCGGCGGTCGCACTTGCGGAAGAACGCGGGCTGCCCGTCGTCGCGACAAACGATGTGCGCTTCCTCGAGCCGGGGGATTTTGACGCTCACGAAATTCGCGTGGCGATCCACGATGGCTTCACGCTGGACGATCCCAAACGGCCGCGTAATTACTCCGCTCAACAGTACATGCGCAGCGAGGAGGAGATGTGTGAACTCTTCTCCGATATTCCTGAAGCGCTGGAAAACAGCGTAGAGATCGCCAAGCGCTGTAACGTTACCGTCCGCCTCGGCGAATACTTCCTGCCGCAGTTCCCGACGGGTGATATGACCACGGAAGATTTCCTGGTCGCAAAATCAAAAGAAGGTCTGGAAGAGCGTCTGGAATTTCTGTTCCCGGATGAGGCCGTTCGCAAAGAGAAGCGTCCGCCGTACGATGAACGCCTGGATATTGAACTCCAGGTGATCAACCAGATGGGCTTCCCGGGCTACTTCCTGATCGTCATGGAGTTTATCCAGTGGTCGAAGGATAACGGCGTACCGGTCGGACCGGGGCGTGGCTCCGGTGCAGGATCGCTTGTGGCCTATGCGCTTAAAATTACCGACCTCGATCCGCTGGAATTCGACCTGCTGTTCGAACGTTTCCTCAACCCGGAACGTGTTTCCATGCCCGACTTTGACGTCGACTTCTGCATGGAGAAACGCGATCAGGTGATCGAGCACGTCGCCGATATGTACGGCCGTGATGCGGTATCGCAGATTATTACGTTCGGTACGATGGCGGCGAAAGCGGTTATCCGTGACGTCGGCCGCGTGCTGGGCCACCCGTACGGCTTTGTCGATCGTATTTCTAAGCTGGTGCCGCCCGATCCGGGCATGACGCTGGCAAAAGCGTTTGAAGCCGAGCCTCAGCTGCCGGAAATCTACGAAGCCGACGAAGAAGTTAAAGCGCTGATCGACATGGCGCGCAAGCTGGAAGGCGTCACGCGTAACGCCGGTAAGCATGCGGGGGGCGTGGTTATCGCGCCGACCAAAATTACCGACTTCGCGCCGCTCTACTGCGATGAAGCGGGTGAACATCCGGTTACTCAGTTTGATAAGAACGACGTGGAATACGCCGGGCTGGTGAAGTTTGACTTCCTCGGCCTGCGTACGCTGACGATCATCGACTGGGCGCTGAAGATGATCAACCCGCGCCGGGAGAAGCAGGGCCTTGAGCCGATAGACATTGCCGCCATCCCGCTGGATGACAAGAAAAGTTTCGACATGCTGCAGCGCTCGGAGACCACCGCGGTCTTCCAGCTTGAATCGCGCGGCATGAAAGATCTGATTAAACGTCTGCAGCCCGACTGCTTCGAAGATATGATCGCACTGGTTGCCCTGTTCCGTCCGGGCCCTCTGCAGTCAGGGATGGTAGATAACTTTATCGACCGTAAGCACGGGCGCGAAGAGATTTCTTACCCGGACGTTCAGTGGCAGCATGAAAGCCTGAAGCCGGTACTGGAGCCAACCTACGGCATCATCCTGTATCAGGAACAGGTCATGCAGATTGCCCAGGTGCTTTCCGGCTATACCCTCGGCGGCGCGGATATGCTGCGTCGTGCAATGGGTAAGAAAAAGCCGGAAGAGATGGCCAAGCAACGAGGCACTTTCGAAGAAGGTGCGAGAAAAAACGGCATTGACGGTGAACTGGCGATTAAGATCTTTGACCTGGTGGAGAAATTCGCCGGGTACGGATTTAACAAATCCCACTCCGCCGCCTATGCTTTGGTGTCGTATCAAACGCTGTGGCTGAAAGCGCACTATCCTGCTGAATTTATGGCGGCGGTAATGACGGCCGATATGGACAACACCGAGAAGGTGGTGGGGCTGGTGGACGAGTGCTGGCGCATGGGGCTTAAGATCCTGCCGCCGGATATTAACTCAGGCCTCTACCATTTCCACGTTAACGACGACGGAGAGATCGTTTACGGGATCGGCGCGATCAAAGGCGTGGGTGAAGGTCCGATCGAGGCGATCATCGAAGCGCGTAACAACGGCGGGTATTTCCGCGAGCTGTTCGATCTCTGCGCGCGTACCGACACCAAAAAATTGAACCGTCGCGTGCTGGAAAAACTGATCATGTCCGGCGCGTTTGACAGGCTGGGGCCGCACCGCGCCGCGCTGATGAACTCTCTCGGCGACGCGCTGAAAGCGGCGGATCAGCATGCAAAAGCGGAAGCCATTGGTCAGGCGGATATGTTCGGGGTGCTGGCGGAAGAGCCAGAGCAGATCGAGCAATCTTATTCCAACTGCCAGCCGTGGCCAGAACAGGTGGTACTGGATGGGGAGCGTGAGACGTTAGGCTTGTACCTGACGGGGCACCCGATCAACCAGTACATCAAAGAAATTGAGCGCTATGTCGGCGGCCACAGGCTTAAAGACATGCATCCGACAGAACGTGGTAAAATCACCACGGCTGCGGGGCTCGTGATTGCCGCAAGGGTTATGGTCACCAAGCGCGGCAATCGTATCGGTATCTGTACGTTGGATGACCGTTCCGGGCGTCTGGAGGTGATGTTGTTCACCGACGCGCTGGATAAATACCAGCAATTGCTGGAAAAAGACCGCATACTTATCGTCAGCGGACAGGTCAGCTTTGATGACTTCAGCGGGGGGCTTAAAATGACCGCCCGCGAAGTGATGGACATTGACGAAGCCCGGGAAAAATATGCTCGCGGGCTTGCTATCTCGCTGACGGACAGGCAAATTGATGACCAGCTTTTAAACCGACTCCGTCAGTCTCTGGAACCCCACCGCTCGGGGACAATTCCAGTACATCTCTACTATCAGAGGGCGGATGCACGTGCGCGGTTGCGCTTTGGTGCAACGTGGCGTGTCTCTCCGAGCGATCGTTTACTGAACGATCTCCGTGGCCTCATTGGTTCGGAGCAGGTGGAACTGGAGTTTGACTAATACAGGAATACTATGAGTCTGAATTTCCTTGATTTCGAACAGCCGATTGCTGAGCTGGAAGCGAAAATCGATTCTCTGACAGCGGTAAGCCGTCAGGATGAAAAACTGGATATTAACATCGACGAAGAAGTGCATCGTCTGCGCGAGAAAAGCGTAGAGCTGACGCGCAAAATCTTTGCCGATCTCGGCGCATGGCAGGTGGCCCAGCTGGCTCGCCATCCACAGCGTCCGTACACCCTGGATTATGTCCGCCTGGCGTTTGACGAATTTGACGAACTGGCAGGCGATCGCGCATACGCGGACGATAAAGCTATCGTTGGCGGCATCGCGCGTCTGGACGGACGCCCGGTGATGATCATTGGTCATCAGAAAGGCCGTGAAACCAAAGAGAAAATCCGTCGTAACTTTGGTATGCCAGCACCAGAAGGCTACCGTAAGGCCCTGCGTCTGATGGAGATGGCTGAGCGTTTCAATATGCCAATCATCACCTTCATCGACACCCCGGGTGCATACCCTGGCGTGGGCGCGGAAGAGCGCGGTCAGTCTGAAGCTATCGCGCGCAACCTGCGCGAGATGTCTCGTCTGAAGGTGCCGGTCATCTGTACCGTTATCGGCGAGGGTGGTTCCGGCGGTGCGCTGGCGATTGGCGTGGGCGATAAAGTGAATATGCTGCAGTACAGCACCTATTCCGTTATCTCCCCGGAAGGCTGCGCGTCCATTCTGTGGAAAAGCGCCGACAAAGCGCCGCTGGCCGCAGAAGCAATGGGCATCATTGCGCCACGCCTGAAAGAGCTTAAGCTGATCGATTCCATCATCCCGGAACCGCTGGGTGGTGCGCATCGTAAGCCGGAAGTGATGGCGGCTTCTCTGAAAGCGCAGCTGCTGGCTGACCTGGCGGATCTGGACGTGCTGAGCAAAGAAGATCTGCTCAACCGCCGTTACCAGCGTCTGATGACCTACGGTTACGCGTAAGCTTCACAATTATCTGAAAAGCCGCACACTGTTGCGGCTTTTTTTATACCTGCGGTTTAGCCGGGCTATGCTTAGCTAATGTTTTTTAAGGAGGAAGCCCATGAATATCATTGCCATTATGGGGCCACACGGCGTCTTTTATAAAGATGAGCCGATTAAGGAGCTGGAGCAAGCCCTGCAGTCGCGCGGGTATCAGCTAATCTGGCCGCACAACAGCGCCGACCTGCTGAAGTTCATCGAGCATAACCCGCGTATCTGCGGCGTGATCTTCGACTGGGACGAATACGATCTCGACCTGTGCAGCGATATCAACAAGCTGAACGAATACCTCCCGCTGTACGCGTTCATTAATACCCACTCCACCATGGACGTCAGCGCCAATGATATGCGTATGGCGCTGTGGTTTTTTGAATATTCCCTCGGCGTGGCGGAAGATATTGCCACCCGAATTCAGCAATATACCGGTGAGTACCTCGATAACATTACGCCACCGTTTACCCGGGCGCTTTTCACCTACGTGAAGGAGGGTAAATATACCTTCTGTACGCCGGGTCATATGGCGGGAACGGCTTATCAAAAAAGCCCGGTGGGCTGCCTGTTCTATGATTTCTTTGGTGGCAACACGCTGAAAGCGGACGTGTCGATTTCAGTCACCGAATTAGGCTCTTTGCTGGATCACACCGGCCCGCATCTGGAAGCTGAAGAGTATATCGCCCGCACCTTTGGCGCCGAGCAGAGCTATATGGTGACCAACGGCACCTCGACTTCGAACAAAATCGTGGGGATGTACGCTGCGCCCGCTGGCAGCACCCTGCTGATTGACCGTAACTGCCATAAATCGCTGGCACACCTGCTGATGATGAGCGACGTCGTACCGATCTGGCTGTCACCGACGCGTAACGCGCTCGGTATTCTTGGCGGCATTCCGCGCCGGGAGTTCACCCATGACGCTATTGAAAGCAAGGTCGCGGCAGTTCCCGGCGCAAGCTGGCCTGTCCATGCGGTGATCACCAACTCGACCTATGACGGTCTGCTGTACAACACGGACTGGATCAAAAAGACGCTGGACGTGCCGTCGATCCACTTCGACTCCGCATGGGTGCCGTATACCAACTTCCACCCGATTTACGCCGGTAAAAGCGGCATGAGCGGTGAACGTATGCCGGGTAAAGTGTTCTTCGAAACGCAGTCGACGCATAAAATGCTGGCGGCGTTTTCCCAGGCTTCGCTTATTCACATCAAAGGCGAGTACGACGAAGACACGTTCAACGAAGCCTTCATGATGCATACCACCACCTCACCGAGCTATCCGCTGGTGGCCTCCATTGAAACGGCCGCGGCGATGCTGCGCGGCAATCCGGGCAAACGCCTCATCAACCGTTCGGTGGAGCGCGCGCTGCATTTCCGCAAAGAGGTTCAGCGGCTGAAAGATGAAGCCGACGGCTGGTTCTTTGATATCTGGCAGCCGGAAGAGATTGATGAAGCCGAATGCTGGCCCGTCTCGCCCGGCGAAGACTGGCATGGCTTCCGGGATGCCGATAGCGACCATATGTTCCTCGACCCGGTCAAAGTGACGATCCTGACGCCGGGCATGGATGAGCAGGGCAGGATGGGCGATGAGGGCATTCCGGCCGCGCTGGTGGCGAAATTCCTTGATGAACGTGGCGTGGTAGTGGAGAAAACCGGTCCCTATAACCTGCTGTTCCTGTTCAGTATTGGCATTGATAAAACCCGGGCGATGGGGTTGTTGCGCGGGCTGATGGAGTTTAAGCGCGCCTACGATCTCAACCTGCGGGTGAAGAATATGCTCCCGGATCTCTACGCGGAGGATCCCGACTTCTACCGTAATATGCGCATTCAGGATCTGGCCCAGGGGATCCACCGGCTGATCCGTCAGCACGATCTGCCGCGTCTGATGCTTCAGGCGTTCGATGTCTTACCGGAGATGAAGTTTACCCCGCATAAGGCGTGGCAGCGCCAGGTGAAAGGGGAGGTCGAAACCGTCGAGCTGGAAAATCTGGTCGGGCGCGTATCGGCCAATATGATCCTGCCTTACCCGCCGGGCGTACCGCTCCTGATGCCGGGAGAGATGATTACCGAAGAGAGTCGGGCCGTGCTCGATTTCCTGCTGATGCTCTGCTCTGTCGGGCGCCATTATCCGGGCTTTGAGACGGATATCCACGGTGCGAAGCGCGACGAGAACGGCGTTTACTGGGTGCGAGTCCTAAAATAAGGAGGACCGCTTGCCAGGCGCGGGTTTTCGGTTGTAACGTTCAGGCATCATAAAAAGGAGAAGCTATGCTGGGTTTAAAACAGGTTCATCATATTGCGATCATTGCGACCGATTACGCGAAAAGTAAGGCTTTCTACTGCGACATCCTGGGCTTTACGCTCATGAGCGAAGCCTACCGTGAGGAGCGTGACTCCTGGAAGGGCGACCTGGCGTTAAACGGGCAATATGTGATTGAGCTGTTCTCTTTTCCTTTTCCGCCTGCGCGTCCGTCCCGCCCGGAAGCCTGTGGCCTGCGTCATCTTGCCTTCAGCGTCGATGACCTGGATAGCGCCGTGAAACATCTGGAAGCGCACGGCGTGACGTGCGAAGCGATTCGCGTCGATCCCTTCACCGACAAGCGTTTTACCTTTTTCAACGACCCGGACGGCCTTCCGCTGGAGCTTTATCAGCAGTAATGGTTGTCCTGTGTGATAATGCCCGCTCAGTTCGGGCATTTTTTATGTGTAATCTCCTATGACCTTACCCGCTATCGCACAAGCCGTTTCACCGTACCGCCAGCTGCTGGTGGGGTTTAGCGGTGGCCTGGATTCCACCGTGTTGCTGCATCGCCTTAAGTGCTGGCGCGATCGGGAATCTGACGTCCAGCTTCGGGCTATACACATCCACCACGGATTAAGTCCCCACGCAGAGGAGTGGGTGGCGCACTGTGAAGCCTTGTGTGCGGCGTGGGCGATCCCGCTCATCGTTGAGCGCGTTACGCTTGCGGAGGAAGGGCTGGGCATCGAGGCGCAGGCGCGTAAAGCCCGCTATGCCGCGTTTGCCGGGGCATTACGTACTGGAGAAGCGCTGGTCACGGCCCAACATCTGGACGATCAGTGTGAAACCTTTCTGCTGGCGCTTAAGCGGGGCAGCGGGCCGGCGGGGCTTTCTGCCATGCCGGCGCGTTCAGAATTTGCCGGCACAACGTTATTGCGTCCGCTGCTTGGCGAGACGCGTGCCTCACTGGAAGCCTGGGCGCGAGAACATCAGCTGAGCTGGATCGAAGATGAGAGTAACCAGGATGATGGCTATGACCGTAACTTCCTGCGCCTGCGCGTCCTCCCGCTTTTAGGCGACCGCTGGCCGCATTTCGCCGACGCGACGGCAAGAAGCGCCATGCTGTGTGCCGAACAGGAATCGCTGCTGGATGAGCTGTTGAGCGACGAGCTGGCTGGACTCATTTCTGCTGGCGGGGCGTTAGCGATCGCACCGATGATAGCGATGAGCCCGGTACGTCGCGCCGCGCTGTTGCGACGCTGGTTGGCCTCTCATCGCGCCGCGATGCCGTCGCGGGCGATGCTGAGCCGTATCTGGGACGAAGTCGCACTGGCACGGGATGATGCTTCCCCATGCGTCCACCTGAACGGATTTGAGGTTAGACGGTATAAAGGGGAACTCTGGTGGATAAAATCCACGCCCTCACTGACCGATGTGGTGCTCGACTGGCTTTCTCCTGACGCACCGCTGATATTGCCCTGTGAGGCAGGACGCGTCTCTCTCCTGCCGTCTGGTCACGTGCGGTTGCCGAAGCCCGGTGAACCGGTCACCGTGCGCTTTAAGGCCGGTGGTATGCTGCATATCGTCGGGCGCAACGGGGGGCGGAAGCTGAAGAAAATATGGCAAGAGTGTAACGTGCCGCCGTGGCTGCGCGACACCACGCCGCTACTGTTCTACGGCGAAACGCCTATCGCTGCGGCAGGGATTTTCATTACGGAAGAGGGGTGGTCAAAAGAGGGTGTCCGTTTTGAGTGGCAGAAAGCGTAACGGGCAGCCAGGCTGCCCGTTAGTGTCATCAGGATTCGCTTACCACGACGGTGCCGATTTGCGGGTGGCTGAAGCTGGCTATTTTGTCCAGACGCAGCTCACGCGTTGCACCGGCATCTTCCACTATCAGATATTCCACATTCTTACGTGAAACCAGATCGCTGGCTTTCCCCTTCAACACTTCGCCATCTTTTAGCTCCAGCGTCAGTATTAAGTGATGCTGGCAGGCGAGTTCGAGGTTGTCATAGTCATCACAATTGATGGGTTGATAAGTTTCATTCATCGACATAATCGCTCACCAGTAAATTCGCCGCAGCATACGCTGCTTTTTCCCTGACCGACTCTGAAAGGCCCTCATCGGAGGCCACTTCATTAAGCACCTTCAATACACAGCCCAACGCGTCCGGGACATACCCCAGATCTCCGCTGGCGATTTCCGCATACCGTTTGCGAATTAACTCACAATAATTATTCACATCCCCTCCCGCCAGCGCACTGACTTACTGTGAGATATCATTAAGCCTACGAAGATAAACTCGGTTTAGCAAGGTGACTATACCATACTCATTTAAGCAATATCAGAGCCTTGATAGGGGTGTATTTAACACCCAGTAACAGCCTTTTGCCGCGGTTTTCGCTACAATGTGCGCCTGATTCGAATGGAGTTCTCTCATGGCGCTGAAAGCGACAATTTATAAAGCAGTGGTCAATGTGGCCGATCTGGATCGCAACCAGTTCCTGGACGCGTCGCTTACTCTGGCACGCCACCCCTCTGAAACCCAGGAGCGCATGATGCTGCGCCTGCTGGCATGGATTAAGTATGCCGACGAACGTCTGCAGTTTACCCGTGGGTTAAGCGCAGAAGACGAGCCTGAAGCCTGGCTGCGCAACGATCATCTGGGTATCGATTTGTGGATCGAACTTGGACTGCCGGACGAGCGCAGAATTAAGAAGGCCTGCACCCAGTCCGCTAAAGTGGCCTTATTCGCATATAATCAGCGCGCTGCGGAGATCTGGTGGCAGCAAAACAAGAGCAAGTGCGGACAGTTTAAAAATCTCACGGTCTGGTATCTGGATGATGAGCAGCTGGCGCAGTTGAGCGAGTTTGCCAGCCGGACCATGGTTTTGCAGGCGACGATTCAGGACGGCGCAATCTGGCTCTCTGATTCTCAGAATAATCTGGAAATTCATTTAACGGCGTGGCAACCCGCGTCATGATCGTCTTGTCCCGAAACGTCAGCATTCCTGACAACGAGCTGGAAATTACCGCCATTCGTGCGCAGGGGGCAGGTGGGCAACACGTCAACAAGGCGTCGACGGCTATCCATTTGCGTTTTGACATTCGAGCCTCAAGCCTGCCAGAGTATTATAAAGAAAGCCTGCTTGCCGCCAGTCATCACCTTATTACCAGCGACGGCGTGATTGTGATCAAAGCTCAGGAATACCGCAGCCAGGAGCTCAACCGGGAAGCGGCGATAGCCAGGCTGGTGGCGGTCATCAAAGAGTTAACGGCAGTACAAAAAAGCCGCCGGGCAACGCGGCCAACCCGCGCATCGAAAGAGCGTCGGTTGTCCTCGAAGGCCCAAAAATCCACAGTGAAAGCATTGCGCGGTAAAGTTCGTCGCCCGACAGAGTGACGATAGGGAACACACTTTTCATAAGGAATTCATTGTGAAAAAAGTATTATGGTCAGCGCTGGCAGTGAGTACGCTGTTTGCGCTTTTCGGGTGTAACAACCGCTCTGAAACGCAGGTTTTACAACCCACGCAAACGGAAGAATTAAAACCGATGCAGCAAAGCTGGCGCGGCGTATTGCCTTGCGCAGATTGCGAAGGTATTGAAACGTCTCTGTTCCTGCAAAAAGATGGCACCTGGGTGATGAATCAGCGCTATCAGGGCGCTAAAGAGCCTTCTTCTTTTGCGACTTATGGAACATGGGCGCGTACGGCGGAGAAGCTGGTCCTGACGGATACCTCCGGTGAGAAAACCTGGTTCCGTCCTAAAGGTGACAGCATGGAGATGCTCGACCGCGAAGGTAACCCTATTCAGTCCCAGTTCAACTACACGCTAGCCCCGGTGAAAGCGGCCCTGCCTGCAACGCCAATGGCAATGCGGGGGATGTACTTCTATATGGCGGATGCGGCGATCTTTACCGACTGCGCAACCGGCAGGAAGGTCAGCGTGGCAAACAATGCGCAGCTTGAACGTGATTACGCTGTAGCACGCGGCAATGACAGCAAGCCGGTATTGCTGACGGTTGACGGTCACTTTACGCTGGAGCCAAACCCGGATAGCGGAGAGATGGTGAAAACGCTGGTGGCAGATAAAGACGCGAAGTTTGTCGCGGGCAAAGACTGTAACAGTAAATAAGCTGACGTTGAGCCATTAAAAAACCCCGCCTGAGCGGGGTTTTTTGTTTAGCCTTTGATGGCTTTCACCAGGTAATCAAGAATGTCGCCGGTCTTGATCATCTGTTTTTCGCCGCTGCGACGGTATTTGTATTCAATCTCATCGCTGTCGAGGTTGCGGTCGCCGATGACGACGGTGTGCGGGATACCGATCAGTTCCATATCGGCAAACATCACGCCCGGACGCTCTTTACGGTCATCCATCAGCACTTCGATTCCCTGAGCGCGCAGCTCGGCATACAGCTTCTCGGCCAGCTCCTGCACGCGGTAAGATTTGTGCATGTTCATTGGCAGAATAGCCACCTGGAACGGCGCGATATTGTCCGGCCAGACGATGCCGCGTTCGTCGTAGTTCTGCTCAATCGCCGCAGCCACCACGCGCGTCACCCCGATACCGTAGCAACCCATGGTCAGGATCTGGTTACGGCCATCTTCACCCTGAACAGCAGCGTTCAGCGCGCGAGAGTATTTATCGCCCAGCTGGAAGATGTGGCCGACTTCGATGCCGCGCTTAATCATCAGGGTACCCTGACCGTCCGGGCTTGGATCGCCTGCAACCACGTTACGGATGTCAGCCACTTCCGGCGTCGCCACGTCGCGATCCCAGTTGATGCCGAAGTAATGTTTACCGTCGATGTTCGCACCTGCAGAGAAGTCGCTCATTGCAGCAACCGTGCGGTCAATAACAACCGGCACCGGCAGGTTGACTGGACCCAGTGAACCTGGGCCCGCATTCACCACGGCGCGGATTTCCGCTTCCGTTGCGAACGTCAGCGGGCTGGCGACCTGCGGCAGCTTCTCGGCTTTTACTTCGTTCAGCTCGTGATCGCCACGCACCAGCAGGGCAACCAGCGGGTAAGCGCTCCCTTCGGTGGATTTCACCAGCAGCGTTTTAACGGTTTTTTCGACAGGCAGATTGAACTGCTCAACCAGCTCGGCAATGGTTTTCGCGTTTGGCGTATCAACCAGCGTCATCTCTTGCGTTGCCGCGCCGCGTGGTTCTTTTGGTGCCAGCGCTTCTGCAAATTCGATGTTCGCCGCGTAGTCTGAAGAGTCAGAGAAGATCACATCGTCTTCACCGCTCTGCGCCAGTACCTGGAACTCATGGGATGCGCTACCGCCGATGGAGCCGGTATCAGCCTGCACAGCACGGAAATCCAGACCCATGCGGGAGAAGATTTTGCTGTATGCCGCATACATTGCGTCGTAAGTCTCTTGCAGTGATTCCTGAGAGGTATGGAAAGAGTAGGCATCTTTCATCAGGAATTCGCGAGAGCGCATGACGCCGAAACGTGGGCGAACTTCGTCACGGAACTTGGTCTGGATCTGGAAGAAGTTCAGCGGCAGCTGTTTGTAAGAGCTCAGCTCATTACGAATCAGGTCGGTAATGACTTCTTCATGCGTTGGGCCGAGAACGAACGGACGCTCGCCGCGATCGACGAAGCGCAGCAGTTCAGGACCATATTGTTCCCAACGGCCACTCTCCTGCCACAGGTCAGCGGGCTGAACCACAGGCATGGACACCTCGATAGCACCGGCGTTGTTCATCTCTTCACGCACGATGTTTTCGACTTTTTTCAGGACGCGCACGCCGGTCGGCAGCCAGGTATATAACCCGGAGGCCAGCTTGCGGATCATCCCGGCGCGCAGCATCAGCTGATGGCTGATCACTTCGGCGTCGGCAGGCGTCTCCTTCAGAGTGGAGAGCAGATATTGGCTAGTACGCATGTTGTTACGGTTCCATTTCGACGATTGGAACAGGCTGAAACACCAGCCTGACACAAAAAAAGTGGTTTAGTTTACCAGTGTGGCAAAGATGCCAAAAGAGAGGAGAACAAAATTACCTGGGTTCAAGGGCAAACACTTCAAAACCTGCCCCGGTAACGCGCCAGCGAACGTTAAAATCCAGCAGCCAGACGGCGTACGATTTTCCTGCTTCCTCTTCTTTACGGTAGGCCGGACGAGGGTCCTGTGCCAGAACTTCAGTGATGAAATCCCGTAAGCGAGGATAGCGTTTCTCCAGTTGACCGAGCTGCGCGGTTATCTCAGGCGTAAAATAAACAGGCATGTCCGCCTGCGGTGCGTCCTGAGCATAGCTTGCACGCGCGTCAGGGAGGGCTTCGGCGAAGGGCAAATAGGGTTTGATGTCGATTACCGGCGTGCCGTCTACCAGGTCCAGGCTACCTAACTCCAGTATCACCCGATCTTTCTGGCAACGTATACCTTTCAGTTCAACCAGCGACATTCCAACCGGGTTTGGGCGGAAGGTCGAGCGAGTCGCAAACACGCCCATTCTCGCATTTCCGCCAAGACGAGGAGGGCGCACGGTCGGACGCCAGCCGCCTTCCATCGTCTGGTGAAACACGAACACCACCCATAAATGGCTGAAAGCCTCGAGCCCGCGTACCGCATCGGCCTGATTGTAAGGCGCAATCAGGTGAAGCTCACCGCTTCCGCTGGTCACAAGACCGGGCTGGCGGGGGACGGCGAACTTCTCTTTATAAGGAGAGTGGATAACGCCTATCTGCTCGAACTGAAATGCACTCATTTCGCCGTGATGTTCAGCGCAGAACCGATGCAAACCGCCTGACGGTAGCAGCCCGGCGTGCCGCTGGTGACTTCACAGCTGTGCAGCAGGACAGCGTTGGCCTTCATTTTTGCAGCATTAATCTGCATACGTTTACGCGCTGTCGGAATATTCGGTGGTGAGTCCTGGTTGGTCGCCTGGCAGGATTCGCCGCTCACTTCGCCGAGTTCACGGAACGGTTTACCGACGAGTTCGTCTGCTTTCGTGATAATGCGAACCGGCGCCGGGCGAACCACTTTCGGTTTCGCAGGCTCGGTTTTTGGCGGGGTTGCCGTGCTTTGAACAGGTTCAACGGGAGATCTGCTTAGCATAGAACAGCCGCTCAGCATGAGTGCTAAAAGACAGATCGGTAAAGCACGCATAATAGTTCCTCAATGGATAATCAAAACGTCAGATATTGAATCAGTTGACTGCACAAATGACAAGACGGGCATAAGCCCGTCCTGATGATATTACACTGAGGTGAGATTACCAGCCTTTAACAGCGCCGCCGTTAAACACTTTGTTGGCTTCCTGGTAAACTTCATCAGACTGATAAGCCTGAACGAATTTCTTCACGTTTTCCGCGTCTTTGTTGTCTTCGCGAGTCACGATCAGGTTAACGTACGGGGAGTCTTTATCTTCAACGAAGATACCGTCTTTCGCAGGGGTCAGGCCAATCTGGCTCGCATAAGTGGTGTTGATAACCGCCAGAGCAATCTGTGCATCGTCCAGAGAGCGTGGCAGCTGTGGTGCCTCCAGCTCAACCAGTTTCAGATTTTTCGGGTTTTCGGTAACGTCCAGCACGGTTGGCAGCAGACCAACACCGTCTTTCAGTTTGATCAGGCCCACTTTCTGCAGCAGCAGCAGGGAACGGCCAAGGTTAGTTGGGTCGTTTGGAATAGCGACCTGAGAGCCAGGCTGCAGCTCGTCGAGCGATTTGATTTTTTTAGAGTAACCAGCAATTGGATAAACGAAGGTGTTACCGACACCTACCAGTTTATAGCCACGGTCTTTGATCTGCTGGTCCAGGTATGGTTTGTGCTGGAAGGCGTTGGCGTCGATATCGCCTTTGCTCAGCGCTTCGTTCGGCAGAACGTAATCGTTGAAGGTCACCAGCTCAACGTCCAGGCCATACTTCTCTTTTGCCACTTTCTGAGCAACTTCAGCAACCTGTTGTTCTGCACCCACGATAACGCCCACTTTAATGTGGTTTGGATCTTTTTCGTCCTGACCGCAACCCACCAGTGCCAGAGAGCCGATCAGCGCGCCTACTGCTGCAAAGGTCTTTAATTTAAACGCCATGTTTTATCCTTAACTCGTCGAGTTTGTGTTGTGTGTAACGTTATTTGTGAGTAACGGTCCGGACGATGCGATCGCCAGAGAACTGGATTAAATAAACCAGAACAACCAGCAATACCAGAACGGTATTCATCACGGTAGCGTTATATCCAATATAGCCGTACTGGTAACCAATCTGACCTAAACCGCCAGCGCCAACGGCACCACCCATTGCGGAATAACCGACCAGCGTGATGAGCGTTATGGTTGCTGCGTTCACCAGGCCCGGCAGTGCTTCCGGGAGCAGGACTTTGCGCACGATCTGCATCGGCGTTGCGCCCATTGCACGGGAAGCTTCAATCAGACCTGTCGGGATCTCCAGCAGGGCGTTTTCCACCATACGGGCGATAAACGGCGCAGCCCCCACGGTCAACGGAACGATGGCCGCCTGCAGACCGATAGACGTACCGACGATTACGCGGGTAAACGGAATCATCCACACCAGCAGAATAATGAAGGGAATAGAACGGAAGATGTTCACCAGCGCAGAGAGCGTACGGTACAGTTTCGCGTTCTCAATGATTTGACCAGGACGCGTCACGTACAGCAATACGCCGACCGGCAGGCCAATCACAAAACCAAAGAAGCCAGAGACAAAGGTCATTGCCAGCGTTTCCCAAACGCCGCGAACCAGCAGCCACATCATCGGCTCAGACATAACCCAGTACCTCTACTTTTACGTGGTGTTCTTGCAGCCAGGCAATCGCGGCCTGGGTTTCTTCTTGCGTGCCGTGCATTTCTGTCAGCATGATGCCGAACTTCACGCCACCGGCGTAATCCATCTGCGCGCTGATAATGTTGTTGTTCACGTTAAAGCGACGCGCGGTTTCGGAAAGCAGGGGGGCGTCAACGGACTGACCGGTGAACTCCATGCGCAGCATCGGGACGCTGTCTGCTGTCGGTTCGGTTTTCAGGCGTTCCAGATAATCTTCCGGGATATCCAGATGCAGCGTGGACTGGATGAACTGCTGCGCCAGCGGCGTCTTCGGATGCGAGAACACTTCACTTACCGTGTCCTGCTCGATCAGCTCACCGTTGCTGATGACCGCCACGCAGTCACAGATGCGTTTCACCACGTCCATCTCGTGCGTAATAAGGAGGATCGTCAGGCCCAGGCGACGGTTAATGTCTTTCAGCAGTTCCAGAATCGAACGCGTGGTTGCCGGATCCAGTGCGCTGGTGGCTTCATCACACAGCAGTACCTTAGGATTGCTTGCCAGCGCGCGTGCAATGGCCACACGCTGTTTTTGCCCACCGGACAGATTTGCCGGGTAGCTATCATGTTTGTCGCCCAGACCCACAAGGTCGAGCAGCTCGGTAACGCGACGCTTCACTTCTTCTTTTGGCGTGTTATCCAGCTCAAGCGGTAAGGCAACGTTGCCGAACACGGTGCGGGAGGCCAGCAGGTTAAAGTGCTGGAAGATCATGCCAATCTGACGACGCGCTTTGGTGAGTTCTTTTTCTGAGAGAGCGGTAAGTTCCTGGCCGCCAACTTCTACGCTGCCCTGGGTTGGGCGCTCAAGCAGGTTAACACAACGAATCAGCGTGCTTTTACCTGCACCCGATGCGCCAATGACGCCATAAATTTGACCAGCAGGAACATGCAGGCTGACGTTGTTCAGCGCCTGAATGGTTCGGTTCCCCTGCTGGAACACTTTGGTGATATTGGAAAGTTTAATCATTAGATTATTTTTATCGTATGTAAGTTAGCCGTGGCATTTTCTTCTGCCAGATACGGGTGATGACCGTAAACAAAACGGATGTTAAGGCATCCAGACGTCTAAATCAATCCAACTCTGTACGATGAGCACTTTATTGCGCTGCGATTCATGAGATACTAGTCGAACATGCCTTTTTCAGGAGCAAACCGGTGGCAAAATCAGTACCCGCAATTTTTCTCGATCGTGACGGCACTATTAATGTGGATCACGGTTATGTCCATGAGATTGATGAGTTCGAGTTTATCGAGGGCGTAATAGATGCCATGCGCCAGCTGAAAGAGATGGGCTATGCGCTGGTGGTGGTGACGAACCAGTCCGGTATTGCTCGCGGTAAATTCACCGAAGCGCAGTTCGAGACGCTTACGGAATGGATGGACTGGTCGCTGGCCGACCGCGGCGTGGATCTCGACGGTATCTATTATTGTCCGCACCACCCGCAGGGAACAGTAGAAGAGTATCGCCAGACCTGTGACTGCCGTAAGCCGCATCCGGGGATGTTCATCTCTGCGCAGGAGTTCCTGCACATCGATATGGCTGCTTCTTATATGGTGGGCGACAAACTGGAAGATATGCAGGCAGCCGCCGCCGCAGGTGTAGGGACCAAAATATTAGTTCGCACCGGTAAGCCAGTGACGCCAGAAGCAGAAAATGCAGCGGATTGGGTGATTAATAGCCTGGCCGATCTGCCAAAAGAGATTAAAAAGCACCAAAAATAGCCTTTTTGGTGAAAAGATGAGCGGTTGAAATAAAAATGCATTTTTCCGCTTGTCATTCCTCGGCGGCCCCCTATAATGCGCCTCCATCGACACGGCGGATGTGAATCACTTCACACAACAAGCGGTTCGGTTGAAGAGAAAAAATCCTGAAATAACGGGTTGACTCTGAAAGAGGAAAGCGTAATATACGCCACCTCGCAACGGTGAGCGAAAGCCGCGTTGCACTGCTCTTTAACAATTTATCAGACAATCTGTGTGGGCACTCAAAGTGACATGGATTCTTAATGTCTTCGGACAATAAATGAATACCAAGTCTCTGAGTGAACATACGTAA